>CANQSK010000048.1 GCA_947626475.1 uncultured Lachnospiraceae bacterium
GGAGTTGTTTAGGAATACAGCCGATAAGATGGGTATGAATGACGCCATTGTGGAAAAGGATTTTTGGGTGTGCTTTATTCTGGATTATCTGTTCCACCGTTCGCCCTGGAAAGAAGTGATTACATTTAAGGGCGGCACCAGTCTTTCAAAAGTCTTCCACCTGATAAGCCGGTTTTCTGAGGACATCGACCTGATCCTGGACTGGCGGGTATTAGGGTATGGCAAAGACGAGCCCTGGGAGAAACGCTCTAACACGAAGCAGGATGCTTTCAATAAAGAGGCCAATGTCCGTGCAGAAGTCTTTCTGGCGGAAACCTTCCGCCCTGCTATCAAAGAAGGGTTATCCGAAGCAATCGGCCGCGAGGCCGACATCCACATGGATGAAGAAGAAAAGCAAACCGTCATTTTTGCTTATCCCAAGCTGTTCACGAACCCGGTCATGCTGCAGGTAATCCGTCTGGAGATTGGCGCACTGGCCGCATGGACGCCAGCTACAACCGCAGAAATCACGCCCTATGCCGCCGAACAATACCCGGCTGTTTTCGGGCAGCCGTCTACGCCGGTTCTGACTGTGGCGCCGGAACGGACGTTTTGGGAAAAGGCCACGATCCTTCACCATGAGGCTAACCGACCGGAACATCTGGCAATGCCAAGCCGGTATTCCAGACATTATTACGACCTGTACCGCATGACGCAGACACCCGTAAAGGATGCTGCTTTTGCCCGGCTGGACCTGTTGAAAAAGGTGGTGGATTTCAAAATGAAATTTTATCCGAGAGCATGGGCAAAATATGCCGAGGCTGTCCCCGGCACCCTAAAACTGACGCCGCCAGGGTACCGGCTGAATGCGTTAGCCGCAGATTATAATGCAATGAAGGATATGTTGTACGGCGATATCCCGTCTTTTGATTCTGTTATGTACGGTATCAAGGTGTTAGAACAGCAGATCAATGAATTTTAATTACATAGTATCAACTACGGCGGGGCTGTCTGTCCTGCGGGAATTGAAAAACAATCATGCAAAAGAGGACAGCTGTGAAAGTATTTGGGAGGAAAAGAATATGGGACATTGCGACTGGGCGCTGGCAAACGAAAAATCCCGGTTTTATCATGACAACGAGTGGGGCATACCGGTACATGACGACCGCCAGATGTTTGAGCATCTGACGCTGGAATGTCTGCAGTGCGGGCTGAGCTGGGGACTGATGCTGAAAAAGCGAGAGATTTTCCGTCAGTGCTTTGAAAACTTTGAATATGACAAAATCGCCTCCTACGGCGAGGACGACGTGCGGCGGATCCTGAACACGGAGGGGATGCTGAGATCCGAGCGGAAGGTTCGGGCGGTCATTCATAACGCCCGGTGCTATCAGAAGATCCGGTCGGAGTTCGGCAGCTTCTGTGATTATCTGTGGGCCTATACAGGAGGGAAAACCATTTTGTACGGCGGACACGCGGACGGCAGGATTCCCGTCAGCAACGGCCTGTCGGATCGGATCAGCCGCGACCTGAAAAAGAGGGGATTTCAGTTCATCGGTCCGGTTACGATCTACTCCCATCTGCAGGCCTGCGGCGTGATCAACGACCACGCCGGCGACTGTCCCTGCTATAAGAGAATCAACGAAACGTGGCCTACGGTGAAAATGGAGCCGGATCAGGAAGTCTCGCCGATGGTGTAACCGCCGTCGACGGGAAGAATGGCCCCTGTAATATAGGAAGCCTTTGAGGAGGCCAAAAACAGAATGGCGTTGGCAATGTCGCTCATCTCGGCGTAGCGGCCCATGGGGATCTTGGCCAGGCGGATTTTTTCGGCTTCCGCCCGGGCAGGGTCATCCATCCGGGCCTGTACGGTCTCTGTGGCCGTGGGGCCGGGTGAGACCACGTTGATGCGGATATGATGCCGGGCCAGATCCAGCGCCAGGACCTGCACCAGCGTGTGAAGGGCGCTTTTGGAGACTGTGTAGTGGATGCGGCCCCTCTTGTACTGCAGGGCAGTGGAGGAGCCGGTGCACACGATAACGCCCTCAATATGGTGCTGGATCATAAAGTCTCCGAAATATTTGGCGCAGTAATAGGAGCTGAGTGTATTCAGGCTGAAGCTGTCGTGCCAGGTTTTCTCATCGATCCGGTCCCAGGGGACTTTCTCGGAGTACGCGCCGACGTTGCTGACTACGATATCGATGGTGCCGAAGGTGTCAAGAACCTGCCGGGAGAGCTTCTGTATCTCTTCCGGCTTTGACAGGTCGCAGGGAATGCCGGTTACGTATTCTCTGCCTTCCCGGACGGAATCCATGGCCGTCCGGATATGGTCCGGGTTGGAAGCGACTAAGACCACGCGGGCCTTTCGCGCGGCAAATTCTTTCACGGTCTGCAGGCCGATGCCTTTGCTGGCGCCGGTCACGACTACGACTTTTCCTTCAAATTCTCCCATGGCAGAGCCCCTCTGGCTTTCTACAGATAATGAATCTGACTGCGGTATTTTTCAAAAAGGACCTGATTAAATTCGTCGCCTCCGTCCACGTTGGCGCTGTGGAATACAGGAGGCTCAATGCCCATTTCAAGCAGGTATTCCACGATCCGGATCACAATCATATTGACAATGGAGCATCCGATCACGCTGGATGTGGGGGCGATCTTCTGGTTCATGCCGGGCAGCAGCATGCTGGAATCCTCAAAATCTCCGCAGTTGTCGATGACGACGTCGCACAGGTCGCACAGTTTCTTGCCGCTGGGGTGCCGGCTGGTCACCTGACCGGAATATTCCAGATTGGTGATGGCCGCGGTGAAGATTCCCATTTTCGAGGCCTCCATGGCCATCTCGATGGCGGCAGTGTTCCGGCCGGAAACGGAGTGGAGCAGCAGAACGTCCCCGGAACGGATATCGCTGTGCTTCAGAATGATTTCGGGATACCCGGACAGGCGCTCCATGGCGGAGGTCTGGGTGACCGGGCGCGTGTTCAGCATAAATTCCGATGGCAGAATGGCGTTTAAGACTGCCAGGCCGCCGGTGCGGTAAAACATTTCCTGGGCCAGAATGCTTGCGTGGGACGCGCCGAAAGCATAGACGGAATGGCCCTCCGCGATGGCATGGGCCATCTGCCGGGCGCAGCGGTCAATGCTGTCCCACTGGGTGGTGCGGATACGCTCCAGAATCTCTCCGATGTGGTCCAGGTAGTCGAAACATTTACTTTTCATTGAGTTCCTCCTTGTGTGAAGTTCCGACAAATTCCAGTATTTCCTCCGGAAGTGTCAGAGTGTTCAGTGACTGCAGTATGTGGGGCTCGCTCAGCAGGTTCATGAGAACCAGAACCTTCTGGAGCCGCGCGTCCTTGGCCGGGCTGGCCAGGCAGAGGATGTAGGAGACCGGGTCATGGAGGGGATGGCCGAACCGGACCGGCTTTTTCAGCCGGACCAGAGAAAGACCGAAATGCACGACCCCGTCCTCAGGACCGGCGTGGGCGAGGGCCACACCCGGACAGTAGACGAAATAAGCGTTGTTTTTCTGGACCGATTCAATGATCTTGTCCACATAGACGGGCCGGATGGCGCCCTCCCTCAGCAGGGGCTGGGCGGCGGCCCGGATGGCTGCCTGCCAGTCCGCGCAGTCGGCGTCCAGCAGGATATTTTCTTTTTTCAGGATGATCTCACCGGTGATCTCGGGAATGCTGCCGGTTTTCATCAGGGGCTTGGAGCTCTTCAGGATCTCATGCTGCCGTTTTTTGCGCCGGATCTGGATAAAAAGCTTCTGCAGGGAGAGAATATCCTCGTCCTTCAGCATGGGAGACACCTTCAGCCACGGAAGTTTCTGGGATTCCAGGGGAGCCGTGGTGACGATCAGGTCGGGAGAGTGCTCCTGCAGCGTTTCATCCAGCTTGTGGCTTGGGACGACGGCGGAAATCTCGATATTGAAATTGTTGATCAGCTGTTCAGCCAGGAAATCTGCGGTGCCGATGCCTGTATGGTATGCGACGATCACTTTGGGCTTCTGGTATTCCTGGAAATATTTCTCCGCGGAGGTCATGACGTAGAACATGACGAAAGCCAGCTCGTCGTCGGAGTAGGAATAGCCGGCGCTCCGCTCCAGGATCGCGATATGCTTTTCTACGGCCTGATAATAGACGGGGTATTCTCCCCGCATGGATTTGCTGTATTCATTGTGAAACTGTATGCCCTTGAAATGCGCGTTGGCAATGTCCTTCAGGTGACGTTCCAGCTGGCTGGCCAGCTGCTCATTCTGGTAAAGGGGAAGGGTCAGTTCGTCGCTGACCTTCATAAGGAAATTGGATACGGCCATGTGAAGCTGCAGGTCGGTGACATTGCGCAGCGTCTCGTCCTTGTAGAAGTGGTACTCGTACAGCTCGTAGGCCAAAAAACCCACTTCCTCCTCCGAGTAAGGGAAGCGGAAGGAGCCGCACAGCCGGGAGAACAGGGTCTCTCCCATTTTGTAGATGGCGAAATTGCGGATTACGGGAATATCAAAACGGAATCCCGCGGCTGTCTTGCCTTCCCGCATGCGCATGACTGATATGGCCAGGACCACCAGGAATTTCTCAAAGCGGGAATCCGGCACGTTCAGCTGGTACTGGCGCTCCACATCCAGGAGGATCCTGGAAATCTCCGGCATGTCTTTTTCCAGGCAGCGTTCCTTCAGGATAAACTGTTTGTACAGGTTGACCTGAGCGGGATGGGTGTCCGTGAAGTTGTTGATGATCTCGGCTGTCATTCTGCGCCGGTCAAATTCCTGGATATTCAGCCGGTAGCCGTTGTTGGTCATGGGACACAAAGACAGGTCCCTTGCGTCCAGGGACAGTTTGATCTGGGCCATGTCCTTCAGGATCGTTCCGCGGCTGACCTTCAGCCGTTCGGTCAGCTGTCCGATGGTGCAGTAGTCATCGCTGATCAGCAGCATGAGAAGAAGCATGCCCTGGCGTTCAGCCGGGGAGAGGCGGTAAGAATAGAAGGCGTAATCAACCATGCTCTCCTGGAGCCTGGCCATCAGATCGGGAGAACCGGAGATGGAAACGCCCTTATCGTACACTGTCAGCGCCTGCCCGTGCCCGTTGTCCTGAAGAAATGTCTGGACAGACTGGATGTAATTACGGATTGTTCGGGTACTGACATGAAGAGTTTCTGCCAGATTTTCATAAGAAAAATGGTGATTCGGCGAATTGAGCAGTATGTTTAATAGTTCTTTCGTCTGTTTATTCATACCATCTGCCTTTCCGGAATTAAGCCATAAATCCGCATTTTGAATCCTATTTATAATTTTATATATAATAATGGATTTGTAAAGTGTATTATGTTTCCATAAATTTGAAAGAAAGTGAACTATGAGATAAAATAAGAAAATGATATAATATTGTCAGAAAACAGCACGAAAGGTTGGTGGCAGGTGAACAGCATGCTGGATAAAAGCCGTGTCAGGATTCATGTACGGGCAGACGGCTGGGAAGATGCCGTGCGGAAGGCAGGAGAGGTACTGCTGGACAGGGGCAGCATCGAGAAGGAGTATATTGATAACATGATTCAGTCCGTGAAAACGATGGGACCTTACATGGTGCTTATGCCCGGATTCGCGCTGGCTCATGCCGCTCCCTGTGAGGCGGTGCGCCAAAGCGATATTTCGTTGATCACGCTGGAGACGCCTGTGGATTTCGGCTCTGTCAACGACCCTGTGTCTGTAGTCCTCTGTCTGGCTTGTACGGATCATTCTTCCCACGTGGATCATTTGTCCCGGATAGCCGGTGTCCTGATGGAGGAAAACAAAGTGGAACAGATCATTGCCTCTGACAGCGAGGACCAGATCGTCCGGCTGTTTCAGCAGGCGCAGCCTTGATTCTTCAGAAAGGGGGGAAACTATGCTGAAGATTCAGACAGTGTGCGGTTTCGGATGCGGCTCTTCGCTTTTCCTGAAGCTGAAAATTCAGGAAGTGATGAAAGAGAACAATCTGGAGGCGGACGTATTCTGCGGGGACGTGGGAACCTGTCTTTCGACGCCCTGCGACGCGATTTTCATCTCGGAAGAGCTGAGTGAGAGGGTGATGGAAAGAGCGAAGGTGCCGGTAGTCGTGATCAAGAGTTTTGTGAACAAGAAGGAAGTAACGGAAAAGACACTGGCGTTTTTCCAGTCGTTGAACAGTTGAGTTTTACTCAGGAGGGAAAGTAATGGGTATATTGAATTTCATTATCAATGAGATTTTTGGACAGGGCGCGATCTTCCTGGCATTGATCGCCATGATTGGTCTGCTTCTCCAAAAGAAAAGCTTTAGTGAGGTAGTAAGAGGAACCATGATGACTGCCATCGGGTTCTTTGTATTGAGTCAGGGTACCGGAATTATCACAGGAAATTCCATCGACGGCCTTGCGGGCGCGTTTAACACCATGCTGCCCCAGGCCAGCGGCAAACCGGATATCGACATGTCCATCTACGGAACACAGATCGGTATCGTTATGATTCTGGCATTTGCCTTCAACCTTCTGTTTGCCCGCTTTACCAAATGGAAATCCGTATTTCTGACCGGACATATGCTGTACTGGTTCCCCTACGTGTTCATCGCCGCAGGCGTTGACGCGGGACTGACCGGCACGAAGCTGATCGTTCTGGCGGCTGTGTTTACCGCCGCTTATATGTGCGTATCTCCCAACCTGATGAGGCCTCTGGTAAAAGAGGTAACGGGGGACGACAGTTTCACCATAGGACATCCTACCACAATCCTGTCCGTGATCTCCGGTTATCTGGGCAAGGTTGTGGGTGACAAATCCAAATCAACGGAAGATATCAACTTCCCCAAGAGCCTGAACTTCCTCCGTGAAGTTTCCATCACCGGCTCCATCGTGATCTGCCTGACCTACATTGTCATGTTCTTTATTCTGAAGGCCAACGGTTTGGTTCCCGGCGAGGTCTGGGGCTACGCAGGCGGAAGCACCGGTATCTTTACTTACATTTTTACCAAGTCCATTTACTTCGGCGTAGGCGTGACGATCATGCTTCTGGGCGTTCGTATGTTGATCGCGGAGATCGTTCCCGCGTTCAAGGGCATTGCGGACAAAGTGGTTCCCGGCGCGATTCCGGCTCTGGACTGCCCGGTTATCTTCAACCTGGCTCCCAACGCCCTGATCATCGGCTTCATCACCGCCATGATCACATCCACGATTACCATTCTGCTGACGGCAGGCATGTTCCCGACCGTTATCATTCCGCTTACCTTTACCTGCTTCTTTGAGATCGGCTGCGCGTCCATCATCGGCAACGCCACCGGCGGCATCAGGGGCTGCGTGATCGGCGCGGCAGTATCCGGAATCATCATGGTATTCCTGGTAGGCTTCGGCTCCTATTTCTTCGGAAATACCATCAACAACTGGATGCTGGTATACGGCGGACAGGATTTCTCCCTCTGGGGCATTATCGAGGGCCTTATCGCGAGAGTCCTGTAAGCGATCGAGCGGTACATTATATAAAACGAATATTCCATGCCACGGAAACGGGGCCTTGCGGACTGCAGGGCCCCGTTCTTTTCGCGGCGGACGCGCCTATTTCAGCCGGCTGTACCGGTGGAGATAGATCAGGAAGATCACAGACGTTACGGCCCAGGTAAGGGGATAACTGAAGATCACGGTGGTGATCTCTCTTCTCAGAGGGACCGCCGCCAGGACCCACACCACCCTCAGGACGCAGATGCCCAGAAGCGTAAAGATCATGGGTCTCCAGGTGTCGCTGACGCCCCGGAGGGCGCCGGAGTAGATCTCGATCACTACGTAGGTAATGTAGGTGGGAACCAGGAAGCGCATGATAAAGACGCCCTGGTTCAGGACGGCCGCGTCGGTGGTAAATATCTTCAGGATAACGGGGGCCGCCGTGTAGTAAACGGCGGAGATCGTCACGCAGGCGCCGGCGGCCATGGCCAGACAGACTCTGAGGCCCTGCCGGGCCCGGGAAAGCTTGCCGGCTCCGTAGTTCTGCCCGATAAAAGTGGTGATGGAAATGCCGAAGGCGTTCAGTATCATCCAGAACAGCACGTCCACCTTGGAGTAGGCGGTCCAGGCAGCCACCGTGTCGGTGCCCAGACTGTTGATGCTGGACTGGATGATCAGGTTGGACAGGCCGTACATGGTAGACTGAAGT
Organism: uncultured Lachnospiraceae bacterium; assembly: GCA_947626475.1. Lineage (GTDB taxonomy): Bacteria > Bacillota > Clostridia > Lachnospirales > Lachnospiraceae > UBA3402. Next base: position 8,120 of record CANQSK010000048.1, read on the forward strand.
CCCGCCGGAAGCCCGATGCGGACAATCCGGTGAAACATCCTCGTATCCAGGCGGATGTTTCGGGGAATCAGCCGGTACATGTCCCCGGTCCGGACCAGAACGGCAATGACCATAAGAGCGCTGACCGTCTGGGAGAGTATGGTGGCCAGGGCGGCTCCGGCGACTCCCAGGGGGATGATCACCACCAGAAGGATGTCCAGAAAAATGTTGGAGACACAGCAGGCGATGAGAAAGTACAGGGGCCTTCTGGAATCGCCCACGGCGCGCAGGACGGCAGAGCCTACGTTGTAGATCATGTTGGAGACGCTCCCCAGAAAGAAGATCCGGATGTAGGTGACCGAATAATCCATAATGTCCGCGGGAGTGCCCATGAGCCTCAGGATATACGGCGCGGACAGGTATCCGGCCGCCATGATCACGGCTCCGCAGAGCAGGGAGAAGGCGGCGGATGTATGGACCGCATAGCCCACCATATCCGCTTTTTTCGCGCCGTAATACTGTGAGATGATAACTGTGGCTCCCGTGGAGATTCCCACGAAAAAGCCTACCAGCAGGTTGATGATGGTGCCGGTAGGCCCGCCTACGGCAGCCAGCGCTTCCTTTCCCACGAATTGTCCCACAATGACGGCGTCCACCGTATTGTAGAGCTGCTGGAAGAATGTTCCGAACAGAATGGGAAAGAAAAACAGAAGAAGCTGCTGCCAGATAACTCCCTCTGTGATCCGATTCTTTGACTGCGACCTGACAGTTCCCCGTTTCCTGTGTTACGATATGTAAATACGACTGTGCTACAACGGCACTATATCATAAGACGGGGGAGAATACAAGAACCGGGGCGAAAAAATATCCGACGGTCTGTCAGTCATTTATGGCCTTGTCAACGGCAGTCCGTATCGCCTGGAGAATGGCCTGGGAGGTGTAACGGGTCTCCATGGAGTAGGACAGATCCTCCAGCGACTGGGTGCTCAGGATCTGCTGCTTCAGATCTTCCATTACCGGCTGCATCAGGGGATACATGGTGGTGATGGATTCGTCCAGGGATACGAAGGAGATGGAGTTGATCCGCTCCGCGTCTACGGCCACTTCCACATTTACGTTCTGGCTGCCCACGTGCAGGGAGGCCGTGTAGACGCCGGGCACGTAGGTGGAGGTCTGGACAGCGTCGGAGCCGTCTTTTCCCGGCCGGAACATGATCAGAAACAGGGTGATCAGCAGTATGGCAAGCCCGATAAAGATGGCGGTGTAGATGATCTCCTTCATTTTTAAGACCACGATTTTGGTTCTGGAGCTCATGGTAAGCCCTCCGGTACAATTTTTATTACAGTCTATTATGGAAGCGGGAAAAATATGCGGGCGCGGCCTTCGTCTGCCGGTGTCAAAAAAAAGATGACGGCGGAAGGCAGGGGGTGTATAATAAAGTCAATACTGTGAGAAAGATTCAGAAGAACGGGAGGAGCCATGTCTCTTAAGTTTGTTATCGGCGGCGCCGGTTCCGGAAAAACGAAAACGCTGTACCAGGATTTGATCGCCCGCTCCGTGGCGGAGCCCCAGGCTCAGTTTATCGCCATTGTGCCGGAGCAGTTTACCATGCAGACCCAGAAGGAGATCGTCTGCATGCACCCGGCCAGGGGGACCATGAACATCGATATCGTCAGCTTTAACCGCCTTGCCTACCGGGTGTTTGAGGAGCTGGCGGTGGAGAATCCTGCGGTTCTGGACGATATGGGCAAATCCATGGTGCTCCGGAAGGTGGCGGCGGACCAGAAGCGAAATCTGGGGCTTTACGGGGGCCATCTGAACCAGGCCGGTTTTATCAGCCAGCTGAAATCCATGCTGTCGGAGCTGTATCAGTACGGGATTGGGCCGGATGACTTGAGGCAGGTGGAAGACGCGGCCGGAAGCGCTCTTCTGAGGGAAAAATGCAGGGATCTGGAGCTGATCTGCAGGGCTTTCCAAAAGGAGATACAGGACCGGTTCATTACGGCGGAGGAGATCCTGGACGTACTGTGCCGCGTGCTGCCCAAATCCCGGCTGATTCAGAGAAGCGTCATTACTCTGGACGGATATACAGGCTTTACGCCGGTTCAGTACCGTCTGCTGGAGCTGATGATGATTCATGCCAGGCAGGTGATCGTCACCGTGACCGCGGACCCGGAGGACCACCCATACCGCAGGGGGAAAATGCAGGAGTTGTTTTATATGGGGAAGGAGATGATCAGCCGCCTGACAGACCTTGCGGCGAAAAACGGGGTGAGCCGGGAGGAAGACGTGATCCTGACCGCGCCGCCGTCAAATCCGTCCATCGCTTTTATTGAGAAGAACCTGTACCGGTACGGCAGAAATGGGTTCGGAGAGAAGCCTCAGGGGGTGGAGGTCTGGGAAGCCCAGTCTGCCGCCGGGGAGGTGGCCGCCGTGGCTGCACGGATTCAGCGTCTGGTCCGTGAGGAGGGACTTTGCTATCGGGAGATCGCCGTGATCACGGGAGATCTGCCCGGCTACCGCAACGAGATCGTCAACCGGTTCCGGACCGAGGGGATTCCCTGCTTTCTGGACGACAAGAAAAGTATTCTGGAAAATGTTATGGTGGAGTTTATCCGGGCGGCCATTGAGGCGGTGAGGAGAGATTTCGACTATGAAAGTATGTTCCGCTGTCTGAAGACCGGTCTGGTGACGGAGGACCGTGAGGAGCTGGACCGGCTGGAGAACTACTGTCTGGCCCTGGGAATCCGGGGGTTCCGCCGGTGGAGCGAGACCTGGGAGTACGCCCCCCGGGGGTGCGGGGATCTGAACCTGGATATGCTGAACCGGTGCAGGGCTGAAATCATGGAGCCTCTGACAGAACTCAGGCAGGCCTTCCGGCAGGAGGACCGGACGGTGTCTTCCATGACCCAGGCGGTTATCCGGTGCATGGAGCGTTGCCGGGTTCAGGAAAAGCTGGAGCGGTATCAGGCGGATTTTGAGGAACAGGGAGAATACAGCCTGGCCAAGGAGTATGAGCAGGTCTACGGCCGGGTGATGGAACTGTTTGCAAGGCTGTCGCAGCTTCTGGGAGAGGAGCGTGTCAGCGTAAAAGAGTACGGAGAGATTCTGGACGCAGGCTTCGGGGAGATCCAGGTAGGAGTGATTCCCGCCACAGTGGACCGGGTGGTGGCGGGAGACATTACCAGGACCCGTCTGGACCGGATCCGCGTGCTTTTCTTCATTGGCGTCAATGAGGGCATAGTGCCGGGGAGGAAGGACAGTCAGGGCCTTTTGACGGATATGGACCGGGAGGTGTTCCGGCAGTGCAGGCTGGAGCTGGCGCCCACGTCCCGGGAGGACAGCTTCATTCAGAGATACTATCTGTATCTTGTGCTGACCAAACCCTCACAGAGGCTGATCCTGTCCTACTCTCTGTTTGACCAGGGGGGAAAAGGCCGGCGGCCGTCTTCCCTGATCGGAGAGCTGAAACGGCTGTTTCCCCTTCTTGCAGTGGAGGAGGCGGAGAGCGTGACCGGCCGGATTCTTTCTCCCACCAGCGGAAAGGACCGGCTGATACAGGGCCTGCGCGTCTATGCCTCGGGCCGGTGGGACGCGGACGGTCAGGAGAGGGATAAGGCTGAGAACCGCCGTTTTCTGGAGCTCTACCGGTGGTTTGCCCGGCGGCCGGAGTATGGGGATATGGTGAAGTCTCTTACGGACGCGGCCTTCTATTCCTACGAGGAGAAGGGAATCGGCAGGGCGGCCGCCCAGGCGCTTTACGGCCGGATCCTTCAGGGAAGCGTCACCAGGCTGGAGCAGTATGCCGCGTGCGCTTACGCCCATTTCCTGAATTACGGGCTGGAGCTGGAGGAACGGCAGGAATACCGGATTCAAGCGGCGGATATGGGAAATCTGTTCCACAGCTCCATTGACCTGTGTTTCCGGACTGCCAGGGAGAGAGGAATCTCCCTTGTCAGTCTGTCTGAGCAGGAGAGGAAAGAGCTGGTGAGCCGGTCAGTGGAGCAGGTGACGTCGGAATACGGCAATACGATTCTGCAGAGCTCCGCCCGGAATCAGTATCTGGCTGACCGGATCGGGCGGATGACGGAGCGGACCATCTGGGCGCTGACGGAGCAGCTGAAAAAAGGCGATTTTCAGCCGGAGGATTTTGAGGTATCTTTCTCGTCCGCGGACAATCTGAAGGCCATGAGGATACGCCTGTCGGAGGATGAGGAGCTGCGCCTGCGGGGGCGCATCGACAGGCTGGATCTGTGCCGGGACGGCGGCAAGGTGTATGTGAAGATCATTGATTACAAGTCCGGCACGACGGCCTTTGACCTGGCGGCGGTCTACTGGGGGCTCCAGCTGCAGCTGGTCGTGTATATGGACGCGGCTCTGGAGCAGACCGGAAGGAAAAATCCGGGTAAGGAGATCATCCCGGCCGGCATCTTTTACTATCCTATCAAGGATCCGCTCATTGACCGGGAGCCGGGGCAGACTCCTGAGGATATTGACGCTCAGATCTTGAGGGAGCTGAGGATGAGCGGCCTGGTCAACAGCGATATGGAGGCCATTCATCATCTGGACACCGGGATTGCGGACCGCTCGGATGTGATACCGGTGGCCGTGAAGGACGGTCTGATTCAGGAGGGAAAATCTTCCGTGGCCAGCAGCGGCCGGTTTGAGATGCTCCGCCGGTATGTGAGAAAGCGGCTGGAGCAGGACGGACGTGAAATTCTGGAGGGACAGATTCCGGTGCGGCCCCACAAACAGGGCAGCAGGACAGCCTGTGATTACTGCCCCTACCATGGCGTGTGCGGGTTTGATACCAGGATCGCCGGTTACCGGTTCAGACGGTTTCCGGCAATAGAGCCGGAAGAAATCTGGGACAGGATAGGGGAAGGAACCGGCGGGGACGCAGCAGAGAAGGGAGGCGCCGCGGATGCAGTGGACTGAGAAACAGCTTCAGGTCATTGAGACCGGAAACAGGAATCTCCTGGTGTCGGCGGCTGCCGGAAGCGGCAAGACGGCGGTGTTGGTGGAGAGAATCCTCCGCTTGATCAGCGAGGGGTCCGATCCGGCGGATATCGACCGGCTTCTGGTCATGACCTTCACCAACGCCGCGGCCGCGGAGATGCGGGAGCGGATCGCCCTGGCCATTGAGCGGCGGCTGCAGGAGAATCCGGAGGATGAGCATCTGCAGGTTCAGGCCGTCCTGGTGGCCCATGCTCAGATTACGACAATAGACAGCTTCTGTCTGAACCTGATACGGGATCATTTTAATCTGCTGGATATCGACCCGTCCTTCCGCATCGGCGACCCGGGGGAGCTGACCCTTCTGAAAGCCGACGTGATGGAGCGTATGCTGGAGGAATACTACGGGAAGGACGATCCGGTCTTTGAGCGGTTTGTGGATACCTACGCCACCGGCAAATCGGACAGCGGGATTGAAGATTATATTATGCAGGTCTATGATTTTGCCCAGAGCAATCCTTTCCCGGAGGACTGGGCGGAAGAATGCCGCAGAGAGCTGGAATTTATGGACGCCGGGGACGTGATGAAGACCCGGTGGGCCGCCTATCTGATGAAGGACGCGGCCATGCAGCTTGGAGAGATGGCGGAGCAGTATGAGGAGATCATGGAAATCTGCCGGGAGCCGTCAGGCCCTGAAGTTTATCTTCCGGCGCTTGCCGGGGAGCTTGAGATGCTGAGAAGGCTGGCGGGGGCGGCGGATATTTCAGAACTTTATGAGGCTCTTCAGACCGTGGCCTTCGGCAGGCTTCCGGCGGCCAGGGGAAAGGATCTGGATCCGGCTCTTAAGGAGCAGGTGACCGAGTGCCGGAACCGGATAAAAAAGCAGGTAAAAGACCTTTGCTCCGCTTACGGCCAGGTGCCTCCGCGGGAAGCGCTGGCGGATATGCTGGGGACGAAGGATGTGGTTCTGAAGCTTTTGGAGCTGGCGGAAACATTTTCCGCTCGCTATCAGGAGGCCAAAAAGGATAAGAACCTGGCGGACTTTAATGACCTGGAGCACTACGCACTTCAGATTCTGGTGGAAAAGCGGGAAGGAAAGATTCACTATACGCAGACGGCGGATGAGCTGGGCGCCAGGTACACGGAGATTCTGGTAGACGAGTATCAGGACAGCAACTATGTTCAGGAAATGCTGATACAGAGCCTGTCCAGGCAGCGGTTCGGAAAGCCCAACGTGTTCATGGTTGGAGACGTGAAGCAGAGCATCTACCGGTTCCGCCTGGCAAGACCTGAGCTTTTTATGGAAAAATATGACACCTACACTGTGGAGGAAAGTCCCTGCCAGAAGATTGAGCTGCACAGGAATTTCCGGAGCCGCGTTCAGGTTCTTGAGAGCGTCAACCGGATTTTTCATCATATCATGACCAGGAAAATGGGAAACGTGGAGTACACGGAAGAGACGGCCCTCCATCCCGGCGCTGTCTTTGCGGAATGGCCGGAGGACGCGGACCCCGTTCAGACAGACTCCGTCACGGAGATTCTTCTGGCGGATACCGGAAAGGAATCCCTGGGAGGACTGGATGAGGAGGCTGCGGCCTACACTGCCCGGGAGCTGGAGGCCAAAATGGCGGCGGCCAGGATCCGCCGGCTGACGGATGAGAAGGGTGGTCTTCTGGTCTGGGACCGGACAAAGGGAGCCTACCGCCGGGCAGGATACGGAGATATTGTAATACTGTTAAGGAGCACTGCCGGCTGGAGCGAGGTGTTTGTGCAGGTTCTGACCAGGGAGGGAATACCTGCCTACGCGGAGACGGGAACCGGGTATTTCAATACGGTGGAGGTGGAGACAGTTCTGGCCATGCTGGCCGTCATCGACAATCCCATTCAGGACATTCCCCTGGCTGCGGTGCTGAAGTCCCCTATAGTGGGAATGACGGATGAGGAACTGGCCTGGATGATGGCCGCCGGAAAAGGAGCGGCGGACCTGTGCCAGGACAGGGGGATCTACCGTGCCTTCCGGCGGGCTGCGGGGAATCCGGAGGCCGTGCCGGATTCCGGCGGGGACGCGGCCTCCGGCGGCAGAAGGAAGGCTCGGCAGTTTGCGGCGCTTCTGGAGGAGCTGAGGAAGCAGGCTGCCTATCTGCCCATTCATCAGCTGATCTACCAGGTTTACGAGCGAACCGGGTATTATGACTACGTGTCCGCCATGCCGGCGGGAGAGACCAGGCGGGCTAATCTGGACATGCTGGTAGAGAAGGCGTCAGCTTATGAGAAAACCAGCTACAAGGGCCTTTTCCAGTTTATCCGCTATATCAACCTGCTGAAAAAATACGATACGGATTTTGGGGAGGCTTCCGCCGCCGGGCGCTATGACAATATGGTCCGCATTATGAGTATTCACAAAAGCAAGGGCCTGGAATTTCCCATTGTGATCCTGTCCGGCCTGGGAAAGCAGTTCAACCGGCAGGACGTCAGGGGCAAGCTGGTCATCGATTCCGATCTGGGAATCGGCACGGATTACCTGGATCTGGAAAACCGCACCAAGGCAGGCACCCTGAAGAAACAGGTGATGAAGCGCAAGATGGATCTGGACGGCCTGGGCGAGGAATTGAGGATTCTTTACGTGGCCATGACCAGGGCCAGGGAGAAGCTGATCATGACCGGAACAGACCGGTCTTTGGAAAAGAAGCTGGATAAGTGGCAGAATCCGCCGGACAGGATCCCCTGTACGGTGCTGTCCGCGGCCGCCTCCTGTCTGGACTGGGTTCTGATGACCCGCCCTCAGGACAGTCCGCTGTATCAGGTGCGGAAAGTTCCGGTGGAGGAGCTGGCAGGCGAAGAAGTAGCCCGCCAGATTCAGAGACATGTGTCGAAGACGGATCTTATGAGCCCGGATGCCGGGGCTGTTCATGACGGGGAGCTGCAGCAGGAGCTGGAGAAATGCTTCTCCTACCGGTATCCCCATCAGGCGGACGTGGGCCTTCACACCAAGATGACGGTGTCGGAGCTGAAGAAGCAGAGTCAGCGCGAGGATGATTTTCAGGGGCTGTATCAGCCGGAGGAAGCCGGTTATCTGAAGGAGGAAAGTCCGAAAGCCTCCGGGGAATCGGATTTCAGCCGGATGCAGGAGGAAAAGGCCGCCATGGAGCAGGCAGCCCGCCGGGGAACCGCCTATCACCGTGTCCTGGAGCTTCTGGATTTTACCAGCGCGGAGCTTCGTGAGGATGTGGAGAGCCAGCTGGATGCGCTTGGGAGGCAGGGACGGATCACGGAGAGCGCCAGAGAGCTGGTCCGGCCGGAACTGATCTGGCGTCTGGCGTCGTCTCCTCTGGGACAGCGGATGAAGGCGGCCCAGGAGAAGGGCCTGCTCAGCAGGGAGCAGCAGTTTGTCATGGGAATCCCGGCCCGGGAGATGGGCCTTGGGGACACGGATGAACCGGTGCTGATTCAGGGAATCATCGACGCCTGTTTTCAGGAAGGCGGCGGCCTGGTGATCGTGGATTACAAGACGGACAGAATCAGCCGGGGCGGTGAGGAGCTCCTTGCCCGGCGGTACAGGACGCAGCTGGATTATTATCAGAAGGCATTGGAGCAGATAACCGGCCGCCGGGTGACGGAGAGGATCATCTATTCTCTGTCCCTGCAGAAGGAGATACCGGTTTAAATTTGAATTTCAGGGAGAATACAAATGTTTTTTATCATGGGAATGAATCAGGGATCCAAAGAGATTCCGTACAGCGGTGAGCTGTTTATCTGCGGCCAGTGCGGCCGCTACGGCCGGTACCAGGTGTTTATGACCTATATGTGCCTGTCGCTGTTTTTTATCCCTCTCTTTAAATGGAGCCGCCGGTACTATGTGAAGACCAGCTGCTGCGGCACGGTCTATGAGTTGGATGCCCAGATCGGGAAGCGGCTGGCCCGGGGAGAGCAGCTGATGATCACTCCGGACATGCTGACGCTGGTAAACGCGGGCCATGACAGGGCGGCGTGGCAGACGGTCAGGCGCTGCGCGGGCTGCGGCTATGAGACCACGGAGGATTTTGAGTTTTGTCCCAAGTGCGGAAGGCGGTTCTGAGCAGAGAAATCCTGACGGGGACAGCCATGCTGCTGTTTCTGCGCAGCTGTACGCGGACAAAAATAGAACAAACGTTCGGTTTCTGTTGACATTTTGTGTTTCGGAAACTATAATGGAATCAAAACATGAGGTGTCTGAGGCAGAGGTTGATGTTTGCGGATTGCAAAGGAGAAGGTGCGGTTATGAAATCTATGGACATAGGTGATCTGAAAAGGGAAGCTAAAATATTTTGTGAATTAATGAAAAAGGAAAACCACGTATCGCTTATTGGAGTTACAGACGGGAAAGCGGTCGGAACCTATGTCGAGCATCGTTTTCAGGAGTATATTTCCGGTAAGTATGAAGTCGAGATCGGGAGCAGTGCCAGAGGGATAGATCTTCCCGGCGCGTCGATTGAAACTGATATTAAGGTTACAAGCATTGTTCAGCCTCAGAGCAGCTGTCCATTTGAGAATGCGAGGCAGAAAATATTTGGCCTGGGCTATAATCTTTTAGTGTTTGTGTATGATAAACAGGATACGGAAACAACCTGTATTCTGGATTTTAAGTATTGCGCCTTTATTGATAAGACGCGCACCGCTGACTTTACGATTACAAAAAGACTAAGAGAAATGATAGACGATGGGGCCAATAAGGAGGATATTGTTGGTTTCCTTATTGATAAAAATGTTCCCGGGGATGATATTGTATATTCGAATCTTGCAGATGAGATATTGGAGCATAAACCGGAACAGGGATATTTGACAATCAGCAACGCGCTTCAGTGGAGACTGCAGTACAGCCGAGTGATTTCATTGGATAATAAAGTGAATGGGATTCTGAATTATGAATGGTAAGGAATTAAAAAAGGAATTTGGTGATTATCAGACACCAGGTTCCTTTGCGAGAATGGTATGCGATTTGCTGCATGATAAGATGAATCTGAATCCGGATACCATTATTGAGCCGACATCCGGGCTGGGTAATTTTATAGCTGCGTCTCTGGAGGTATTTCCGCAGGTGAAAAGAGTTTACGGCTTAGAGATAAAGAAGGATTACTGCAGCTTTTGCCGGAAGAATATTTCTGATGCCAGAGTACAGATTATAAATGACAATTTCTTTTCGTACGGAATCGAAAATTTTATCGGCAGGGGAGAAACTTTGTTTGTTGGAAATCCTCCGTGGGCTACTAATTCAGAACTGACAGTTAATCTTCCCAATAAAGAAAATTTTAAACATTTCAGCGGAACCGACGCCATAACGGGAGCCAGTAATTTTGATATCTGTGAATATATCATCTTGAAGCTGCTTGGAAAATCGGTTGGAAAAAATGTTGCCATAGCAATGCTGTGCAAAACATCTGTCGCAAGAAATGTATTACTGGAGATTGACAGAAATAATATTCCTGTTGACTGCGTGCGGATGTATCGTTTTGATTCTTATAGGGTATTTAGTATTAATGCGTCGGCCTGTCTTTTGTTTATTAAAATGTCTGTAAGTGGTAATCATACAGGGACCTGCGAGGTTTATAATATTGATCTGCCTGAATTATTGGAGAGCCGAATTGATTTTAGCAATGGCAAATTAAGAAACCCGGCTTGCTGTGTAGCAGATTTAGACGGCGATTGCATTGCCGAATGGCGTCAGGGCGTAAAACATGATTGCGCCAGTGTGATGGAACTGGAAAAGAAATGCGGAAGACATTACCTTAATAAAGATAATGAGGATGTTGAATTAGAGCAGACACTGGTTTTTCCTCTGATAAAGAGCAGTTCATTTAAAAAACCCATCATTAAATCCGGCTTTACCAAATACGTTATTGTAACGCAAAAAAAAGCGAGAGAGGAGACGGACTATATAGAGACTTTGGCTCCAATGACATGGCGGTATTTGTGTAATAAAAGAGCCCTGTTTGATGCCAGGAAGAGCAGTATATATAAAGGAGCGCCCGCGTTCAGCATGTTTGGCGTAGGTGATTATTCATATGCTAAATATAAGGTGGGTATTTCCGGCTTTTACAAAAAGCCTCTGTTTACGCTTTTATATAATGAAGCGGATATGGAGCATCCGATCATGTTGGACGACACATCATACTTTCTTTCATTTAATGACTATTCGGATGCGTATACCTGTATGTTGTTATTAAACAGTAATAAAGTGCAGGACTTTTTGGCCAGCATCTCATTTCAGGACGCCAAACGGCCGTTTACCAAAAAGGTACTTCAGAGGCTGGATTTAAGGAAGTGCGTTGAACAGATAGGATACGCGGAATTAAAAGAAGAAGAGGTTTCGCTTGGGCTGACAAGTTATATTACGGAGAAGATATATGATAAGTTTAAACAGTACGTATATGATATCTCAGTGGTCTGACAGCCTGATATGGGAATTGTAATCCCGCAATTTACTTTTGAACCCCGATATGATATACTGTCTTAGATATTAAGATATCAAAGTTCTTTTTTGAAAGGATACTGTAGAAAAATGAAATTAGGCATCGTAGGTCTGCCGAATGTCGGCAAAAGTACTTTATTTAATTCCCTGACCAAAGCGGGTGCAGAATCCGCCAACTATCCTTTCTGCACCATTGACCCCAATGTGGGAGTAGTGGCCGTTCCGGACGGAAGGCTGAAGCTTCTGGGGGATATGTACCATTCCAAAAAGGTGACGCCGGCCGTTATCGAGTTTGTGGATATTGCCGGCCTTGTGAAGGGCGCATCCAAGGGCGAGGGCCTGGGCAACCAGTTTCTGTCCCATATCCGCGAGGTGGACGCCATCGTCCATGTGGTCCGCTGCTTCGAGGACAGCAATGTCGTCCATGTGGACGGCAGCGTGGACCCTATGAGAGATATTGAAACGATCGATCTGGAACTGATCTTCTCGGATCTGGAGATCCTGGAGAGACGGATTTCCAAGACTTCCAAGAGCGCGTTCAACGATAAATCCCTGGCGAAGGAGCTGGAGCTTTTGAAGGCCCTGAAAGCTCATCTGGAGGACGGAAAGTCCGCCCGCTCCTTTGTGTGCGGGGATGAGGATCAGGAGGCGATACTTGCCGGCCTTAACCTTCTGACCTACAAGCCCGTCATTTTCGCGGCCAACGTAAGCGAGGACGATCTGGGCAACGACGGCGCCTCCAACCCTCATGTCCAGAAGGTCCGCAGCTTCGCCGCGGAAACAGGCTCCCAGGTATTTGTGATCTGCGCCAAGATTGAGGAAGAGATCGCGGAGCTGGAGGAAGATGAGAAGGATATGTTCCTTGAAGCCCTGGGCCTTAAGGAATCCGGTCTTGAGAAACTGATCGCGGCCAGCTATGACCTGCTGGGGCTGTTAAGTTTTCTGACCTCCGGCGAGGACGAGACCAGGGCCTGGACCATCAAAAAGGGAACCAAGGCGCCGCAGGCGGCCGGAAAGATTCACTCCGACTTTGAGCGCGGCTTTATCCGGGCCGAGGTGGTCAACTATCGGGACCTGCTGGACTGCGGAGCTTACGCGGCGGCCAGGGACAAGG
>CANQSK010000049.1 GCA_947626475.1 uncultured Lachnospiraceae bacterium
GAATGAAAGGCAGAAAGAGGGACTCAAAGAAGTCCCCCGTCATCGTGCCCTATTTCCCCACCCCGTGAAAAGTAACGCAATACTCTCTTTTCATTTACCGTATTTTATTTATGAATACCTGTCAGAAGGCAAAATCTTTGATCTTAGCGTAAAAATCCTCAAGGATGAATCTGGAATCTATACTTTCATAAACTCTGACCGGCCGGTGCAGGCCGTTCAGGACGTAGTGCATATTGCCGTCAAATTCCGGGGCGGGCACATAAGACCATTTGCCGCAATCAGGAAACATCATAACGCCAATAGACGGAGAATCTCCTAAAATCCTGAATTCCGCCGGTCTTGATTCCCACGCATTATTAAATTCGACAACGTTTTCCGCAAGATACTTTCCTATCTCGCCGTACGGCCTTACCTTATCGTATAACTCCGCAAAGGTAACCGGCATCATTCGATATACGTTTCTTGGTATCTGCCAAACATTCATATCCGACTTAAACAATACATTCGCCGCGCAGACATCATTTTTCAGATTGTACTCCCAGCCTCCTGCCGGATAATCTCCTCCTCCGATCCATACGACGGTAACATTTTGCCCACAGATTTCCGGTTTTAAGAGAATTGCCGATGCGATATCTGTAAGTGTCCCCAGCGCCCCTATATACAGGGGCCTTTTATCCTCCCTCATGGCTTCTTCAATGATAAGTCTTGCTCCCGGCGAATCCATCGGTGTTTTTTCGTCCGGCATGGCCTTCTTTGCTCCGTTTTCCAGCCGTACCTTCCCGGTCATCCCCATTTTTTCAAGAATCCGTATACCTTCTTTATAGCTGTCCTGTTGGCTTGCGGCGGATTTCTCTTCTCCAAAATGAGCCGGAATAATACCCTTTAATTCAAATGACTGGGTTAATATCGCGTGAACCATCGCAAACTGATCGTCCACTTCATTTTTCAGATCCGTATCAAGTATCACTCTGATTTTCTTCGATTCCGGTATATTAAAATTGTACATTTATTCCTCCATTTCCGTACCGGCCCGTAAAATGAACCAATTTGTAATATTACATCCGAAAAATCTCAATTACGGTTCTTTTCCGCAAATCCCGGGGACTTTTACGCTTTTATATACCTCTGATTTCGGCTGTTAGGCTTATCAGGAACAGTCATGACCAGCTTGCCAGAATCTAACAATGGCCTCAGATAGCTTTTCCTAAAATGGTTAACATTAGACAGGCCGACATAATCCATCAGTTCCTTCTTACTTCTTGGTATATTGCAGAATTCAATAAGCCTGTTCAGTATTTCTTCTTTGTTGTGAGCGGTAACTTGGGTGGTAACTTGGGTGGTAACTTGGGCGGCCATAGAGTCAGCTTGTGCATTTCCAATCACAGATTGCACAGCATCTCCCCAGCCTTCACCACAGTGGCGGTAAAAACGGACGGTAAACCCATAGTTGTCGCCATAATATTCCACCTTACAGCCGGATTGATCGCAGGCATCCTGAATCCGCTTTAAGCCTGTGGCAAAACTCTCCATATCTTTGGAATAATAAAGCGTTCTCGTAATCAAAGGGTTTCTGCGAATCGGTTTACGAATCTCTCTGATGAACGTCTCCGGACCGAGAGAATACCGTTCACTCACCATTGGCAGTTGCTCCTTTATTTATCGTTATTTTATCACATCTTCTGCATGAATACCAGAAGGAAATGAAGCCTGCCGGATGCTGACAATTCATTTTTCAATACTATAGAAATATCCGTTTTTATACGTTTAATCGGAAAAATATTTTTTTAAATCGATTATAAAAGTTGAAAACTGCGTAAAATAGTGATATACTGAATTTGACCAGAGGAGGTGAAAAACATGCTTTGCCAATTTTCATTTCAGAATTTCAAGTCATACAGAGAGGAAACGACTTTTGATCTGCAGGCAGCCGCTATTCCGGAGTTCAAAGACAGTTTAATCTCACAGGATAAGTGCAGCGATCTTTTACCGGTCAGCGTTATTTACGGACCAAACGGAGGAGGAAAAACAAATTTAATCCGGGCATTGGCCTGCTTGATTTCAACAGTAGTAAAGCCCATTCATGAGCTGGGAAGTACCAGAAATGATCTCATCATGCAGCAAAAGGTTGCGGCAGAGCCCTTTTTGTTTGATGATATTTCCAGGAACGAACCAAGCGAATTTGAAATCTTCTTCCGGACAGCGGCATATGAGTATCGCTACCGTCTGGCAATTCTGAAGGACGGAATAGCGTCAGAATCATTGGACAGAAGAACCATCGGCGGGAAAAAACCGGCGCACATTTTTTACCGGGACGGCCGAGAAATCACTTTGGGCACTATTTTAACCAAAGAAAATGTTAACACAAAGGTAAATGATAAAATGCCGTTTTTATCGTTTTTGGCAATCAATTATCATATACCTGTGATAACCGAGGCACAGGAATGGTTTGAATCGTGCATCATCCGCAATTATGCCAATCCCATGGCGGAGATGCAGATCATGGTCTCAGACGATGAAGCGATCAAAAAACAGATTCTGCTGCTGTTAAATGAAATGGGGATTGACGTAGATGATTACCGGTTTGATGACAAGGAAGAACAATTATATATGATACGGACGATCGATGGCCAAAGGTATGAGCTTCCGTTTAGTCATGAATCTGACGGCACAAGGAAACTCATTGCGGCGCTTCCTGTTATTCTCACCGCATTGCGGGAAGGACGTCTGGTGATCATTGATGAACTTGACGCAAAGCTTCATCCTAAACTTTTGCGGCATGTGATATCTTTGTTTAAAAACAGAAAAATCAATAAGCATGGCGCACAGCTTCTATTCACGTCTCATGATATAGCCACCATGAAAAACACGGTATTCAGAAGGGATGAGATATGGTTCGCCGCTTTAGATGGAAATCACAGCAGTCAGATTTATTCCTTATATGAAATCCGGCGCGAAGATAACGAACGGGTAAACAGTACTGCCGCATTTGATAAACAGTATCTGGAGGGCCGGTACGGCGCCGATCCCTATCTGCAGAATATGTTAAACGGAGGTGAATGGATTTGAGCCTGAAGCCTCCGAAGAAAAGCGATTTGGATAAGTCGTGGATGAAAAAGAAACCCGACAGAGCTATCAAAATTCATCCGGAGCACCATCTTATCGTAACAGAAGGAACTGCTACAGAACCGGCATATTTCGGTGCCATTAAAGAAATTATAAATAAACAGTATCCGCAAAAAATACAGTTAGAGGTTTCCGGAGAAGGCGATAATACCGTCAGTCTGTTTGAAAAGGCAAAAGCGCTTGCAAGGGACAATTCAAACATATACAGGCATGTCTGGGTAGTGTACGATACCGATGATTTTCCGGCCTCCTGCATTGACCGGGTTCCCGGCCTGTGCATAGAGAACAGTACGGAAGAAACAGAATTCCATGCCGTCTGGTCGAACCAGTGCATTGAATTATGGTTTTTGCTGCATTTTTCATTTATGCAGTCAGATATTCACAGAATGGAATACTGGCCTAAACTGACCGGGTGCCTAAAGCAGCTCAGCGTTGGCAAATACGAAAAGAACCGCAAGGATATGTATCAAATTTTATATCCGTTTATGAAATCCGCTATCAGAAACGCCAAAACATTAAATTCAATAAACGAGGGAAAAGCCCCGTCTGCAGCCGCTCCCGGCACAAAAGTATATGAGTTAGTAGAAAAACTGGAACCCTATTTGTCCGAAGAAAAACAGTAATATCACGCGCAAAGAGAACAGCACAGAAAAACCGAGTTTTGTTTCTTCTGTGCTCTTTTTTGTTCCATTTATTTCCCATTGACACGAACATATGTTCGATATATAATTGAACTATTCCATTTAAAAGGAGGGGATGCGCATGCAGCGGGTTATCTTCCACGTAGACGTAAATTCGGCGTTTCTCAGCTGGGAGGCGGTCTACCGGCTCTATCACTTAGGCGGCAGGCTGGACCTCCGCACGATTCCCAGCGCCGTTGGGGGAGATCAGGAAAAACGCCACGGCATTATTCTCGCCAAGTCCATCCCCTGCAGGAAATACGGCATACAGACAGGGGAGCCTGTCACAGACGCCAGAAAGAAATGCCCGGAGCTGGTTCTCGTTCCTCCAAACTACAGCCTGTACCACCGCTCTTCCGCCGCTCTGATCAGCATTTTAAGGCGTTATACAGACCGAATCGAGCAGTTCAGTATTGATGAAGCCTTTATGGACATGACAGGCTGCTGTACCGGGACGCCGGAGCATACCGCCCATGAACTGAAGGATATCGTCAGAAAAGAGCTGGGCTTTACAGTGAATATCGGAGTCGCCTCCAACAAGCTGCTGGCCAAGATGGCCTCCGATTTTCAGAAGCCGGATATGGTCCACACCCTGTGGCCGGACGAGATCGCTGCCAAGATGTGGCCGCTCCCGGTCCGGAACCTGTTCTACGTCGGACACGCTTCCGAACAAAAACTGTTCACGCTGGGAGTCCGCACCATCGGAGAGCTGGCGCAGGCAGACCCCAACGTTCTGAAGGCCCATTTGAAGAGCCACGGCCTGCTGCTCGGCGCATACGCCCGCGGCATTGATGACAGTCCGGTCGTCACAGACCCTCCGGCAAACAAAGGATACGGAAACTCCCTGACGACGCCCAGGGACGTATGCGACGCCGGACTTGCCAGGACCTATCTTGTGTCCCTCGCTGAGACTGTATCTGCACGGCTTCGGGCAGACAACGCCAAAGCATCTGTTGTCGCGGTCAGCATCCGGGATTACAACCTGGCGCATTGCGGACATCAGATGATACTCTCCGCTCCTACTGATCTGACCATTGAGATTCACGCGGCCGCCTGCCGGTTATTTGACGAACTCTGGGACGGTACGCCTATCCGGCAGCTGGGAGTCCACACAAGCCGGATATCAAGAGACGGAACGCGGCAGCTGGGGATGTTCGACACGTTGGATTACGAGAAGGTCAGGAAGGCGGAGTCTGCCATCGACAAGCTCCGCAAACGCTACGGCATCGACGTCGTCAAGCGCGCATGCTTCCTGGACAGTCCGGCCGGCGGCCGGGAAACCATCGACCATATGGGCGGCGGGATCTCACGGGAAAAGCGGACGGTTGATTACAGCAGGGAAACGATTCTATAACAATACGGAGGTAACAGTATGGGATTTGCAGACGCTGCGCGGCTTCCGGCGGAAGCGGAACAGGATATCCCCCAGGGAAAAATGTATCATATCGCATGCAAGGCCTGGTTCACGGCCTCCGGCTCTCCCAGGCCTCTGAGCTTCAAATTTCAAGGTGATGACGGGCAGATGATATACGTAACAGATATGACCATCCATTATTCTGAAGACAGGAATTATTCCGGGCTTCCCAGCAAGGAATACGGCTGCGAGGCTGTCATTGGCGGGCTCAGCCGCAGGTTCCGCCTGATCTACTATCTGGATGCCTGCAAATGGATCATGATGATATGACGCAGGAGAGGGAAGTTTCCGGTTCCTGCAAAAGCGCAGGCTGGACGGCCGCGGCGGTATATGGTATACTTAAAACATACATATTCCGCAGACTGGAACGGAGATTCCCCAGGCTGAAATGTAGATTCCACAAGTTGGAATGAAATACTTCGCAGATTGGAATAAATATTCCACAGATCGGAACGGAACAGGAGGTATCAACAATGCCGCTTGAGATCATACGAAACGACATAACGAAAATGAAAGTGGACGCGATCGTGAACGCGGCCAATCACACCCTGCTGGGAGGCGGCGGGGTCGATGGGGCAATCCATCATGCCGCAGGTCCCGGACTTCTTGCCGAGTGCCGGACGCTGGGCGGCTGTGAAACCGGCAGCGCAAAGATCACCGGCGCTTACCGCCTGCCCTGTAAGTATGTGATTCACGCCGTGGGACCCCGCTGGCGCGGAGGCAGTCACGGAGAGCGTGAAAAACTGATCTCCTGCTACCGCACATCTCTCGCCCTTGCCAGAGAGAACAAATGCGGGACCGTGGCGTTCCCCCTGATCTCCTCCGGCATCTACGGCTATCCGAAAGACCAGGCCCTGAAAGTCGCCATTGATACCATCAGCGATTTTCTTTTTGAAAATGAGATGACGGTTTATCTCGTGATCTTTGACAAAGCCGCTTATCAGATCAGCGAAAAGCTGTTCAAAGATATTGCCGAGTACATCGACGACAACTACGCGGATGAACATACCGACAGCCGCAGGGAACGGCTGAGGAGCCTTTTCCCC
Organism: uncultured Lachnospiraceae bacterium; assembly: GCA_947626475.1. Taxonomy (GTDB): domain Bacteria; phylum Bacillota; class Clostridia; order Lachnospirales; family Lachnospiraceae; genus UBA3402. The sequence continues at coordinate 6,264 of CANQSK010000049.1, forward strand.
GGCGAAGATGAGATATCCTGCCCCATCACGGAAAGCGCTGAAATGCTTGCGCCCGCCGCAAAAGCCATTGTAAAAGCGCCTGCCGCTTCCTCGCTGGACGAGGCCATAAGCATGATCGACGAGAGCTTTTCGGAAATGCTGCTCCGAAAAATAGACGAGCGCGGCATCACCGACGCCCAATGCTACAAGAAAGCGAACATTGACCGCAAGCTGTTCTCCAAAATACGGAGCGACAAGTTCTACAAACCGAGCAAGCCCACGGTTCTGGCGTTTGCCATCGCCCTTGAGCTTCCCCTCAGCGAGACGCGGGAAATGCTGATGAAAGCGGGATTTGCCCTCTCCCACAGCAACAAGTTTGATATTATCGTTGAATATTTTATCAGCCGCGGAAATTACAATATTTTTGAGATCAATGAGGCGCTGTTTGCTTTTGACCAGAGCCTCTTGGGAGCATAAATTGGCGTAATTTTTTTCCGACAATTGGCGATAAATAAACAGACAGATCGATGTTTGTCTGACTATTATTACTCATTGCCGCGGCAATCATCCGCAAAAATAATTGTCGCCTGCTATGCGACCAAACCGGGCACCGTTTATCTTAAAATACAGTTGTAAGGCGAAACCAGACAACTGTATTTTTTGATGGAGGTAATGAACATGAGAAAGAATCTGACAGAAATCGTTTTTATCCTTGACCGCAGCGGCTCTATGCACGGACTTGAAGCTGACACCATCGGCGGCTTTAATTCCATGATAGCAAAACAGAAACAGGCGGAGGGAGACGCGCTGATCTCTACCGTCCTCTTTGACAATTCCAGCGAAGTGCTCCACGACCGGGTGGATATTCAGGCTGTCAAACCAATGACCGAAAGGGACTACTCCGTGCGCGGCTGCACCGCCCTGCTGGACGCGGTGGGCGGAGCGATCCATCACATTGGGAATGTCCACAAATACGCAAGAGGTGAGGACGTGCCGGAGCATACCTTATTCGTTATCACTACGGACGGAATGGAGAACGCAAGCCGCCGCTACTCCGAAAAGAGAGTCCGGCAGATGATCGAACGGCAAAAGGCAAAGTACGGCTGGGAGTTCCTTTTCCTCGGCGCGAACATTGACGCCGTCAGAACTGCCCAAAGCTTTGGCATCTCTGAGGACCGCGCCGTAAATTTCCATAATGACAGCCGGGGGACGCAGCTCAATTATGAAGTCCTGAGCGAGACCATCTGTAAGGTCCGGGCGGCCTGCCCCATCACCGGCGACTGGAAGCAGCGTATTGATGAAGACTACAGTGGGAGAAAGGAAGGATGAACAGAACTATGATCGGAGCGATCATCGGGGACATCGTAGGGTCCCGTTTTGAATGGAACAATCACAGAAGCAAAGATTTTGAGTTATTTACACCGGCATGCTCTCCTACTGACGATTCAATCATGACATTGGCAATCGCCAAAGCTCTTATCTCCTGCGGCGGTGACTACGCCGGCCTCGGAGACAAAGCGGTTTACTGGATGCGCAGGATCGGCCGGCCCTACCCCTCCTGCGGATATGGCGGGCGCTTCTATGAGTGGATGTATTCTGACGATCTCAGGCCCTACCACAGCTTCGGAAACGGAGCCGCAATGAGGGTCAGCGCCTGCGGCTTCATCGCCGGGAGCCTGGATGAGGCAAAACAGCTGTCAAGGGCTGTCACAGAGGTTACTCACAACCATCCGGAGGGCATCAAGGGCGCCGAAGCTGCCACAACCGCGATCTACCTTGCGCGAACCGGCAAGACTATAGATGAGATCCGCCGGGCAATTCAGGAGAACTATTACCCGTTGGATTTTACCCTTGACGGCATCCGCGATACTTACCGCTTCAACGAGACCTGTCAGGGAACCGTTCCGCAGGCCATCGAAGCGTTCCTGGAATCCACAGGCTTTGAGGACGCCATACGGAACGCAGTCTCCATAGGAGGAGACAGCGACACGCTGGCCGCCATTACCGGCGGGATTGCCGGGGCATACTACGGCGTGCCTGATCACATCCGGCAAACGGCAGAGAGATTTCTCAGCCCTGAGCTTTCGGCAATCCTGCATGAATTTGAAGCCTGCATCTCTGCCGGTTGAAAACAGGCATTTCCGCCATTATAACCTTTCGTCCTCTTTCTTTACCCGTGTCAACAGCCGGTACAGCGGCTTTCCCAGTACAGCCGTCAGAATAAAATTGGACACGCAGTGAGCCACGTCCCAGGGAAGTCCGCTGACCCAGTAGGAGAACGCGTAGGAAACATCCACAGGCAGCCAGGCAGCGGCAAACAGAGAGCCGAAGGCCAGACCGAACAGGCCGGACACTACGGCCCAGACAAGGAACTCCTCCCCGGCTCTCCGGCGCAGCGCCAGCACCGCCAGCCCCAGAAGCGGCCAGCTGTACAGGTAGGAAATCCACCATACGCCGAATCCCCACTGAACCAGCTCAAACAGGTTAAACACCAGAATGATGAGAAATACTTCTCTCCCGAAGACCAGTCCGTAAACGATGATCAGCATAGACACCAGCTCTACGTTGGGCAGAAATTCCAGCAGAGCCTTTGAAACATACATTATGGCGCTCAGAAAGGCAATCCTGGTGATCTTCCGTGCAGACATTATTTCATCCCCTTCCCGGCATCCTTTGGCCTGGTTTGCTGTTCCGCGGTTCCTTTTCTTACCATCCCTGCTTTAACTGAAAGGTGTAGACGTCGCCGTCCCGCAGAGGGATCTCATCCGCCCCGGTGGTACTGCTCTCTCCGTTTACCAGAACGCACCACCAGTACTGCTTTGCGGTATCCTCCTCCATGCCGTCAAAACCGATGATATAGATGCCGTAAGTCGATTCCTGCCACTGGCATTCCTCAAAAGCACGCAAAAATTGTCCCAGATATTCCTCCGAAGACTCACAGGTCAGCGATTTCTCGCAGGAGTCCCGCTCCGAGACAATCTCTACGGTAAATGTTTTTTCGCCCTTCTGCGTCTCCCTGCGGTTTAGGACTGCCGCCGCTGCGGCTGCCAGAATGACAATTACCGCAAAAACAGAGATCAGAATCATCTTTTGTTTTCTGCTCATAATGATGCTCTCAAATCCTTTCGTGAAATGAACCATGACTCTCTGCGGACGAAATATTGTCCTGATACAGTCTGAGGGCGCCGTTCCCGGCGCCCTCAGCCCTATATCCGTTCAGGTAGTTTACTTTTTCAAGCGCAATTATTCTGCCTTGCCGTATAAGCCTACCAGCTTCTTCAGGTAATCGTACCTCTCCTTGGCCTCTGCCTCGTTCTTCGCGAACAGCTTGGCTGCTCTCTCCGGATTCTTCATAGCCAGGGAAGCGTAACGAACCTCGCCCTTCAGGAAATCCTGATATCCTTCCATCTTGGGCTCCTTGCTGTCCAGAGTGAACTTGTTCTCTGCGGCAGGATTGAAGCGGAAGTTGTTCCAGTAACCGGTCTCAACGGCCAGCTTCTCCTCGGTCTGAGCCTTGCTCATGCCCTTCTTGATACCATGGTTGATACAGGGAGCGTAAGCCAGGATCAGGGACGGACCCGGATAAGCCTCTGCCTCCGCGATCGCCTTCACGGTCTGAGCCATGTCGGCGCCCATGGAGATCTGAGCTACATATACATAGCCGTAAGACATAGCGATGGAAGCCATATCTTTCTTCTTGGTCTCCTTGCCGCCTGCAGCGAACTGAGCGACAGCGCCGGTCTTGGTAGCCTTGGAGGACTGTCCGCCGGTGTTGGAGTAAACCTCGGTATCGAATACCATTACGTTGATATCCTTGCCGGATGCCAGCACATGGTCCACGCCGCCGAAGCCGATATCATAAGCCCAGCCGTCGCCGCCGAATACCCACTGAGACTTCTTGGCAAGGTAAGCCGCGTTCTTCACCAGATATTTGGCAGTATCGCAGTCACAGGTCTTCAGAGCCTCTACCAGAGCGTCGGTAGCGGTTCCGTTCAGAGCGCCGATGCTGAAGGTATCCAGCCATTCCTTACCGGCCGCCTTCACAGCCTCAGGAGCCTCGTCCTTGGCGATCAGGGTCTCAACCTTCTCTTTCAGCTCGTCACGAATCGCGTTCTGAGCCAGCAGCATACCGAAGCCGTACTCTGCGTTGTCCTCGAACAGGGAGTTGCCCCATGCGGGACCCTGGCCCTTGGCGTTCACCGTGTAAGGTGTGGACGGTGAGGAGTTGCCCCAGATGGAGGAGCATCCGGTCGCGTTGGCAATGTACATTCTGTCACCAAACAGCTGGGTGATCAGTTTTGCGTAAGGAGTCTCGCCGCAGCCTGCGCATGCGCCGGAGAACTCAAGCAGGGGCTTCTTGAACTGGCTGCCCTTAACGGTGGTCTCTTTGAACTTCTCAACTACATCGGTCTTCACCGGAAGAGTCACAGCGTAATCGAATACGGGCTGCTCGTCCATATGATTGGCCAGCTTATCCATGGTCAGAGCCTTGTTGCCCTTCTTGCCCGGGCATACATTCGCGCAGGAGCCGCATCCGGTACAGTCAAGAGCGGAAATGGTAACCGCGAACTTGTACTGAGGCATACCGGTCATAGGCAGGGTCTGCGGAACCTTGGCAGCTTCTTCCTCGGTCAGAGCAACCGGACGGATGACAGCGTGCGGGCATACATAGGAGCAGAAGTTACACTGGATACAGTTCTCCGGATTCCATACGGGAACATCTACGGCGATGCCGCGCTTCTCATATGCAGCGGAACCGGAAGGTGTGGAGCCGTCAACATACTCGTTGAACGCGGATACAGGCAGGGTGTTGCCCTCCTGAGCGTTGACCTTGCTCTGGATATTGTTGACGAAATCAACAACGTCCTTTCTGCCCTCGGTCACTACCGCGTAATCCAGGCCTTCGTCCTCACAGTTCTTCCAGGACTCGGGAACGTCTACTTTCACAACACCCTGAGCGCCGGCGTCGATAGCTGCCCAGTTCTTCTTAACTACGTCTTCACCCTTGCGGCCGTAGGTCTTCTGAGCGGCATCCTTCATCAGCTCGATGGCATGAGCCTCGGGGATGATTCCGGTCAGCTTGAAGAAAGCGGACTGAAGGATGGTGTTGATACGGGTCGGGCCCATGCCGGTCTCGATACCGATCTTCACGCCGTCGATGGTGTAGAAGTTAATGTTGTGGTCAGCGATGAATTTCTTCATCTGGCCGGGAAGGTGGGTCTCCAGCTCCTCTGCGTTCCACGGGCAGTTCAGCAGGAAGGTTCCGCCGTCCACGATCTCCTGAACCATGTTGTACTTACGAACGTATGCCGGATTGTGGCACGCTACGAAGTTGGCTTTGTGGATCAGGTATGTAGATTTGATCTTCTTGTGTCCGAAACGCAGGTGAGACATGGTCACGCCGCCGGACTTCTTGGAATCGTAATCAAAGTATGCCTGCGCATACATATCGGTGTTGTCGCCGATGATCTTGATGGAGTTCTTGTTGGCGCCAACGGTACCGTCTGCGCCCAGGCCCCAGAACTTGCAGTTGGTGGTGCCTTCGGGAGTGGTAACCAGAGGAGCGCCGGTCTTCAGGGACAGATGTGTCACATCGTCCTCGATGCCGATGGTAAATACCTTCTTCTCGGTGTTCTCAAATACCGCAACGATCTGTGCCGGTGTGGTATCCTTGGAACCTAAACCGTAACGGCCGGTGTAGATCTCAACGCCGTCGAACTTGCTGCCCTTAAGAGCTGCGACAACATCCAGATACAGCGGCTCGCCCATAGCTCCGGGCTCTTTGGTCCTGTCAAGAACAGAGATCTTCTTAACAGTATCCGGGATCGCGTCGATCAGGGCCTGAGCGCTGAAGGGACGATACAGACGAACCTTCACAACGCCGACCTTGGCGCCGCCGGCCATCATGTAGTCAATGGTCTCCTCAATGGTATCATTGACGGAACCCATGGCGATGATCACCTGCTCTGCGTCGGGAGCGCCATAGTAGTTAAACAGCTTGTAGTCGGTGCCGATCTTGGCATTGACCTTGTCCATGTACTTCTGTACGATTGCGGGGAGTGCATCGTAGTACGGGTTGCAGGCCTCTCTTGCCTGGAAGAAGATATCAGGGTTCTGAGCGGAACCTCTCTGGCACGGATGGTTGGGGTTCAGAGCGTGCTGACGGAACTCAGCAATCGCGTCCCAGTTCACCATATCAGCCAGGTCTTCATTGTCCCAGGCCTCGATCTTCTGAATCTCGTGGGAAGTACGGAAACCATCGAAGAAGTTAATGAAGGGAACCTTGCCCTCGATCGCCGCCATATGAGCGACAACGGTCAGGTCCATAACCTCCTGTACGCTGGATTCGCACAGCATAGCGCAACCGGTCTGACGGCATGCAAGCACATCGGAATGATCGCCGAAGATGGACAGTGCATGGCTGGCAATGGCACGGGCGGATACGTTGATAACGCCCGGAAGCTGCTCGCCTGCGATCTTGTACAGGTTCGGGATCATCAGCAGAAGACCCTGGGAAGCGGTGTAGGTGGTTGTCAGAGCGCCTGCCGCCAGAGAACCGTGAACAGCGCCTGCTGCGCCGGCCTCGGACTGCATCTCGGTAATCTGAACCGTACGACCGAAAAGATTCTTTCTGCCTTCGGTTGCCCACTCATCAGTATGCTCGGGCATAACGGAAGAGGGGGTGATGGGATACATAGCTGCTACTTCAGTAAAGGGATATGAAGCGTGTGCGGCAGCCTGATTACCATCCATGGTTTTCATTTTTCTTGCCATTTGATTTTCCTCCTACTTTATGTGAATATTACCTAAGTGTAGTACGTTTTGATAAACGCACTGACCTGTGTATCATTATAACAATTTTTTTCAGATTTGAAAAGAAAAATTACTACAAAATTACGTACTAATTTGGGAACAATCTGCACAGAAAAAGGACGCGGCGATTCTCTTCTGCCGCGTCCCCGTACTTTTCTGAAATTGTCCGGCGCCGTCCCCTAAGGTATCGGCGGCGCCACCACGCCTCCGTCGGAAGAACTCATCCCCGGACCTGCCGGTATCTCCGTCTGAGGAGCTTCCACCGGTCCCGGCACCGCGCTGCCTGCGCCGCCGGGTCCCGCTGAGGAATCCGCTGCCGGCGCGGGAGCCGTATTCTGAGTGGCCTGTCCCGGACCTGAGGAAACATCCGGATTAGCAGGAGCCCATTCGCCCGGTCCTACCTGAACCGTCTCCTGAGCCGTAGTCTCCTCTCCGGACTGATCGGAGGCCTGCGTCTCACCGCCGATCACGATTCCCGACGTGTTCCTCTTTATCACCGGATTGTGGCCCTTGTAAGTCACTGTATGGTCTACATTGCTGCTGATGATCTCGCCGTTCTTCTTGACGATCAGCTTGGTCTGCCACTGGCTGCCGCTGCTGCCGGCGGACACTACCACTTCCTCACCAGGCTGAAGCGTCTGGTCTTCCTCATAAGTGGGCGCCGGCGGATCAATATCCTTCAGCTTCACCGACTCCAGATACTGGCTGACTCCATCCTCCAGCACCGGTATTCCGTAGATGGATACCGTCACCGTCTGATTGTAGTAGCTGGCCTTGATGCCGATGGCGGATTTGCTGTTATTGATAAACCGGAAATCTGGACCGCCCCAGCTGACGGTCGCGTCCTGGCCGGGCGTCACATAGCTAGGCTCAAAAGTATGGGACTGCCGCTTGGAAACCTGAAGTCCCGACTTCACCACCGCGTTGTACAGGGTGGTAGACACCTGGCAGACGCCGCCTCCGATCTCCTGGACCACCTCGCCGTTGTTGTAGGCCGCGGCGCTCTGATACCCCTTGGCCTCCGTCCGTTCTCCCACTGTATTATTAAAGGAAAGCTCCTCGCCCGGCTGAAGAATGGTTCCGTTCAGCTTCTGGGCAGCCAGCTTCACGTTGGTGTTCCGCTTGGAATTGCTGGTCGTGTTGGTGGTGTAGGAGCCCAGGGTCTTGTACAGATTCTGGGCGTTGGCCTGAGAGATCTCAGGCTGCACCGCATTGGCCGTCACTTCAATCGTCCTGTCAAAATCCCTGGCGCTGAGAGCCGCCTGGATATCCGCCTTCAGCTTCTCCTGGTCGATCTCCAGCCCGGTTTCCTCGCCTGCGAACGTAAAGCTGTCGCTGGCGGAATCATATCCGGCGATGGATCCGTTCCTGGCCGCCTTGTTCCACTTCTCGGCCATGGCCGCCGCCTGGGCCTCGATCGCTTCCTCCAGGCCGCCGGTATCCATGCTGTAGATGGCTCTGCCGCTGCCGGTTCCGGAGTAGATCTCCCCGAGAAGGGCGTCGATCTTGTCTCCCATCAGGTTCGGTATCTCGTACACATCTCCCTGGCAGACCGCCGTCATGGCCCAGGGATACTTCTTCAGAAGCTCCTCCTTAGCCTGTTCTCTGGACATGCCTGTAATAGAGACGCCATCCACAGTCACCTCCTGCTGCAGATCCGTCTCTGTCTCCGCAGCAGTGCTGCTCTCCGTCTCCGGTTCATCTATCTGAAATCTTCCGTTTCTCATTCCAAAAGCGACCGCCGCAATTACCAGAATCAGGATCAGGCCGATGATCGCGATCAGCCTGTAATCCGGAGAAGGCTTTCTCCTTCTGCTGGAATAGCTGCGATAGGGCGCGCCTGAACTTCTGCCGGAGCTTCCCCGGCTGCCTGCCGTACTTCGCGCCGGGGCCGTACGGCGTCCGCTTCCTGTGCCGGTTCTGCCCTGAGACCGGCTCTGCGCCCGCCTTCTGCTGTCTGAGGCGGCATACCCTCTGTTGCCGCCTGTCCTATTTGTTGTCGCCATATCTCCACCCGTTAATCATAAAATTTACCAATTTGTAGTATAACACACTTTACCGAAAAAAGAATCACAATTTTCTGCATTTTTTCTTAAGTTTTTTGGGCTTTTATCAGGGCTGTTAACTTCCTGTTACAAATATTTCAAAACCGGGAATATTTCTTACGAAATCCGACAGCTTCTTGTATTTTGCTTCCATAATGCTATAATGTCCAGGAAAGGAGGCTTGAATCATGAAGATACCTGAACACACCGACGCCGTTCGATTTATGGAGCTGGTAAACACCTGTAAGGGCTCAGTGGAACTGACCTCTCCGGAAGGAGACTGCATCAACCTGAAGTCCACTCTGTCCCAGTACCTTTCCATCGCCTCCATCTTCTCCCACGGGTACGTGCGGGAACTGGAACTGAACGTCCATGACAGGGAAGACTATGAGAAGATAAAGGCATTTTTATATCCCGTTTAAAAAGTTTGTTACTTTCCGGAAACAGTGGCAAGCCAGATTACATATGATGGAGTGTAAACAGATATTTGGAGGAACCAACATGAGTGATTTGGCGGCAACAAACTGCGGCTGCGGATGTGACTGCGCGACAGGGAGCGGCAACGGATGCAACATCATCTTTCTGATCCTTCTGCTCTGCTGCTGCGGCGGGAACAACGGCTCGAACATAGGAGGCAGCAACTGTGGATGCGGATGCGGCAGCGACATTCTCTGGATCATTATCCTGCTTTGCTGCTGCGGCGGCGGAAATGGCTTCTGCTGTTAAGCGGTCCCGGAAACGGCCGCCGGCTGACCCCGGCGGCCATTTCTCTGCCATAGATCCCGGCCTCCTCAGCCGGTTTTTCTTCCGTATCCAACCTTCTCAGCCGGCTTTTCTTCCGTATCCAACCTTCTCAGCCGGCTTTTCTTCCGTATCCGGCTTTCCCGCCCTTCTTTGCGGACGTCTGGGAACAGACGGTCTCATTTTCTCTCAGATTCTGCGAAGGCACCATCCGTTTCCCTCTCTGGTATTTCATACAGTCCTCATCAACCTCGTACACGGCATTTCCATCTATGATCAGGCGGCCCGACATACTTCCCTCCGCTGTTTTCTCTATATCACCATCATATGCCGGAATGTCTGACATGTTCCCCCGCATATACTCTTACAAACAAGACCGGAAACGGACGAACATGAACAGCGAACCCGACATGAAGTTCACAGAGTTTGACTATATCACAGGCGACCACCGCCTCCAGATGATGAAGGCCGCCCTCCCCTACGTTGAAGTCCCCCAGCAGAGGATTCTCTCCATTCTGATAAAATTTCAGGAGCTCCGAAGGACTCTGGCTCTCTTTGAGAGCGAGGATGCCGCCGCGGTGGGCATCTGCTCCCTGGACGGCTCCAGGCCCCGCTCCGCCCTCGACATGCTGAAAGCCATCCAGCCTTACGGTACTCCCCAGGAGCAGGATTTTATCGACCTGATCTATAACTTTCTCCAGGGACTGCGGCTGGGAAGCCAGTATCAGGAAATGCCTGCTCCGGCTCAGAACAACGCCGGACCCTCCCTGCAGCAGATGAGAGCCCTGCTTTCTCCGGAACAGCAGTCCCGCCTTGACACGGCCTCCCTGCTCATGCAGGCCATGCAGCAGGTCACATGATCTCTCAGGACGCCTTATGGAAAGGAGTTTTTCATGACCACAGACGCCAGCTGGAAAAATGACCCGAGAGTCCGGTCCATGGATCCGGAAAAAATACGGTTTCTGGAGGAATTTGCCGGACAGATTCAGCATACGCCCGGCCCGCAGCTGATAAACCGGTTCTTATCCGTAAACGGGGAAGCGCAGAAGCGGGGAATCTCTTTCTCCGACCGGGAGACCGGGCTTCTGACGGATATTCTTCTGGAGCATATGCCCCCAAAAGACCGGCAGAAGCTGGAACTTCTGCGGATGCTGTCCCAAAGGATCGGAGGACAGAAATAAAAAGCCCAAAGGCGGCGCGCCGCCGGCCCCACAGAAAAAAGCCCTTCCGGACCGCCGGGGAATCAGTTCCGGACAGCCCGAAAGGGCTTATCGATTTTATTTTACAACCAGATTTACGATCTTGCCGGGCACGTAGATCTCTTTTACCACATTGCCGGTCAGTTTGTTGGCCACCGCTTTTTTGGCCTCGGCAATGGCCGCGTCCCTGGCGGCGTCCGCCGGAATGCGGATAACGCCCTTTGCCTTGCCGTTGATCTGGACGGCGATCTCGATCTCGTCCTCCTTCATGGCCTCCTCGTCAAACTCCGGCCATGTGGCGTGGAAGACGCTGTCCGTTCCGCCCAGCTGCTCCCACAGCTCCTCGCCGATATGGGGCGCGAAAGGCGCCAGAAGAACCACGAAGGTCCGCAGGGTCTCTTTGTCGATGCCGCCTGTCTTTCTGGCCAGATCAATGAACTTGTTGTTGTACTCCATGAACCCGGAGATCACCGTGTTCAGGCTGAACTGATTGAACCTCTGCTCAATGTCATAGACCAGCCTGTGGCGGAGACGGAGCATCTCCTTGTCCGGCTGAATGTCCTTGTCCTTGCTGTCCTGGACCAGATTCCAGAAACGGTTCAGGAAACGGGAAACGCCTTCAATACCCCGGTCGTCCCACTCGGCGTCCAGCTCCGGCGGTCCCACGAACAGCTCGTACATTCTCAGGGAATCGCAGCCGTAATCCCGCACCAGGTCGTCGGGAGAGACCACGTTGCCCTTGGACTTGCTCATCTTGATGCCGTTCTTTCCGGTGATCATGCCCTGGTTGAACAGTTTGGTGAAGGGCTCGTCAAAATCAATGGCTCCGATATCATAAAGGAACTTGGTGTAGAAACGGGAGTAGAGAAGGTGCAGCACCGCATGCTCTACGCCGCCGATATACATGTCAACAGGCAGGTACTTGTCCGCCTTCTCCTTGGACACCAGCTCCCTGTCATTGTGATTGTCCACATAGCGGAGGAAGTACCAGGAAGACCCGGCCCACTGAGGCATGGTGTTGGTCTCGCGCTTGGCCGGACCGCCGCACTGGGGACAGGTGCAGTTGACCCACTCGTCGATGGCCGCCAGAGGCGATTCGCCGGTACCTGTAGGCTGATAGCTCTCCACCTCGGGAAGCCGCAGCGGCAGCTCCTCCTCGGGAACCGCCACATTGCCGCACTTGGGGCAATGGATAATGGGAATGGGCTCGCCCCAGTAACGCTGGCGGGAGAATACCCAGTCGCGGAGCTTGTAGTTGACCGTCTTTCTGCCCAGTCCTCTGGCCTCGATCATGGCCGGAGCCTCCTTCTTCAGCACCGCGGACTCCATGCCGTTCCACTCGCCGGAATTGATCATGGTGCCGCTGGCCTCCGTGTAGGCCTCAGTCATGTTCTCAATCTCTTTCCCGTCCTTTGCGATGACCTGGATAATGGGAATATTGAACTTTTTCGCGAACTCAAAGTCCCTGTCATCGTGGGCCGGCACGCACATGATGGCGCCGGTACCGTAGTCCGCCAGTACGTAGTCTGACAGCCAGATGGGGATCTTTTCGTTGTTCAGCGGGTTGATCGCGTAGCTTCCGGTGAAGACGCCGGTCTTCTCCTTATCCTGCATACGGTCTACGTTGGAGCGCATGGAGGAATCGAAAATGTATTTCTCCACGGCTTCTCTCGTCTCGTCAGTAGCCAGTCCCCTGGCCAGGGCGTGCTCCGGAGCCAGCACCATAAAGGTGGCGCCGTAGAGAGTGTCCGGCCTGGTGGTGTAGACTGTAATCTTCTCGTCGGTTCCGTCTACCCTGAAATCCACTTCCGCACCGTAGGATTTGCCGATCCACTCGGTCTGCATCTTCTTGACCTTCTCCGGCCAGTCCAGCTTGTCCAGGTCATTGAGCAGCCTTTCCGCGTAGGCGGTGATCTTCAACATCCACTGGCGGAGATTTTTCTTGGTAACCGGAGCTCCGCACCTCTCACAGCAGCCGTTGACCACCTCTTCATTGGCCAGGCCGGTCTTGCAGGAGGGGCACCAGTTAATGGGAAATTCCTTCTCGTAGGCCAGGCCTTCCTTGAACATCTTCACGAATATCCACTGGGTCCACTTATAGAAATCCGGGTCCGTGGTGTTCACTTCCATATCCCAGTCATAAACAGCCGCGATCTGATTGATCTGCTTCTTGATGTTCTTTACGTTCTCGGCGGTGGAGATGGCCGGATGAATGCCCATCTTGATGGCATAGTTTTCCGCCGGCAGGCCGAAAGCGTCCCAGCCCATGGGATGGATCACATAATGCCCCTTCAGGATCTGATAACGGCTCCACACATCAGAGATAACGTAGCCTCTCCAGTGTCCTACGTGCAGCCCGCTTCCCGACGGATAGGGAAACATATCCAGACAATAATACTTGGGCTTTTTGCCGTCGTTGACATTGATGGGATGCTTCTCCCAGTTCTCTCTCCATTTCTTCTCAATGGCACTATAATTATATGGTGCTGCCATGATGCTCCTCCTTCACACAACAAAATGAAAACCTGCTCACCTATCACTGCGATAGGGGCGCAGGTTAACCTTGTCACAGTTTTACACTGATACCTAATTTAACATATTTGATTTTGCCTGTCAACCTGTTTTCGACCTCAAATCCCGGCACGCGAAGTCACTGGAGGACGAAGGACACTATGCAGTAAATCAGAAACAACGCCATTCCCACATTGCCGAACACCACGCCCATCCATCCGCCGGCGGAAAGCCGCAGGGGGCTTTTCTCAAACCAGATATCTCTCCGGCAGATGATCAGCAGGATCAAAGCGCACACGCCGCAGCCCGTCATAAATATGAACTCTCCCGCCGAAAACATGGCTGCCAGAAACGGGTTGGCCTCCGTCAGGCGAAGAATCGCCATGGGGACCATGCCGCCCAGGAAGTTCACCATCATATGGAGGGCGATGGTGTAGCGGACCTTTCCCGTGCGGAGATAGACGTAGGCAAGGACCAGTCCGATGGCGAAGGTATAGAAAAACTGATAGAAATTGCCGTGGGCCAGCCCGAACATGGCGCCGGACAGGAGAACCGCCGTCAGCTGGCCGTAGGGCACTATCCTGTCCATAAGAAGCTTGCGGAAAATCGTCTCCTCCACCACCGGCGCGGCGATCACTATGCAGAGCAGGACGGACCAGAGATCCATCTGGACCAGGGTCTCCTGAAGGTTATTCACCATAGGGCGCCCGGTCAGCAGGCTGATCAGCACCATCAACGCCTGCCCCATTATATTGCCCGCAAACATGCCGCCTACGCAGATAACAAAAATTCCCAGAAACCGGAGAGGACTCATGGCGAAACGTCCACTGACCGGTTTCGCGGGCAGGGTCCTCATGACCACAACCGTCAAGGGAAAGGCCACCAGATACATG
>CANQSK010000050.1 GCA_947626475.1 uncultured Lachnospiraceae bacterium
CCTGGAAGGCGATGAGGATGCCGCCCATGGGTATGTACTTGAAGATGAGCGTCAGAGCCAGTGCCGGCAACAGGAAGAACACGTACAACTGCCAGTGCTGTTTCACATAGACCAGCGAGTTGTGAAATCCTGTCGTTTTTTCTTTCTCTTTCATATGAAAAGATCCTCCTTTCTCACGCGAACTCCGCAACCTGTGCCTGTCCCCTTCTTCTTCAGTATTTTAACAGGCGTTTGTGCATTTGTAAAACACCGTTTCGGATTCGTGTAAATCATTTATACCACCATTTTTACATTTAGTCAATATGTATTTTGCTATTTGCACAATTATTTTTACATTTATTTGGCATTGTTCCAAAAATCTGTTACAATGGTACAGTTGTGCATTTTTCGCATTTGTGCAAAGATATTTGCATTTTTACGTTTTTACATTTGACAAATTCATGTCTGTGCGTTATAATTCATATAGCGCAGTGTGCAGCTGTAATATTTTTATCAGGCATCCATAGTGCAAACGCACAAAGCAGATGTTTCATATTTATAATAATGAAAAATAAGGAGGGATCGACGACATGGCAGCAAGAGTTACGATTCAGGATATCGCTGACGCTCTTGGGATCTCCCGCAACACTGTCTCCAAGGCTATCAACAACACCGGCGTCCTCGCCGACGCCACCAGAGAAAAGGTTTTAAAGAAGGCCCAGGAAATGGGCTACAAACAGTTTTCCTACATGAATCTTGTGGAGACGGCCGACACGCCCCAGGCAAGCGCCGCGCCCGTCCTTCCCGCAGACAAGGGAGAGATCGCTGTTCTCACCATCGGTTTTATCGGCGGTTCCCATTTCGCCATCACCATGCTGGACAAGTTCCACCGGGAGCTGGCCCAGCTGGGCTACAGCTTAAGCCTTCACAGAGTGCTGCCGGAAGAGCTGGAGCAGAAACGGCTCCCCTTCTCCCTCTCCTTCCGCCCGGACCGGATCGCGGGAATCGCCTGCATCGAGATGTTTGACCGGGAATACAGCAAAATGGTGTGCAGCCTGGGAATCCCCGTGCTTTTTATCGACTGTCCGGCCGACGGCTTCGACGAGCCTCTGATGGCCGACCGGCTTCTCATGGACAACGAGGCGGAGATCTACCATTTTATTAAGGAAATGACCAACCGGGACAAAAAGACAATCGGCTTCATCGGCCAGTATATGCACTGCCATTCTTTCTACGAGAGATACATGAATTACCGGAACGCCATGTACGTCCTGGGGCTGCCCATTAAGGAGGAATACTGCCTGCTGGGCAACAAGGAGGGCGCCAGCCAGACCGGAGGCGAGAGCTACCGGGAATATCTGGAAGAAACTTTCCGGAAAATGAAAAAGCTTCCGGAGGTGTTCCTCTGCGCCAATGATTTCGTCGCCCTGGACGCCGTAAAGGTACTGAAAAAGCTGGGCAAATCGGTGCCCCGGGACGTGTGGATATGCGGCTTTGATGATTCCCCCGAATCCCGGATGGCCTCGCCCACTCTGACGACCATCCATATCCACAGCCAGATCATGGGCTTCGCCGCCACCCAGCTTCTCATCTCCCGTATCCGGGAGCCCAACCTGAACTTCCGGACCATGCACACGGAGACCAGCCTGGTATTTCGGGAATCCACAGGGGACTGAACCCTGACGCCAAGAGATCGCGAATCCCGCGAAAACAACCAACAAAAAGGAGTGTGTTGTCATGAACCGCCTGCTGAATCCTGACGGCCCTGTGATGGCCTTCATCACAAAAATCGTCTACTGCGTCTATCTGAACATTCTGTGGTTCCTCTGCAGTCTGCCCATCGTGACAGCAGGGGCCTCCACCACCGCCCTCTTTTACGTGACACTGAAGATGGTCCACAACGAAGAAGGCAGCCTGACCAAAAGCTTTTTCCGCGCCTTCAAAGAGAATTTCAGGCAGTCCACCATCGTGTGGCTGATCCTTCTGGTGCTGGGAATCTTCCTGGCCGTAGACGGCTATGTCTTTTACCACATGCGGTTTGACAGCGTCATCTGGACTCTGGGCGCCGCCGTATTCGCCCTGGTCCTGGCCGCCTACGCCATCATCCTCATGTACATTTTCCCGCTGATGTCAAGGTTTGACAATACTATCTTCGCCATGTTCCGCAATTCCCTGATGATCGGCATGCGGTTCCTTCTGTGCACCGCCCTCATGGCCGCCATCTATTTTGCCATGGCAGTGGTCATCATCAATGTATTTACGCCAGCTGTCATCTTCGGAGAGGGCCTGTGCGCCTACCTGTGCTCCTGCCTGCTCTCCAACATCCTGCTGATGCTGGAGGAAAAAAGTTATGAAGCGGAAACGGGAAATGAAAATACAGGTGCTGACGACTGACACATAGAAATTCAGAAGAAAGGATATCCTATGGCTTCCCCGGCATTCTCCAAAAGCAGAAAACCTTTGAAAGAACTCCACGGTCTGGCAAAAATCCAGTATATCTGGGATTATTACAAGGTTCCCATGGCTGTCGCCTGCATCCTGATCTACATTATAGGTTACACAATTTACGGCCATGTGACCCACAAAGACCGGCCCATTTATGTGGCCCTGGTCAACATCACTGCCGGAGACCAGCTGAAGCAGCAGCTGAGCAGCGGCTTTCTGGAATACGCCGGCCTCAGCCCTTCCAAAAATCAGACATATCTGTATACAGGCCTCTACCTCACCGCCAATCCGGACAGCGACTACTACTCCTACACCTATGCCAGCCGCATGAAGATCCTGGCCGCCCTGGACGCGGAGCAGATGGATATTGTACTGGCGGACCAGGAAGCCTTTGACGCCTTCGCAGAGGAAGGGTACCTGTATAATCTGGAGCCGCTTCTGTCGGAGCGGGATCCGGATCTGTACCGGAGAGTTTCCTCCTTTCTGGTCAGAAGCGGAACCGAAGGCGGCGCAGCCTCCGGCGGTACTGTTTCCGGCGGCGCGGCCTCCGGCCTCGACCTGTCCCGGTCGCCTCTGATCCGGCAGGCCGGATTTGACGGCAGCGTGTATCTGGGCGTCATCGGCAACTCGCCCCGGCTGGATATGGCAGTAAAGTATCTGGAGTACCTGTTTCCCTAAATTACGCCTCCTCAGACGCGGCCTGACGGCGTCTCCCATCATTCATGAACATCCCAGCGGTTATACAGATTGGCTAAGATTGCGCCTGAAATATTGTGCCAGACAGAGAAGATCGCTCCCGGCACAGTCGCCATTGCCAGATCCGGGAAGGCGGTTCCGGCAAGGCTTGTGGCAAGACCGGAATTCTGCATGCCGATTTCAACCGAAAGGGCTTTTGTTTTCGCCGGACTCAGCCGGAGAAGCTTCCCAAGACCGAAACCGCAGGCATATCCGCACACGTTATGCAGAATGACTACCGCGAAAACTACCAGTCCTGTGGACAGTATCTTTTCCGCGTTATGGGACACGACGGAGGCCACGATCATGCAGATGGCCACCACGGATACCGTAGGAAGAATCCGTACCAGCTTTCTGGTGATCTCCCCGAACAGCTTATTGATAATAAAGCCCAGTCCGATGGGAATGATGACCACCTTGACAATCGACAGGAACATGCTGACAACGTCCACAGTTACTGAGGTTCTCAAAAGCAGATAAGTGATCGCCGGCGTCAGAATGGGCGCCAGCAGCGTATTGACGCTTGTCATTCCCACCGAAAGGGCTACATCTCCTTTGGACAGGTAGGTAATGACGTTGCTGGATGTTCCGCCCGGACATGTCCCCACCAGCACGACGCCAGCCATCAGCGCGGCATCCAGCCCGAATATTTTTCCCAGCAGAAAGGCAAGCAGCGGCATAATCGTAAACTGGGCAACACAGCCGAGCAGAATATCCTTCGGTCTTGTAAACACCAGCTTAAAATCCTCCGGATTCAGGGTGAGGCCCATGCCGAACATGACGATCATCAGCAGGTAATTCACCCAGCCCGTCTGAATCCACAGCGTAACTCCTGGAAGAAACAACGATACAGCCGCCACCGCCAGCACAATCACTGCCATGTACTTTCCAAAAAAATCACTTACTTTTTCCAATGCCTTCAATGTTATCTTTTCCTCGCTTTCCAATCTGAAAACAGATCTGTATATCAGGCGCCAAAGCCCAAACACCATTATCGCACTCTACGCCCTTTTTTGCAATAAGTAATGTTGATTATTAGAACATCTTGATTTTCCGCTTAAATTTGGATATAATAATATCAAATCATGATTTAGTAAATCGTGATTTGATATTATTTTTTGTCTGTGACAGCAGCCATTTCACAACGCGTTCCCTGTTCAGCCGGAGGTGTTTTCATGTTTATCGGAAGAGAAAACGAACTGAATTTTCTAAATAGTAAGTATATGGAAAAAGGCGGGCAGCTTATCATACTGTACGGCAGGCGGCGGGTAGGCAAAACGGAGACCCTGAAGGAGTTCTGCAAGGGGAAGCCTCACGTCTTTTTTTCCTGCACCCAGACTACGGACCGCATACAACTTCGCAACTTTTCCAGGCAGCTGTTTCTGGAAGATATTCCCGCCAGAAAATATATGAACGAATTTACCGACTGGGAACGGGCATTCCGCGCCGTTTCCGATCTGCCCTGCGGAGATTCCAAAAAACTTATTGTCATCGATGAGTTTCCCTACATGTGCCGGGGGAACAAAAGTATTCCGTCCATTCTGCAGAATCTGTGGGACGCGGAACTCAAAGATGAGAACGTCATGATGATCCTCTGCGGCAGCGCCATGAGCTTTATTGAAAAAGAGCTGCTGGCGGAAAAGAACCCGCTTTACGGCAGAGCTTCCGGCATTTACAAGATGAAGGAAATGGGATTCTATGACGCGGCAAAATTCTTTCCTGAATATTCTGACCGGGATAAGGTTCTGGCCTACGCCGTTCTCGGCGGCGTTCCCCATTACCTGCGGCAATGGAGTCCCAAACTGTCTGTAGGGGAAAATATTAAGCAGAACATTCTGACAAAAGGCTGTATTCTTTACAGCGAGACAGAATTTCTCCTGCATCAGGAGCTGCGGGAAACGCCAATCTACAACTCCATTATTGAGGCAGTCGCGCTGGGAAATACGAAGCTGAACGCCATTAGCCAGAAATCCCTTCTGGAGGACACCTCCAAGACCAGCGTATACCTGAAGAATCTGATCGAGCTGGGCATCATAGAACGTGAATTTTCAGTAGACGCAGGGACAAAAGAGAAAGCGAACGCAAACCGGGGTATCTACCGGCTGACAGACAACTTCTTCCGTTTCTGGTACGCCTTCGGTTTTGCGAACTTCTCACAGCTTGAGGACGGCGACGCAGACGGCGTTTACGAGTATGTAGTGAAGCCCGCCCTGCATGAGTTCGCTTCTTCCGCTTTTGAAGATATCTGCCGGGAGTTCGTCAGAGAGAAACAGAAGAAAAACGAACTGCCCTTCCGCTACGCGAAAATGGGCCGGTGGACCGGCAGGACCACTGTCCGGGACGAAAGATCAGACAGCAGCCTGCGCACCGCGGAAACGGAGATCGATCTTTTGTGCGTCAGCCGGGACGCAAAAGAATATCTGGCGGGAGAATGCAAGTTCAGAGGGCATCCCTTCTCCTACTCCGATTACCTTGATACGGCCGCCAAGCTCTCGCCTCTGAAAGAAAAAGCAAAGGTTTACTGCGCCCTGTTCTCGGAAAGCGGCTTTGATGAGAAGGTCACGGCAGCGGCACAAAAAGACGGAACCCTGCTTTACTCGCTGGATGAGATCGTAAACTATCTGTGAGGACTTATGACTTTGTCCGCACTATGAAACAGCGCCCCGCCACGGCGGGACGCTGTTTTTGTTTTATCCTGTCTCAACTAATCTGTCACGGCCCGGCAGGCATCTTATCTTACCAGGCAGGGTTTCTTGTTGTCGAATTTCCAGCCGGGGATCAGATACTGCATGCCGATGGCGTCGTCTCTCGCTCCCAGGCAGTTGTCCAGGTACAGCTTGTTGGCCTTCATCACCTGGTCCCGGTCCACCTCGATGCCCAGACCGCCCTTCTTGGGAAGGTCGATACATCCTCCTACGATCTGCATGGGCTCCTTGGTCAGGCGCTCTCTTCCCTCCTGCCAGATCCAGTGGGTGTCAATGCCGTTCATCTTGCCCGGAATGGCTGCGGCGCACTGGACCACCATGGCCAGAGAGATGTCAAAGTGGTTGTTGGAATGGCAGCCCCACATCAGGCCGAAGTCGTTGCACAGCTGGCCTACACGGACCGAACCCTCCATGGTCCAGAAATGGGGATCCGCCAGGGGGATGTCCACGCTCTGAAGCGCGATGGTGTGGCACATCTGACGCCAGTCTGTGTTGATCATATTGGTGGCGGTGGGCATCATGGTCGCCTTGCGGAACTCAGCCATGATCTCCCTGCCGGAGAAACCGTCCTCCGCGCCGCAGGGATCCTCACAGTAGGCCAGCACCTTCTTCAGGTCCGGCGCAACCTCCAGAGCCTCCTTCAGGCTCCAGCAGCCGTTGGGATCCAGATCCACCCGGGCGTTGGGGAAGGCTTCCTTGATGGCGGTCACAGCCTTAACTTCTTCCTTGGGAGGAAGGACGCCGCCCTTCAGCTTGAAATCCTCAAACCCGTACTTCTCATGAGTAGCCTTGGCCAGAGCCACGATGGCTTCGGGAGTCAGGGCCTCCTCATGGCGGAGACGGTACCAGTCACAGTCGCTGTCCGGCTCTTCCTCGTAGGGAAGGTCCGTCTTTTTGCGGTCGCCCACATAGAACAGATAGCTGAGGAAACGAACGCGCTCCCTCTGGATGCCGTCGCCCATCAGAGCAGCCGCCGGCACATCCAGGAACTTGCCCAGAAGGTCCAGAAGGGGAGCCTCGATGGCAGTCACCACATGAACGCCGGTGCGCAGGTCGAAGGTCTGAAGACCGCGGACGTCGTCCTTGATGTTGGCGCTCAGCCAGGCGCGGACCTTGTTCAGGGTCTGCTTGTAGTCAGCCAGCCTGGTTCCCAGGACCAGATCCTTTACGTCCTCCAGGGCTTTGGTGATCTTCTGGCCGCCGGGAACCTCGCCGACGCCCTCTTTGCCGGTGGAATCCGTAAGGATCACGATATTCCTGGTGAAATAGGGCGCGTGAGCTCCGGACAGGTTCAGCTCCATACAGTCATGTCCCGCAACCGGATACACTTCCATTTTTGTGATTGTTGGTACCATATCATTCATCCTCCTTACATAATTTACTGATCGTAATATTTGTTCCGCATATTCGTTCCGCGAAGCACGTCCGCGCCGCGCTACATCATCTTATAAATCTTGATATCCGCGCCGCCGCTACATCATTTTATAAATCTTGATATCCACGCCCCGCACTCCGTCAACTGTGCTTCCGGACAGGCTTCCCACGTACACGCCGTAATTCAGCCACTCGTATTTGCCCTTCGGCGCATGGAAGGAGGGAGTCGTCTGAATCACCGAATTTTTCGAGTTATCCGCGCTCTTGTAGCCCAGATTCTCAATGGCGATATACACGCCGTCGTCCGTCTGCAGCAGATACTTGGCAAACACGGTGCGGGCCCGGACCGTATCCGCGCTGTCGCCTCCCACGCCCAGATTCCAGTCAGCGCCGCCGGGGACTACGCGGCCTCTCAGCTTTTCGCCCTCAAAATGGCCTCCCTTGATCTGGATCACCTTCAGGTATCCCCACTCGTTGCCGCCGACTACCAGCCGGTCTTCCTCCGGGCAGTCCGCCCGCAGCTCCATGACCAGCTCCGCGTCCAGCTGAACCTTCATACCCTTCTCTCTCCTTTCTTATCAGACATCTTTCTTATGAGACATCCCGCGGCCTGCCGCAGACGCCGCCGGCCGTTTGGATCCAATTTCAAATTCTATCATAATACTGCCCGGCGGATAGCGTCAATAACCATCTGCTGCCCTTCTTCCCACTCTTCCGTACAATGGACAATGAATCCGTGATTGGAATGAAGGAAACGTCTGGCCGTCACCGGCACACCGGCAGCTATCAGCCGCGACGCGTACCGCTCGTCCTCAAAACGGAAATTATCGTTTCCGGCGCTGATTACCAGGGCGGCAGGCAGCCCTGCCAGCATCTCATCCGTGGCCAGCAGAGGACTGCAGTAAGGATCCTTTAAGATATCCAGGTTCCCGTCCGTGTAGGCCAGGTTGAACATCCGCCCCCGCTCTACCGGGATCATATTGTGCTCCGCGTCCGGTTTGTCCGCCGGGTCCGTCACCATATCGAAGGCGCCGTAATCCAGCACCTGAAGGCAGAACCGGAACTCTCCCGTCTGATTGGCCTTCAGGTTGACAGCCGCCGTCAGGTTCGCTCCGGCGCTGTGTCCGCCCATAGACACCCGCTTCGGATCGCCGTCCCACTCTTCCACCATGGAAAACACCCAGCGGCAGACCTCATAACACTGATTGAAGGCCACCGGATAGGGATATTCCGGCGCCAGGGAGTAGTCCACGTCCACCACGATTCCCTGAATCGCGTCTGCTACCTTGGCGGAATAGATTTCATCCCTAAGCACATGGGGGCGTACAAAACCGCCTCCGTGCACATTGACATGTACGGGGCACCGGGGCACGCGGTTCTTGGCCGTAAACACATAACAGGGCACATTTCCTTCAGAAGTCTCTACCCATACCTCCTGCCGGTCCGCCAGCTCCAGGTTCTTCTTATACTCCGGCGTAATATTCTCCTTCGCCACGCTCTTTCCCCTCAGAGCGGCGATCAGTTCGGCTTTTTGAGCATCCGTCAACATTTTCGTTCTTCCTTTCTTTCTCCGTCAGCCCTCAGGCTCCAGATAATTTTTAAACGCGGCCGCTATGACCGCCTTGGTGGACGCCTGGAAAAATTCCCGCGTGCCGTGCCCGCCGTCTTTCAGAACGTAATAATCGCACCGCTCCTCCAGACCGGCTTCCCTCATCATCCGGTAAAAGGTCTCGCTGACCTCTATGGTGACCAGGGCGTCCACGTCGCCGTGAAGGATGGTTATGGGACACATGCCGGGATTGATCGCATGAATAGGACTTGCCTTCCTGCAGCGGGCGTAAACCTCTTCCAGGGGCATCTCATCAGTCAGATCCAGAAGCGCCCCCTCATGGGTCTCATTCAGATGATGCCAGCGGAAATCCGGCTTTTTCAGATTCTCCAGATCATCCGTTACCAGTCTTTCAATGTCTACAGGCCCGAACAGATCAACCGCGCCCTGGACATGGCTGGAATATCCGGCCCATTCCTCCGTATCGTAGCCGTCGGTGTTCATAGCCATCCAGGAGGTCAGATGTCCGCCGGCGCTGCGCCCTATCACGCCGATATGATCGGGATCCAGATGGTATTCGTCCGCGTGGGCCCTCAGAAAACGGACCGCCGTCTTGCAGTCGATCAGCTGGGCCGGCCAGCAGCCTTCCGCGCTGCTGCGGTAGTAGATGCAGGCCACGGCAAAACCTGCCTCGGCCAGAAATTCCATCTCGGCCGCCATCAGGTTCTTGTCCGCCCCACGGAATCCGGCGCCGTTAATCCAGACTACCACCGGCTGCCGCTCCGTACTGTCCTCGTCGTCGCGCCCGATGGCCAGGCGCATCTCGCTGTTTCCGTTCTGCACCATCAGAGACATATGCAGGTCCATGGGACGGCCCTGACGGTCCTTCACATGGGAAAAGCAGATATTATCGATAAAATTGATACTCCGGCGTTCCCTGCCGGGATCGATCACCTTGCGCATAACCCCTCTCCCTCTCTCAGATCAAATATAGATATAGAATACGCCTCCGGCACATTCCCGCGCCGGCCGCATTTGTAAAAAGCGGCCCCCGCCGTCACCCGGCAGGGCTCCGGCACGGGGACCGCTTCTGCAATGCAAAGATTCACTTCACTTATTTGGCAGCTTTCCTCTTCTTCAGGGACTTGCTGATGATTGGTCCAACAACGCTGAATACCGCGATCAGAATAAAGATCAGGGAAATCGGACGGGTGACAAAGGTCGTCATATCGCCCTTAGCGTAGGAACATCCCATACGGAAGTAGCTCTCAATCTTGCCGCCCAGGATAAACGCCAGCATAAGAGGCGTGCTGGGCATTCCGAACATATCCATGACGATTCCCAGAAGACCGAAACCGAGCACCAGGTACACGCTGAACATGGAAGTGGTGGAGCTGAAGGCGCCCATGAAGCAGATCATCAGGATAGCGCCGAACAGGTAGTGGTAAGGAGCCTTCAGAAGGTAGGGGAACCACCTCTTGGTAGCCAGCTCCGTGATCACGATGGTAACGGAGGAGATCAGCACCGCCAGGAAGATCAAGGCAGCCAGATCCGGATTGGTCTGAATGAACATGGGACCTGCAGTCAGACCGTGGATAGTCATGGCGGAAAGCAGCAGCACCGTGGTGGCGTCCCCGGGGATTCCCAGGGAAATCATGGGAATCAAGGCGCCGCCTACACCGGCGTTGTTGGAAACCTCCGTAGCCCAGATACCGGGGTCATAGCCTGTACCGAACTTCTCAGGATGTTTATCCATATTCTTGGCCTGGCCGTAAGCGATCAGGTTGGAAATACCGGAGCCCATGCCCGGAAGGAAGCCGATGCCCAGTCCGATGAGCAGGGATACGATAATGCAGCGGGCATTTTCCACCAGGTCTTTGATGCCGAGACCGATGCCGCCCAGGGACTTGGTATCCACCTCAGGCATCTCCTGCTGCCC
Organism: uncultured Lachnospiraceae bacterium; assembly: GCA_947626475.1. GTDB lineage: Bacteria > Bacillota > Clostridia > Lachnospirales > Lachnospiraceae > UBA3402. The sequence continues at coordinate 10,727 of CANQSK010000050.1, forward strand.
CTTGGCGTAGCTGGTAGCCACCTGCTGCAGGGCGAAAACTCCCATCAGCAGGCAGATCACGTTGATGCCGCCGTAAAGATTGGTGTTGCCGAAGGTAAAACGAAGCTGGTTGGTCACGGAGTCCGCTCCGATAAAGGACATCCACAGGCCGATAAACGCGGCCAGAAGGCCTTTATAGATGGAACCGTTGGACAGGCCGATGACCATGGTGATGGCCATGATGCAGAGGCTGAAATACTCCCACGGGCCAAGGGCCAGAGCAATGTCGGCGATCAGGCCGGAGCAGAGCATGGCGACGATAATGGAACAGAAGGTGCCGATGAAGGAACCGACAATACCGATGGACAGGGCCTTGGCCGCTTTGCCCTTCTTGGTCATGGGATATCCGTCATAGCAGGTGGCGATGGAAGCCGCCGAACCGGGGATACCCACCAGCACTGCCGCGATAAAGGAACCGGACACGCCGCCTACATACATGCCCAGGAGCATGGCGAAGCTGAGCTCCTTGGTGAGCGCAAAGGTCAGGGGCAGGATCAGAGTGATGCCCAGGCCTCCGGAAAGTCCCGGAATGGCGCCCAGAATACAGCCGACCAGCGCGCAGAGGTACATCATAATGAAGTTGACCGGCTGCAGCAGAGTCATTAACGCAGATAAATAAGCACTCATTTACAAACAACCTCCTTCCTTATACTCAGGGCATCTTGATTCCCAAGCTCTTCCAGAGAGAACCGGAAGGCAGCGGGATATGGAAGCCGCGGGTAAATCCGAAGTAGCAGATACTGCCCAGAGCCACGCAGAGGATAACGGCGAAGATAACATTGATCTTCTTGTCTCCCTTCAGGGTCCAGACGAAGGCAAACATTCCTGCCATGGAGGTAATCCAGAATCCGATAAACTGCATGGCGAAGCAGAAAACCAGCACCTCAGCCATGATAACCGCCATACGGATCCAGCCGGCCTTATCCAGATAAGGCTCGTTGCCCTTGGCGCTCTCCTTGGGTCCGTCAAAGATCATGGACAGGATGGCAAAGAGAGCGATTCCGCCGGCCGCGATAAAGGGGAAGGCCTTGGGTCCCGGCTCGTTGGAAACCAGCCGCTCCGGGATCGTAGTGGTCTGCCAGGCGATAAACGCCGCGAGAAGCAGGCAGACAATCCCCATCACATAGGTCCGATTTATCTTTTTCATAAATTCAAGCCCCTTTCCTTCTTTTAGGAATCATTGTCACACAAGAAGAACTGTCACTCTCAGCGGGTCTTTACGCCCATGCCGGCTGCAACCGCATCCATGGAATCCCATTCCTTCTGGAAGGTGTCGCGGCAGGTATCCAGGTCAAGAGCATCCGTATAGGAAGCCATCTGCTTGTTGCCGTCGATGTAGGACTGCACCTCGCAGGCCTTCATGATCGCTTCGTTGATAGCCTTGCAGATGTTGTCGGGAGTTCCCGCGGGAGCCCAGCAATAGTAGCAGGAATCCCACTCGCCGTTTTCCAGGCCCTGCTCTGCCGTAGTCTTGAAGCTGTCGCCCAGTTCCAGGCCTACCAGCTCTTCCATGCTCTCCAGGGTAGCTACGGAAGGAGCGGAGCTTCCAAGAATGATCAGACGTCCGTCAGCTTCATAAGACTGAGCGTTGGGAACGGAACAGTTGGCAATGTCGATGGAACCGGAAGCGGTCTGAGTCAGCTTATCAGCCTCAGAAGCGCACTGTACCCAGTTGACCTGCTCGGAATAGCCTTCGCCAAGAGCCTCGATGATCTTGTAGATGGCTCCCTGAGAAGCGCCGCCCAGAGAACAGCCGATGACTACTTCGCCGGGATTGGCTGCAATGTAATCGCCAAGTTCTTTAAAGTTGTGGTAAGGAGCGTCGGGCTTCGCGATAATAGCCTGGGGGCCGCCCTGGTTCAGGATACCGACAACCTTCAAATCATCCTTGGGGTTTACGTTGGTGGAACCGGCCAGGTACTCCAGGATCCAGCCGCCGTGATGAACAGCCAGGTTCAGTCCGTCGGGATCCGCGTTCTTGGCAGCCTCACGTCCTACCTCAACGGTATCGTAGTTCTGCACGATGAAGTTTACATCCGGATACAGCTCTGTGAGAGCCTGTGTCAGATAACGGCAGTACAGGTCGGTGCCGCCGCCTGCCTTGGCAGGTACATGGAAGGTAACGGTGGAGCCTTTTGTCCAGACGTCTTCTACCGCCAGTTCAGCTCCGTCTCCGGCCGCCTCGCCGGCCGCCTCTGTTCCGGCTGCCGCCGCAGCTGTCGTTGAAGCCGCGGAACCCGAAGATCCTGAGGAACCGCATCCTGCCAGGCTGATGCACAGAGCCGCCGCCAAACTAAGAGAGATCAATTTTTTCATAACTTTTTCTTCCTTTCTTTTTGTTCTTATTTTCTCACGGCATGGACGCCGCGGGATTATCGTTTTTGTTTTCTTTCCGCGGCCACTTCGCTCTCCGCGGCCGCCAGAAGCCCTTTCATATATCCGGTGGAATAGCCGTAGGCTCCCGCCATGCCGCCGAATTCCGGAATCCCGTGGGACGCGTGGTCCACAGAGATCAATCCGTCATACCCGCAGCGGACAAACTCCTTCATGATCGGATACATATCCGCGTAGCCGTCCTCCAGAAGCACTTCCTCAAAATAAGGCATGGGAGCACTCAGATTACGGAAATGAACGGCCAGCACCTTGTTCTGTTCCACAAAATACCGAATATCCTTCATCAGATCTCCGAACTCCGGTCCGGCCTCCAGCCAGCAGCCGACACAGAATTTCATGCCCAGATAGGGACTGTTTCCCGCCAGCTCAAAGGCTCTTTTGAAGCCCTCCGTATTGTAGATCAGGCTGGATACTCCCATGACGCAGGCCGCAGGCGGGTCATTGGGATGAAGGGCCATCTTCACGCCCGCTTCCTCACAGACCGGCAGGGTCCGTTCCAGAAAATACCGGAAGTTCTCCCAGATTTCTTCCTCACTGTATATACGGCCGTGAGAAGGATTCCTGGATGCCAGCTCATCCATGTCCACGATCCCGCTGACGGAGCCCCGGGTATGCTCCCCGACACGGCTGTAAGAGCGGACCGCCCCGTCCGGCTGCCAGGCCAGAGAACAGATGGGAATCCCGCACTTCCCCATGGAGCGGGTAAAGGCGTTGTAGCGTTCTATGGCCTCGTCTCGCCCGGGAAGTCCCAGATGAATAATCGGATTTTTGAAAACGGCGAAGCTTCCCCCGTCTGTGATCGTAAGGCCGAACCCCGCCAGCCGCTCCTGAAGGCGGGCAGCGCTCTCATAGTCCCAGTCATGTTCACCAAACATGACCGACACGTACTCCACGCCCATCTCACGGTAAAACTGAAGCTCCGCGTCAGAGGCCGCTGAACGCATGGGAACCTGTACCTTCATAAACTCTCCTCCATTTCCAATACGATTTTCTTGCATTTTCTATAGATTTTTCTAATAATATTATTCACAAATTTTAAGTTTACCGCCGGATTAAAATGTGGTATAATTATGAGGAAAAAGAAGCCGTTTCCCCTGTTTTCCTTTATGTTTGCCAATGTGTTTTTCTTATGTGACCATTATACTGGCATTTTTACCTAAGTGCAATCGCAAAAAAGCTATTTATATTATTAGCAAAATCTATATATAATCATTTCATTTTCCTAATGATAAGGAGGTTCTATGAACGTACGCCCCTATGAATACCTGGTCGCCATCGCGGACCGGGGAAGCCTGTCCGGAGCCGCTCAGGCCCTGGGCATCTCTCAGCCCACCCTCTCCAGCTTTCTGGCAGGCACGGAACGCCAGCTGGGACACACCCTGTTTGAGCGGAGCGGCAAAACCATGATCCCAACAGAGGCCGGGCAGATCTACCTGACCGCCTGCCGGGGCATTATCAGCACCAAGCGGCAGACCTACCAGGCCATCTCCAGCCTGAACCGGCAGAGCCGGGAAACCTTCACGGTGGGCGTCACCGCCTATCGCGGAATCCAGGTCTTCAGCCAGATCTTTTCCGAATTCTACCAGCGGTATCCGGACATTCAGGTCCTGCTGCAGGAGGGCTATATGGATACGATGAGGGAGGGCGTCAACAACGGCAGCCTCACTCTGGCCCTGGGAACTCTTCCTGAGGAAGACATGGACCTGTACAAGACTTCCACCCAAAGCCGGGACAACCTGCTGCTGGTGGTTCCCTCCTACCATCCGCTGGCCGCCCGGGGACGTGATTCCGGCGGCGTCTACCCTGCCATTGACATCCGGCTTTTTGCCGACACGCCCTTCGTCATATGGGGAAACGGAACCACCAACCGGATCCTGATCGACAGCATGCTGCAGCGCATCGGCTTTGCTCCCACCGTTATCTACGAAAACAACAACGCCCTTCTGATCGACAGCATGCTGCAGAAAAATGTGGGAGTGGGCTTTCTCCCGTCCTCCTTCTGCCTGCCGGGACAGGACCGGGTATATTTTTCCTTAAACCCTCCTCTCCGGAGCATAACCGTGGTTTTCTGCCGGAAGGATCTGGAACTGACAGAGGCCCAGCGGTATTTCATGTATCTGATCGTCCGGCGGCAGCTTATTTCCAACGCGCTCGGAGCTACATATTATAATGATTTTTCCAAAGAACTGATTCGGGAATTTGAAGGAGAATAGACTATGGATACCAGACAGATTGAATATATCCTGACTATCGCGGAAGAAAAAAGCCTGTCCCGGGCGGCGGAAAAGCTGTTCATCACCCAGTCGGCCTTAAGCCAGCAGCTTGCCAAACTAAAAAAAGAAGGGCTTCCCCCTCTTTTTGTCCGCCAGAAACAGGAGCTGGCGCTTACGGACGCCGGAAAGATCTACGTCAACGGCGCCCGGATGATCCTGAAAATGGAAAAAGATGCCGCGGACGCCCTCAGCAGCCTTTCCAACAACAAGATCCGAACCTTTCATGTGGCGGTCGCCCCTCATCTCCGCCCGCTGTTTTACCTTCAGGCCCTTCCCAGGCTGCGCCACGCCTTTCCCAGCGCGGACGTCCGCGTCCACCTGCTGGCCTCCGGCCAGATGCGGCAGGCTCTGGAATCCGGCGAGATCGACCTGGCGCTCTACCCGTCTTTCCACCGCTCTTCCGAGCTGCTGAACTACCAGCCTCTCCGGCGGGAGGAGCTGGTTCTGGTAACGGCACCCGACGTTTCGGCCCAGGACCTGCCTCTGGTGCTTCCGGAGCCCGGAACGCACCTGCGGGCCATCTGCGACCACGCCCTTGGGGCCAACCAGCTCAAGGCCGCCATCTATGCCGAGACCAACCACACCGACCTGGTTCTTTCCCTGGCGGAGTCCGGCTGCTGCGCGGCCGTCCTGCCCAGGACATGTGTGGCCAGTCCCGATCTGAAGGTCCTTTCCTTTGAGGAGCCCTGCTATTTTTACCTGATCGCCGCCCAGAGAAAAAGCTCCCTGTTCCCGCCCATCGACTACGCCATCCGGATCATGGAAGAGCTGATCTGAAAAGCGCCGTCAGTTAGTCAGAAAGCCCTTCCCGATGATCTCGCTGGAGCTGGTGATCAGAATAAAGGCCGTGGGCTCGATCTGCCTGATATAGTTACGCAGGTGCATGGCCTGACCGCGGCGCATGGTCGTCATAATCACCGTCTTCTGATGATGGGAAAACGCTCCCTCCGCATGGTAGACCGTGGCGCCCCGGTGAAGCCGGTTTATGATGAACTCACAGATGGGGTCCGGATTGTCGCATACGATATTGAAGCATTTGCACTGATTGATATTCTCGATCACGCCGTCCACCACCAGGGATTTGGCCATAAGGCCCAGGGCAGAAAACAGCCCGATCGTCGGATCGAACACAAAGAAGGCCAGCACCACGGACAGAAGATCTACCAGAAAAAGCACCGAACCGATGTCCATGCTGGTGTGCTTCTTCAGGATCATGGCGATAATATCCGTGCCGCCGCTGGAGGCCCCGATATTGAACAGCACGGCGGATCCGACGCCCGGAAGAAACACGGCAAACACCAGCTCCAGAAGAGGCTCCTCCGTAAGAGGCCGGCTCATGGGCCACAGGACCTCAAACAGCTCCAGAAACACCGACAGCAGAACGCTGGCGTACACGGTCCTCATTCCGAATCCCTTTCCGATAAAGAGAAATCCAAGCACCAGCAGGAACATATTGACCACAAAGGTGAACTGGCTGGCCGACAGGCGGGTCATCTCGCTGACCACCGCCGAAAAGCCGGTGACGCCTCCGAAGGCAAAGTGGTTGGGGAATTTGAAAAAATATACTCCCACCGCCATAATCAGAATGCTGACCGTAATCATGCCGTATTCCCGCGCGGCGTTTGCCGCCGGGTTCTTCAAGTCCTTTTCCATGCCTCACATCCCAATCAAATCAAACTGCTCGAAGGAAACCACCAGCCGGTAATCCCGCTTCGGATTTTTGTACTTAATCTGGACGGACTTCAGCCGCTGGCTGTAGTACCAGCCCCGCTCCGCCTCCTCAAACTTCCTGCGGTGCAGGAAATGGGGAAGCTCCTCTCCGTCCGCCGTCACCCAGTAAGGCCCCTTCTCGCGGTGGATCATGTCCACATACACGTCCTCCGCCGCCGTCTCAAAGCTGCCCTCATGACGCATATCCAGGCAGACCTTCTCCCCCGCCGTCATGGTAATAAAGGTCTTGAGATACTTTCCGTTCAGATAATCCATGGAAACGCCGTCGTCCTCATAGAGACAGAACCGGCCGTCCCGGTCCGCCGCGCAGAGGATCCGGATCCCGGAAGCCTGCTGGGTACACAGATTGTCAATCTTATTCAGCGCCATGGGGATGATGCCGCCGCTTGGCACAAACAGCGGAATGCTGCTCAGGGTAACGGGAACCTCAATGGTCTGTCCGCCGGCGTATTTTTCCCTGGTGTAAAAATCATAGAAATCCGCGCCCTCCGGCAGATACACGCTGCGGCTTACCGCCCCCTTCTCCACCACGTTGGCTACCAGAAGGGAGTCTCCGAACATGAAATCCACGCCCTCGTCATAACACTTCGGATCATTCTGGAACGCGCTGCACATAGGCTCCATAATGGGAAGGCCTGTCTCGTGGGCCCTTTCCATAAGGGAATACAGGTACGGGCTCAGCTCATACCTAAACTCGATGGTCCTGCGGATGTCATCCTTCAGATCGCTGTACATCCAGGGCTCCGTCACCGTGTTGTCAATGTTGGTGGAATGGATGGAAAACCGGGGCTGGAAAATACCGTTCTGAACCCACCTGAGGAACAGCTCCCCCTCCGGGGCAGGCCCGTAGAACCCGCCGATATCGCAGCCCTGATTGGCGACGCCGCTGAGGCTCATGCCCAGGATCGTGGCGATATTGTACTTCAGGGAATCCCAGCAGGTCAAGTTGTCGCCCGCCCAGGTCTGGGCGTACCGCTGGATTCCGCTGTGCCCGGAACGGCACACAATGTAGGGCCTTGTGTTGTCAAAAGTCTCATGAACCGCCTCGTCCGTAATGTGGCACATAATATTGGACATCACCGACTTCAGCTGCCCGATGGTTCCGCCCTTTCCCTCAAAATCACAGCGGCAGTCCTTGTCCACCATGCTGTCGTACTCACAGTTGTCATTCCAGACGGAGCAGGTCCCGTACTCCAGCACATGCTCCTTCAGCATGGCCTTCCAGTCCTCTCTGGCTGAGGCCTTCGTGTAATCCACGAAATAGCCCTTGCCGCCCCACCAGCTTCCCACACCCGGCTCATCGCTGCCGCTGGCCTTCACAAACATACCTCTGGCCTTCATCTCCTCCAGCATGGGATGGAGCAGAAGCATACCGGGCTTCACGTTGGGCGTCACTGTGACGCCCCGCTTCTTCATCTGGGCGAAGAACTCCGCGGGATCCTTAAACCGCTTCCTGTTCCAGGTAAACACGCATCTCTTCACGCCCTGATCGGTCTCCACGGTACAGTAGCCAGAGGAAAGCTGAAAGCCGTCTACGGGAATCCCCTCCTCCTTCGTGGTATCGATGAACTCCAGTATGGCATCATCGCAGTCCTTGTCCAGTTCCGGATAATACATGGAGGACCCCAGATATCCCAGGGCGTACCTGGGCAGAAGCACGGATTTGCCTGTCAGATCCGTGTAGCGCTCCACTACCCGGCGCACCTCCGGACCCGCGATCAGGAACAGGTCGATATCTCCTCCGTCCGTGCGGTAGCGGCTGTGCATCTTCCAGTAATTGCTTTTCTCCCGCCCCATATCGAAATCGCACTCATACGTATTGTGATAAAAATACCCCACCGCCTTCTTCGTTCTCCGGTTCAGCTTTATGTAGAAGGGGATGTGCTTGTAGAGGGAATCCGTTTCCTTCGGATTGTAGCCCATGGCATCCTTGGGGCTCATGTTCATGAATTTCTGGGCCTTGTTGAACTCCCCGCTCTTCTCCCCGAAGCCGTAGAAACAGTCGTCAGCTGAAATCTCGCTGGTGTGGATACGGCGATGGTTGGAGTCCTCCTGATAGGCCAGATCCACGATATCCGCGTGGATCATGGTTCCGTCCCGGTCATAGACGCAGATGCGGAAGGGCTCCTTCTCAACCACAACTCTGAGAAGCTTCCCGCGGATTTCCGCCTCCCGCTCCCCGTCAGTCAGGACCGAGCCGGCCACATTCACCCGTTTCCTGTAATTTTTCAAAAAATCATCCATCCTGTCTTCCCAGGCCGTCAGCGTAAGACTGTAGGATTCCTCCGCGAAATCGCCGTCAAATCCTGCCCGGATGCGGATGATGGAGTCCGTCAGAAACCAGATGTGAAGCTCCGCCCCGTCCGTGAGCACCGAATAATAACTGTCCTTCTGAGTGACGGAAAATGCCTTCGTACAAATCCTCATTGCTTATTGTCCCCTTTCTCCTGGCGCAAATCAATTGAATCCAAAGAATTTCTGGCTTATCTTGTAGCCTGCCTCCGAGATCTTCCTTCCGCCCTTTCCCGGCAGATTCATCCCCTGGCCCAAAAATCCAAACCGAAGCCTCAGATACAGCAGAATATCCTTCTTCTTTACATACCCCCACAGTTCCTTTTTCTTGGCCAGATTCTCCTCCGTCCCCGAGCGGATCGCCAGGATGGAAGAGATCACCATCATGATCTCCAGATACCGGATCATATAATGGCGCAGCTTCCGGTTCTGGATCTTCTTCATATCATAATAATCCAGCATCAGCTTGGTCACCAGAATCTGCTGGTCGATCCTCCCGATCATGATCTGCTCGTTGACGGACTGGTCCTCCCGCCCGATGTAATACCGGTAAAAATTCACATCCAGATAGTACATGGTGTTCACGTGAGGCAGAGGCTGATACACAAAAATGTTATCCACATAAAAGGTATGCTTCGGCAGCTCAAGGCCGCACTGGCGGAGAAGCTCCGTCCGGTAGATCACCGAATGCATCAGGATATACTGGCCCAAAATAAACACCTTCACATCCTTCCAGCCGAACAGCTGGTCCTTGGGCAGGGCCGTGCGGTAATTCATGACCTTCTTCCGCTTCGCCCCCTGCTTCTCATAGACAAAATTGCTGATCAGCATATCTAGGGTCTGATGACCGTAGACAAACCGGCGCAGAGTCTGAAGGACCGCCTTGTAGGCCTCCTGGTCCACCCAGTCGTCGCTGTCCACCA
>CANQSK010000051.1 GCA_947626475.1 uncultured Lachnospiraceae bacterium
CACCCACTTTTTTTCAAAAATCGCTTGACAAATCGCTCAAAATTTGCGGCGAAGCCGATTGATTATATTTTATTTATTTCAATCGACTGGAGGCGATTTCTTTGTTACCTTATAATCCTGGCGGCCACACCGCCTATCAGGATACTTTCGTATCCGATTTCCTTAAGTTTTATCCAAATCCCTTCGCGCTTCCTAAAAGCTCCTGGGATTTTATCGTGCAGTTCTGGTATCTCGATCTTTCTCAGACGGATTCCTTTATGCAGGAGGCTTATTCTGTTTTTGGTCCCAAACCTCGGCTCCCTTCCTGCATGCTCCGCTCCTATCTGCTTGCTTTAAAGCTGAAAGTGACTTCCATCACCGTTTGGTGCCGCATGCTTAAAGAAACTCCCCTTTATGCCATCCTCAGCGGTTTCACTTTCGGGGATACCCCGGGGGTCGGGACCTTTTATGATTTCTTTTCCCGCATATGGCAGGACAACCCCAATAACCTTTCCCCAAAAGACCGTTTCCCCAAAATGAAACCTCCCAGAGGAAAAAAGAAAGGCGATAAGACTCCCTGTGATTCTTCCAGTATGGCTTCCAAACTTCTACCCCTGCTGGAACGCTGGCAGTTAAAACCGGACGATCCCTTTTTGCTCATCTTTCGCCTTTATCACCAGCAGTTTCTGGATCGCTCCATTCAGAAAGGATTGATTGATCCGGAACATCTGGCCCTTGCCGGTGACGGCACCCCTGTCCGCACTGCCGCTCAGCAGCGGAAAAAACGGATCTGCAAGTGTAAAGAGAAAGGCCGTCCTTCCTGTAACTGTAAACGCCTTTACTCTCAGCCGGACTGTAACTGGGGCTGGGATTCCCACCGGGAATGCTATTTCTTCGGTTACCACCTCTACATGTATGTGGCTTCCGATTCCTTCAGTGATCTCCCCGTTTTTCCCCTTTTGGAACGGGCTTCCCGACATGACATGCTTTCCTTTCTCCATTCCTTTTTTACAATGAAGGCATACCTTCCGGAATTCCGGATCAGGAAACTCCTTCTGGATTCCGCCCATGACGCTTATGCCGTCTACGAATACTGCGGTCGGGAAAAGATCACACCCTTTATCGATCTCAATCCCGGGCATACCGGACATTTTACCTATAAGGACGATTTTACCATTGATGACGATGGCGTTCCGGTCTGCAGGATGGGCTTACGTATGCATAAGGATGGATATGAGGCCGCTAAACACCGGGCAAAGTACCGGTGCCCAAAGGCAAACCGGAAGCGTGGCTGCTTCTGTGAACAGCCTTGTTCACCGGCGAAATACGGAAGGACCGTACACATCTTTACCGATGACAATCCAAGGTTATTTAACATACCGCCAAGGGACAGTAAAGCATGGGAAAAGGAATATGACGGAAGGACTTCCGTGGAACGCTCCAATAAGCGTGAGAAAGAGGACTATAAATTAGAAGACGGCAGGCACCGCTCTACGAAGATGTGGTACTGCCGTCTCTATGGCATCATGATGCTCCAACACCTTGACGCCTGGGAAATGCCATCTGCTGAGGCATTTCCAAAAACATTATTAGGATTGACCGCCTAATAATGATATTTTAAGCGATCCTATAAGTTTTTTCAAGGCATAGTACCCGCTATGTCTAGTGTTTATGTCCATTTCTCGTAATTTTTTTCCCTGCACGATATTCAGTTGTCAATTTTCGGCTGGAATCTCATTCATTGAGATTCCGAGAAGTTATTGATAATAACTCTGGCATCAAATACTTTTTGCAATTTTATTGTAGCTCTTCTATTCAAAATAAAACAGAGAGTAATTTTATAAAAAGGTTTGAATTTTTTTGCAATTTTATCCAAATTCACGCTTTGTATTTACGAAAAAATCAATAAATGTTACAATAAATCAAGAAAAAGGAGATGACAGATGAAAAATTGGTATTTGAACCTTAGCATTAAGTATAAATTGCTTTTTATTTTTTACTTATTTTTAACACTGCTGACGGTATTCTTTTATTATTATAATAATAAAATCGTTTACAATAATATCATAGAAAATATCGGAAGCTCCAACCTTCATACATTAGAGCAGATCAAGTCCAACGTTAGTTTCCTTCGCCGAGAAGTTGAGGACATGACCGCTCAGTTAATGATTCAGCCGGAAGTGCAAAATTATATCCAACCAGATAATTCCAACCAGTCAGAAACTCAGAAAATGTATATCGACTCCAATTTGAAAAACGCCGTAAATTTACTGGTTTCAAAGGGTTATGTGTCCTCTCTCTCATTGTATGGCTTTCAAAATAATTCCATTCCGTTTGTGAGAAGTATCGACAGCCGCTTTTCCCTTCCTGACTACCAAGAGCTTTCAAAATTGGACTTTTTTCAAAAAGCAAAAGAAGCTAAGGGGAGACCCATCTGGCTGGAGAATTCGCCAGAAACTTATCTTTTTGCTGCCAACAATCGATATAATCGAATTTTTATGATTCGCATGATACGAGAATATCACACTTATGAAGACCTAGGACTCTTAGTTGTAGGCATTAGCGAACCTGCTCTGCGCCAAGAATATACGCGAGGCATCAGCACTAAAGATTGCACTATAGAAATCCTCAACCAGGAAGGAAAATTAATTTCTAAAACAGACAATGACGACCAAATTTTGTTAAATACGGAAGATCTGACAAAAATTTTTTTAAAACAAAGTGGGTATGAAATCTACCCTACTGAAAATGGTCCCGTCCTTTTAAGCTTTACTACAGACCCCAAAACCAAATGGATTTACTTATACACCATCCCTACTAATATTTTAACCAAAGAGTTAAAACGAACCTCTAATTACCTCATCCCGTTTATTTTATGCGCCCTATTTCTCTCAATCCCGTTAACATTTTTTGTCTCTAAACTTATCATTCGACCGCTGCAAAAATTGTTAGCTGCTATGAATTCCTTTCAAACAGGCGATTTTCAGGCTTTTCTAACTTTCCAGTATAAGGATGAAATCGGCCAATTGGGAAAAGGATTTAACGAAATGGTTTCAAACCTATCTGAACTTATTGAACGAGTATACACTCTTCAACTAAAAGAGAAAGAAGCGGAATTAAATGCCCTTCAGAGTCAGATTAATCCTCACTTTTTATATAATACCTTAGACTCTATTTATTGGAAGGCGCAAGCAAAAAAAGAAACAGAAATTGCAGAAATGGTATGGACATTATCTCATCTGTTTCGAGTAAGTTTAAGTAAAGGAAATCGTTATACAACGGTGGCTCAGGAATTTGAGTTTCTTGAGCAATATTTAAGGCTTCAACATTTACGATATGGCTCTAAAATATCATACCAAATTGACTTAGATACCGAAGCCAGAAATATCCCTATTCCTAAACTAATACTTCAACCATTAGTAGAAAATGCCATCTATCATGGTTTGGAACCTAAAGATAGCCCTGGATATGTAAACGTATCCTGTAGATACCAAAATAATGCCCTGCTTTTTCAAATTGAAGACAATGGCATTGGTATGACTCCTGAACGCTTAAAACAGGTAATCAATCAAGAAACTGCTCCGGGAGGTACCAGTCACGCTATTCAAAACATTATAAGTCGCCTGTCTATTATTTACCAAAACAATAATCTGTTTCAGATATCAAGCAGGCCATGGATAGGAACCAAAATCATCATAACTCTGCCTATTTCTAAGGAGGATAATCATGCTGAAATTGCTAATTGCTGACGACGAAAAGGAGACAAGACAAGGAATACGACAAATGGTTTCCTGGGAAAAATATGATATCGAACTTTGCCCTGAGGCAGCTAACGGGAAAGAAGCTATTAACCTCATTTGTTCTGAACACCCAGATATCGTTCTTCTTGATGTGCGCATGCCTCTCATTGATGGCCTTGGTGTGGTCAAATATATTTTTAAACATCAGCTTAACATTCAAACTGTCATTCTTAGTGGATATGACGAATTCTCTTATGCCCAAACAGCTATTAAATATGGTGTAACTGATTATCTGTTGAAGCCTTGCCGAATGGAGGATATTTTAAACAGTATCTTAAAATGCAAAGACAATCTATCCCAAAAAAGTTTTCTTAAGGGCATTACTCAACCTTTTTTCACAGACCTTGAGACGACACAGCAATTGTCAAAAGAAGAAGAAACTCAAATATTTTTATTGTTTGACTCACAGAAAGAAAAACTTCTAAATGCCATACGCTCGGGAAACACAACAGAAGCTGTAAATCTCACTCACAGCATGTTTTTATCCTTTGGCGAAAGCTCTTGTACTAAAAATGCTATTATCAACTATATCTTAACATTTATGGTAGAGCTCACAAGATTGGAAACTCAATGCTCTATTCCCCGCTCAGATGACTTATACACACTGACGGATTTTCAGCAATTAATTTGTCACTCTACCTTATCAGATCTTGAAAAAACAGTTTCATCAATAATATTAGGCGTAACTGAAAAAATAAACGAAAAATCCGAAAAAAGTATTCCTGTTTTTTCCGCTATCAATTATATTGAAACTCACTATCAGGAGAATCTGGATTTAAATACGTTGTCTAAGCGGGTTCATGTGACACCAGCTTATCTAAGTCTTCTTTTTAAAATGCAGACAGGAACAAATTTTTTAGAATATCTAACTAGATATCGAATAGAAAAAGCATGTGAACTTTTAAAAAGCACTTCATTAAAAAATTATGAAATTGCCTTTCAAACAGGCTTTCGAGACGAAAAATACTTTTCTACTATATTCAAAAAGCAGATGGGAATGCCTCCTTCCAGATATAGAAAAATCTATTCTTAAAAGCACCCATGCCTATTTGCAGTTATTAGCCACTTAAGATACATTAAATACGGCAGACCCCCTTAAAAGGCAGTCTGCCGTATCACCTTATATCCCCATTTTACTGCGTATCTCATGAAATACCATATTTCTGGCCTGCTGCCATTCTTCACCTATGCAGCGCAGATAGAATCCATGATTGCTGTTTCTAAATCGCTGCAGGGTTACTTTAACTCCCGATGCTACTAGCTTCATTGCAAACTGTTCTCCCCCGGGACAAAGCGTATCCTGTCCGGCCGTGACTATAACCATATCCGGGAAACTCTCCAACATCTCTTCTTTTGCATATATAAGGCTGACATATGGATCTTTTGTCTGTTCATCTCTGTCGAGATACAGATTATTATACAGAACACCCCGCACTTCCAGATTACCCAAATCCAATTCTCCGGACAGATCAACGCCGTTGGTGTCCTCCATAGCACCTGCCGGATAAACCATAATACCCATAGCGGGCATCCTGGTCTTTTTCTCTGCTGATTTCATACAGATTCCGGCAGTCAACGTAGCGCCTGCGCTATTTCCTCCAACCACGATTTTCTGCGGGTCAATATCCAGTTCAGCTGAATGTTCAAAGGCCCACTGCAAAACATCATAACAATCAACCAACGCAGCGGGGAACGGATATTCAGGAGCCAGGCGATAATCAATATCCAACACCGCACATTTCAGTTCCCTGGCCATGGTAGCACAAAGGGCATGGTCCCATATTGCATGATTCTGTACAAAACCTCCGCCATGAATGTTAATATAAAGCATACTGTTAGAAGTTTTTTCCTCCGTAGTAGTCAGCCACACTGTAATGTCCTGATTTTCAGTTCCGGTAATTTTAAACTCCTTTCTCTGCACCTGATCGACACACTCAAGATATCCGTCCGGTGCAACAAAAGGTAAATTTTGGGGCTGACGAAGTTTCCTTCCCCAAAGAAGTTTTTCTTCTCTTGATAAATTTAACATGGTTATTCCTCCAATTATTTCGCTTTCTTAAAAAGTTTATCTCCAAACAGAGACCAAACAGCGCTTCCGATTGCCACAATCAAAAGCAGGCAGCTGATAGGTCTTGTAACAAATGAAAGCCAACCGTTGGCAGCCATATTCACACCTCTGCGCATGTAAGTCTCGATACTGTTTCCCAGTACTACTGCCAGAATAAACGGTGCAGAAGGAAGTCCGAAATACTGCATCATAATTCCTATCAAAGAAAATCCCAGCATTACAAATACTACAAACATATTGTAGGAAGACACATACGCGCCAATAAAAATCAGCATAATGATAACCGGATACAGAAAATGATACGGAATCTTCAAAAGTGCGGGAAACGCAGGCATTCCTATGACCTCAGACACCAAAACAATAAGTGCCGCAATCGCCGCGCTGACAAAGATTACATTGAACAATACCGGCTCATTGGTAGCAAACAATGGCCCCGGCTGAACTCCCTGAAGCGTAAGAGCAGCCATCAGAAACGCTGTAGCTCCGTCTCCGGGGATTCCAAGCGCGACCATGGGAATAATTGCGCCGCCGATAGAAGCGTTATTCGCAACCTCAGGCGCGATCACGCCGTCAATACATCCTTTGCCCAACTCCTCGGGATGTTTGGACGCACTTTTTTCCTGGGCATAGGCTACCATGTTGGCCAGTGTTCCACCCATACCGGGAAGAAAGCCCACAGCCAGTCCCAGGATCCAGGAACGTATTACATTTTTGACATTATTGGCAAAGTCTTTCAGCGGAAGCTTAAATCTCGATACTTTTACAATATCAGACTGCGCGCTTTTTGCATCTCTGGCATATTCCATCAGGATTGTTGAACCAGCAAAAATACCCATCATTACCGGGACAAAATTAAAGCCGCCCCTCAAATAACGAATTCCGAATGTAAATCTTGAAGTCGCACAGATTGGAGCAAAGCCCACACAGCAAATAAGCAATCCAAGACCCGCGGACAGCATACCCTTCGCAAGATTCCCTTTCGACAATGTAATAACCAGAGTAATCGCGCACAACATCAGCGAAAAATACTCCCAGGGCCCCAGTTTTACAGCCCAACTGGAAATCCAGCTGGAAGCAAACAATGCAATCAGAATAGACGGAGCAGTTCCCAGGAAATTGGCTACAACTCCGGCAGAAAGGGCCCGAACCGCTTCTCCTTTTTTGGTCATTTCATATCCATCAAAGACAGTTGCGATAGAATTGGTAGTTCCCGGTATCCCTAAAAGAATCGAACCGATAAAACCACCGGACACACCGCCGATGTAAATGCCCATCAGAACAGAAATTGCCATAATTGGATCCATTTTAAAAGTGAGAGGGAGCATAATAACCAATCCCGTCCCTCCGCTAAGACCAGGAATCGCCCCTAACACGATTCCCGCAATCGTTCCAAACAAAAGATATATGAGACACTGAGGAGTTACAATCGCTGTAAGCGCTGATATAAAATTCATATTGATCTCCTTTCCTGCTATCCTTTAAACAATATGCCTTTCGGCATAGGAACGGCAAAAAGCCTCTGAAATGCATAAGTAATTGCCACACTGAGAACTACCGCATACACGATACGTATCCATAACGGAATTTTTTTCTGGCCGGAAAACAACGTACAGGTGATAAATAACATCAATATTGACGGATACATAAAACCTAATAACCAAACCAGAACCGCATACACAATAAATATTCCGTAAAGAAGAAACAAACGGCCCCACTGACTCTTTTCCAGAAATTCTTTTGCTTCCGAATCATCCTTTTCAAAAAGCACTATGATTCCAAAAATCCCTATAACAGCTGCCGCAATCGCAGGAAACAGCCGGGGCCCTGGGTCTCCTTCAGCCAGACTGAAGGCTGCTGTCATCTGAGAAATCAAAATAAATGCCACTATAGAAAGAATGATTGACGCAATTCCTAAAACTCTATTTTTTTTGCTCATGGCATGTCCTTTCTCTAAAATATGCCGCAAGATGTGACGCTGCTGTCACACCTTGCGGCATCATCCGTAAGTTTGCTCTATACTATTTACCGCTTACATCGTAACCCATTGCTTCGCTCATCACTTTTGCCGTAGCCGCATAATTCGCAAAACGCTCAACCGCCTCATCATGTCCCAGGCAATTCAGGATATTATTAGCTTCCGCAAATGACTCTTTTACCCCCTCATCATCTCCCATAGCCACAACGGCATCACAGATAGCATCTACTACACCTTCATCCATATCCTTCGGACCGTAAAGGAAGAATTCATTCACCCAGTTGACATCACTCCCCAGATCAGCAAAACTTTCTACATCCGGGTACGCTTCGCTTCTCTCTGCCGCCGCAATAACGATAGGCTTAAATGTTCCTGCCTCAATATACTGTACAGCAGTAGACGGACTTAATATACAGGCATCGATACTTCCTGACATCATGGCTGTAATCCAGTCAGCCTCATTTCCCGCATCCACATAGTTCAGCTCAATTCCTACATCATCGGCAAAACACTGAATAATCGCCTGCGAGTTTCCGCCCATAGTAACGCCGGCAGTCACGGATTTGGGATTTGCCTTACAATATTCGATAAATTCCTCTCCGGTATTGTACTCAGCCTCAGCCGGAACTACAAGCCATCCAGGCTCCTGACAGCCGATACTGCAGATTATGGTAAGATCCTCAAGCGGATTTACCGTAATCTTTCCCTGATAGTAACTCATCAGTGTAGATACATGGAAGAACATCAGCTCACTTCCGTCGGAAGCCGCGTCCGCGCAATTCTCAACTGCAACTGTATTTCCGCCGGTAGTATCATTCACTACAGTAAAGGCTTGTCCGGTCGTCCTCTGCATATAATCCGCCACGATTCTGGACGCGATATCAGTACCGCCGCCTGGTGAAGCGGGAACTGTAAACTGAACCGTATCCTTGGGCCATACCGCATCCGCGGAGGGCGCCGCTTCCTCAGCCGGAGCCTCTGTAGCTTCTGCTTCTTCCTTGGATGCCTCTGTCTCCGCCGGAGCAGGAGCCGCTGTAGTGGTTTCTGCCGTTGATGAACCGGAAGAACAGGCTGCCAAAGACCCTACCATTGCTGTTGCCATTACCATTGCCACGATTTTTTTCAGTTTCATTTTTTCCTCCTTCTGATTTGAATCCAAATCATTATTATTAAAAGTTTATTGTGAAGACCCTTTGCCGGGTTCCTTCATTTAAAGTCTCGACACATCGATAACAGCGCCCTGAGCCGCCGAGCTCACCAAGGCGGAATACTTTGCCAACGCAGGCTTTCTCGGCTTTTTGAGGGGAACCCAGCCTTCTTTTCTTCTGGCGAATTCTTCCTCAGACACCTGAATGCTTATGCTGCGGTTATGTATATCGATTTCAATCACATCTCCATCCTGCACAAAAGCGATGGGACCTCCTGCCGCAGCTTCCGGGGAAATATGGCCCACGCAGGGTCCATGGGTTGCCCCAGAAAACCGTCCGTCCGTAATCAGCGCACAGTCCTCATCCATTCCTCTTCCCATAATCAGGGCCGTGGTAGAAAGCATCTCCCGCATTCCCGGACCGCCCTTAGGACCCTCGTACTGTATCACGATCACGGTTCCTTTCCCTATCTGGTCCGAACTGATCGCCGCGTCCGCCTCTTCCATGGAGTGGAACACTCTGGCCCGGCCTTTAAAATAGTACATGGATTCTTTAACGCCGGACTGTTTGATAACCGCTCCCTCCGGAGCCAGATTGCCGTAGAGGACTGCGATACCGCCTTCCGGCTTCTGAGGATTCTCAAGCGTCCTCAGCACATCGCCGGGAACCGCTTCCACCGATTCCAGCATTTCTCCCAGCCGTTTCCCCGTGACCGTCATCTGGTCCAGAAAGATCTTACTCTCAATCGTCTTTAAAACTGCCGGAATCCCGCCGTTTGCGTCCAATGACACGATAGGATACTTGCCGGAAGGCTGAAGATTGCATATAAACGGCACTTCCCGGCTGATCCTGTCGAAATCTTCCAGATTCAGTTCCACACCTGCCTCATGGGCGATGGCCATAAGATGAAGGACCAGATTAGTGGAAGAGCCGGTAGCCATGGCGCCTGCCACTCCGTTAAGCAAAGCTTCTCTCGTGAGAATCTGCCGCGGAGTGATGCCTTTCTCCAGCAGCTTCATAACGGCTCTTCCCGATGCTTTGGCAATCCGTTTCCTTTTATTGGATACAGCCGGCGCTGTTCCGGCTCCCGGCAGGGACATGCCCAGGACTTCCGTCAGCATGCACATGGAGTTCGCCGTCCCCAGATGAGCGCAGCTTCCTGCTGTCGGAAGGGCCTCCTGCTCCGCCGATTTCATTTCCTCCACCGTGCAGACGCCTTTTTCTACACGTCCCGGATATTCCCGCAGCTCGCAGGAGCAGAATAGCGGGTTCCCTCCCACATTTCCGGGAAGCATGGGACCTCCGGTGACGATCACTGCAGGGATATCCAGCCGGGCGGCAGCCATCAGCATTCCGGGAATAATCTTATCGCATCCGGCCAAAAGAACCATTGCGTCAAAATGGTGAGCTTCCACTACCATCTCCACAGAATCCGCGATCAGATCACGGCTGGCAAGAGGATAGCACATCCCTTTGTGGCCCTGGCACAGCCCGTCGCATATGGCAATCGTCTCAGACAGTTTGGGAACTCCGCCTGCCTCCAATATCCCCTGCTTGACCTGCTCCGCCAGTTCCCGCATATGTACGTGGCCCGGGACCATCTCGCTGAAGGAACCGATCACCGCCACAAAAGGCTTCTTCATATCTTCCTCATCCATACCGGTCGCGTAGAGCAAAGCTCTCTGACCGGATCTTCCCAGCCCGTTCGTCAATGTACTGCTCCGGTATTTATGATCCTTAATCTCAAATTCCTTTTCGTAATCCAAAGGATGCTCCTTTCTCTGCAAAATGCACAGTTATTTTTATTAACTTGATTATAACAGCTTATATTGTTTAAGTGTATTTAATTATTTTTTATTTTATTTTAGAAATTCTAAAATATAATGCCCAAAAATATTGCTTTTCTCACCATGCCCATTTATAATTCAATTATAAAAAATGGAAATAAAAGGAGCTGACATGAACCTGAGAGAACACGAATATGTCGTTAAAATAGCTGAAGAGGGAAACCTGACAAAGGCTGCGGAGAAGCTGTTCATCACGCCTTCCGCTTTAACCCAAATGATCAACCACCTGGAACAGGAAATCGGCGCCCCCCTGTTCTCCCGCTCCAGAAACGGCTGGATTCCCACAGAGGCCGGGATTATCTACCTGGATATGGCCAGAAATATCCTTCAGATTCAGAGGGAGTCCTACAAACGCCTTCAGGATGTCGTTACCAACAGAAAAGGAACCCTCTCCATCGGTTTTCCTCCGGAGAGAGGTTCCGCTATGTTTACCAGTACTTACCCTGTATTTCACCGGAAATACCCCGGCATCACCATTAACATTTTTGAGATCAGCGTTCGGCAGCAGCAGATGATGATCTCACGCGGTGAGCTGGACATCGGTTTTTTGACTTTACCTGAAAAATTAATGACTGACGATAAGTATATCTGGATCAATTCAGAAGAACTCCTGCTTGCCGTACCTGCCGGGCATCCGCTGTGCAAAGAGGCCAGAGTCAGCTCCGCGGCTCCGTCTCAGGGCCTGCCCTTTCCGGAAATGTCCCTATATCCTCTCCGTTATGAGCCCTTCGCTCTCATGTACAAGGGATCCACTGTGCGTCATTTGGCGGAAAATATTTTCAGGAAAGAACAGTTTCATCCCACAATTCTCTTTGAGACTTCCAGGGCCAATACCATCCTGGATATGGTGGCCGCCCGATTGTGCTGCGGTCTTGTTCCCAGTTTTTACGCAAATTCCTCTCTTGAAAATGTTGAATTTTTCTCACTTCCCGGCCACCCTTCCCAGAACATCATGGCAAGCTACAAAAAGGGAAGCTATCTGAACCAGGCCGCGAGGTATTTTCTTGAACTGGCAATCGATTACTGGAAGTAATCCTGCACACTTAATCCGGCCTGCTTTGCTGCTCTTCATCCGTCACGATCATATTCGGCCACCGCTTCTCCATATACCTGTCGTCGTACTGGCTGTCAATAAACTGTTCTACCATCCCATTGGCTTCCGGCCTCACAGCTCTGGTACCGTACCGGATCATGGCCGCCGACGTGAGAAGACCGTTGCAGACCATAAGGAACACGATAACCCATGTGACAACCTTTCCGGTCAGGGGCGGGATTTTTTCAATCTGACGGCTCAGAGGCGGATAGAGGATCTTCATCCAGACCACCGCCAGCAGCCCCCAGAAGAAGCAGAACAGGACATTGGTCCGGCCCCCGATGTTCAGCGGCATATCGCTGTAATCCCAGAACACCGTTCCGAAGACCAGCTCCGTAAAAACACTGCACATATATTCATAGGTGCCGCCGATCAGAAATCCTCCGGCGAAAATATACCGGTCCGATTTGTCTGCCATCCGGCGGAGGGCGACAGTGAGCACCACCGCGCCGATTCCCCAGACGAAGCTGAAGGGACCGTACAGCACACTGGAACGGTTCATCCACTGACCGTTCACCAACCCGCAGTAAAAGGTCTCTATGATATCTCCCAGGAGAGCGCAGATCAGGAATATCCAGATAATCTTATCCCAGCAGATTCCTCTGGCAAAGACGATCTGCCCTTCCGCTTCCCCTTCTCCTCTCATCTTCTCAATCCCAGGATATGCCCGGGAAAGGCGGCGCCAGATATGTCCGGTAATCCGGTCGGCCAGACGCTGGGTTTCCTCCCGGGCCAGCTCCCCTGACACCGGAACGGTCCGGAACCGAACTACATAAAGCATGGTGAAGAAATCAGCCAGCAAAAGCCCCATTCCAACCCAGACGATCACGTGGAGCAGAAATTTGGGAATCAGAGAAACTCCCGTCATAAAAACAGGATGAACGATATGATAGACCAGAAGCGCTCCAGCCGCCCTGGCTGCCATCTCCAGCCAGTTTTTTCTCGTCCCGGCAAACTCGTTCTCATTTTCCCACTGGGAAAGACGGCTCACCCAGCGGCTGAATGTGCCGCTTAAGCTCTGCACCACGGCAAATACCATAGCTGTTCCGATAAACTGAAGGACATAATTTTTTCCCAGAAACGGCAGTACCTGAATCAACAGGGAAAAAGCGATTCCGCAAGGCACATGGAGAGGCAGGCTGATAAAACCTCTGTTAATAAACTGATGATTCCGGACGGAATAATAACTGACCTCAAGCGCCCAACCTAAGAAACCATACAACAGCAAATAAAACAGCACTTCATAAGACGAATATGTGACCATGATCCAAGCCTCCTCCAAATGTAAGTCTGCGCTGAAACGCCGCGTGACTATATTATAGCTGATTTTGGAGGAAACTTCCACAGTCACATGTCAGCAAGCCTCAAATATTTCTTTCGTATACCTGCAATTGTTTTTTCTCAATACATTTCAAAAAAGTTTTCTTTAATTCCTGAGGTTTATAGAAAAATTTCGTTTCCGACCGGCTTAACCGCTTTTCATTCCTCTTAATCTTTAATAATTCCATGGAACAAATAAAATCTGCCGCCTGCAGCAACCGGTATTTTTGCGGTTCAGCTTTCCTGAATTCAACATTTGAAAAGCGTGTTAAAAAGGCCGTCTTCAAAATCACACTAAGTTCGTTTTGACCATTATCATAATACACAATAATCTTATCAAATTCCAAAAAGAATTTCTGGTATTTATCCATTGTTATATTTATTTCTTTTGTAAGTTTGCCGGTCAATGAATCCCTATTTTCCGCTTCTTTTCTGTCTATAATAATAGTTATACTGTAAATCGGACATGAATTGACAAAATTCAGCATCTTATATAGCAGCTTTCTTCTTTCATTAATGGAATAACCTTTAAAGATCTCCTCTCTTCTTATCACCGGCCCCGTATGTATATACTCTACATTAAATCCTGCACTTTTTACACTCTCTTCCAATTTCGCGATTTGATGATTTATATCCTCCTCCTGATCATGGAAAACAAATGTTACCAGATAATAGGAAGGGCATTCTTTCGCCTCTCCAAAATCCCCTGATTCATCTATAAAAACGCTCAGTTCTCTCATTTGTATTTCCTTCCTGCATTCTTATACTAAAAATGGCGGGAATTTCTTCCCGCCTGCGGTGGCCCAAAGAGCTTACGCCCAGGCCAAATCCACAATTATTTAGTCAAAGAATACCATACCGGAACAATAAATGCAAGCATAACTCTTTGAATCCACTTAATATGTAACATATGTTATAAAAATTGTTCACTTCCCGCCCGCATCGGCAAAATCGCGGCCAGCCTTGATTTTTCAGCATTTTCATGATATTTTAAGTACAGTTCAGAGGGCGGTCTATCCGCTCCTTATTCATGACATATAAGAATGTTGTGCGGGAGGGCATTATGGACAGGAACAGACCCAGAAGTTAAGGACGGGGGTCTGAACCGGCTGGCGGCAGACGCCGGTGACAGTTCCATGACAGATCCGGACACGCTCACCGGCTATATCACCTGGTGCGCGGAGTATTTCCCTGCCAACCGGAACGAGCTGATCTTCTGGGATCACGGCGGCGGCTCCATCAGCGGCTACGGCTATGACCAGAAATATCCCCAAAGCGGCTCCATGAGCCTGGCCGGAATCAACACGGCTCTGAAAAATGCCGGCGTCACCTTTGATTTCATCGGTTTCGACGCCTGCCTGATGGCAACCATGGAAAATGCCCTGATGCTCAGCCAGTACGCTGATTACATGATCGCTTCCGAGGAGACAGAGCCCGGCGTCGGCTGGTATTATACCAATTGGCTGAACAAGCTGTCTGAGAATACGTCCATGTCCACCCTGGAAATCGGGAAACAGATTGTGGACGACTATATTTCCGTCTGCAGCCAGAAATGCCGCGGTCAGCAAACTACTCTGTCAGTGACCGATCTGGCGGAGTTGGAGGCCACGGGGCCGAAGGCCCTGACCGCTTTCTCCCAGTCCACTGGCGAGCTGATCCGCGGTGAAGAATACAGGACCGTATCCAACGCCCGCCATCAGGCGAGAGAATTTGCCCGCTCCTCCGGAATCGACCAGGTCGATCTGGCCCACCTGGCCGCCAACATGGGCACCAAAGAAGGCGATGAACTGGTTTCTGCAGTTAAAAGCACCGTAAAATACAACCGGACTTCCTCCAACATGACCAACGCATACGGCCTGGCAATCTATTTCCCTTATAAGAAGATCTCTTCTGTGGATAAAATGGTGCAGACTTACGAGGCTATCGGCATGGACGAAGAATACACTCGCTGCATCCGGCAGTTTGCCAGTCTGGAAGTAGGCGGACAGACCGTCGCCGGAGGCACCGGCTCCCCTCTCCCCTCACTTCTGGGCACTCTGATGGAAGGCAGCTCCTCTTCCTCCGATTCCGAGCTGATCGCCCAGCTCCTGGGTGGTCTTCTGGCGGGAAATGTGGACGGCATCTCCGGTCTGACCGGTTCCAACACCGGTTTCCTGGACGATCGTACAATCCAGGACTCTACCCAGTACCTGACTGACAACCGTTTTGACGAGGGCCAGCTCGTATGGCAGGAAAATGCCTCGGGACAGCAGGTTCTCCGTCTGACGGAAGACCAGTGGGATCTGATCCAGTCTCTGGGGCTCAATGTGTTCTATGACGACGGCTCCTGATTCATTGATCTGGGTCTGGATAACGTCTTTGATTTTGACGGGGACGGTAATCTGATCGGAGATTATGACCGGACCTGGCTCTCCATCAACGGCCAGCCTGTTGCCTACTATTTCCTCGACATGACAGACGACGGGGAGAACTACACCATCAGCGGGCGGGTTCCGGTCATGCTGAACGGCGAGCGGGCAGACCTGATCCTTACTTTTGATACGGAGCACCCGGACGGCTATATCGCAGGGGCGAGGACCAATTACGACGAGGAAGTGACAGAGACCGTCGCCAGGGGCCTGACCGAGTTACAGGCCGGAGACAAACTGGATTTCCTCTGCGATTACTACAGCTACGACGGAACGTTTCTGGACAATTACTACCTGGGGGAACCCATGACAATAGAGGACGAGATCATCATTTCCAACACGGATATCGGCAGCGGCAGCGTTCAGGCTACCTATCGTCTCACCGACATCTACAACCGGAGCTATTGGACACCGCCGGTAGAATAGACGATCGTTTTCAGAAAATCAGGAAGGAGCGCGGATTCATTTCCGTACTCCTTCTTCTGTAAAATTCTTCTTCAGCGCCTTTTCTGTCGGAAAAATCGAGGCGACAAGAACGGCGCACTGAATCAGGCACAAAATCCCTCCGGCAGTTCCGATCACATTTTCCGGACGGCCGTAAAATAGGAAGCAGACCAGCACAGACAGAATCAGCATAATCCATCCGAGTTTCCACCACAGGCGTCCGCAATGGTCGTGAGCGAACTTCCAGGTATCCATATTTCTCATGGAACGGGGCGTCCGGTATCCCAGAAGCCCGTTGATGCTCCTGGGCGGATGCTTCCACATCATCCGTCCGCAGCCGATCATAAGCGCAGGCGTAAGTATATCGCAGGCAAACATAAACCACCAGAACCACACAGCGCGTTTCCTCCTTCCGTCAATGGCAAAAATAAAATCAACAGGATCTGCGGCATCAGTAAATATTATCTTCGTTTTTTATCTCATCAAACATTTTCTTCACAGTGGGCGCATTTCTTGTCAGCTTCTTAATACTCAGATCTTCCGCCTTATCATTGGCCAGCCGAAGCTGGTTTTCAGACGAAAGAAGCGCTTCTCTTGTCTTTTGCAGATGAGAAATGGTCTTATCAATCTCTTCAATGGCGATCTTAAATTTATCGCTGGCGATTCTGTAATTGCGCGCGAATCCCTCTTTAAAGGCATTCATATTGTCCTCAAAATGCAGGATATCTATCTGCTGGTGCTTTGCCAGTTCTAATTCCTGCCGGTATTTCAACGAGTTCAGCGCGGCGTTTCGCAGCAGCGTAATAAGCGGAATGAAGAACTGAGGGCGTATCACATACATTTTTTCGTATCTGTAAGAGACATCTACGATACCATTGTTGTACAGTTCATTATCAATTTCCAGCAGGGAAACCAGTACCGCATACTCGCATCCCTTCTCACGCCTGTCCTTGTCAAGCTCCTTGAAAAAATCTTCATTCTTGTGCTTGGTCGCAGTTTCATCCATCTCATTTTTCATTTCAAACATAATGGAAATAAACTCGACTCCCTCCGCGGCTTCCCTGAAAATAAAGTCCCCCTTGCTTCCAGTTTTTGCGTCATTATCCTTTTCAAAATACGCCGTCGGAAACGCCGTCATTCTCAGTGAATTGAATTGATTCAGACAATGCTGCTCAAGGCTTTCTCCTATCATTTTAGTAGACTGCCGGGCTTTAAAATCCTTATAATACTCAATCAGCTCATCCTTTGACTTAAGCTTGTCTTCATATTCCCGATGTAAAGACTGCTCTCTCAACTGACTCTCTGTATCTTTATTCGACAGCTGGCTTTTCAGCTCTGTTATTTCCGTCAGTTTCTGAGAAAGTTCTTTTTCTTTCTCCTGGACTACCTCCGAAACCGCCAGTTTCTTTTCTGTCTCACTGTTTTCCAGTTTCGCCTTTAATTCTTCGATCAGGCGGCTCTTTTCAGCCAGTTCCTCATTTTTTCTTTCTAACGCTTCCTGCTTCTCCCTGTCCTTCTTATTCACAGCCTCGCTAACTGCCAGCTGCTTTTCGGTTTCACTCCCGGACCTTTGAGCCCTCAACTGCTCAATTATCCTATCCTTTTCCGCAAGCTCCGTATCTTTTGAAGAAAGCAGCTTATCAAACTCATCCTGCTGCTTCATCTTAGCCAGTTGCAGGTCCTTTTCTTTTATTTCCTGAAAATTTTTCTCCCTTTGCTGGAGCTCTTTATCAAATTCCTTATCTCTGACCTGCTGAACAATCTTTGCGTAACCAGATTCATCAACTACAAAAACTTCTCCGCAGTTCGGACATTTAATTTCCTGCATGGTCTTGCATTCCCTCCTGATGTATTCTCCGTACTTGACTATTTCTGTTTCTTGATTTTACCACAATATCATGATTTTTTCCACAATAAAACAAGAAACAGATACCTTGACAAATCCATACTTTATGCTAATATATAACCTGTCTTTGGTATCAGACATCAAAAAATGGCGTTAACCCGTTGAAAAATGAAAGCTGTTGCAGTAGATTTGCAGCAGCTTTTTTGATCCTAAAGCTTCAGATCTTATGGTTTAAGATGGATCTGACCTGCGTTTCTGTCAGGAAATAGTTTGTCAGTGGAAGTTTTAACTTTAAAGACAACTCATTGATGATATCGCTGGATGTTGCCGTGTTGATATATTTTGTTTCCGCTTTCGTGACCCGGAAATCTTTCAGGAAACGAAAGATTTCCGTCGTTGCGTACTTGTTTTCCAGCACCTTGAATTGAAAGAGGCGCTCTAACAGTACCGTCAGGTAGCAGATCAAAAAATGTCCTTTTATTGTCTCTTCTTTCTGACAGAATGCCGGCCTTGCGTCCAGGTCAGATTTCATGATCTTAAAGGATTCCTCAATGCGCCAGAGGTTGTGGTAGGTACTGTAAATGTCCCGGTCGCTCATCTCCGTTTCGGAAGTTACCAGGAGGTTATAACCGGCAAACTTCAGGTCTTTATCAATGGCGCCCTGGTTAATCTTTACAACGGCTTTTTCCCCTGCTTTATCCGTGAAGCTTACATATTTTCCTGCTTCCCCGTATTCCGTCTTCTTTGCGCCGGAAACCGTCAGCGCTTTCGCCTTTTCTGCCAGCCGGCAGATCTCATACCGTTTCTTTGCAGCCAGGGAAGGGTTATAGGTGAGAAGGCGTTTCTCTGTCAGATATACAATGGATCCTTTCCCGTCATGCTCCACTTTATAAGGGAATTTCTCCACACAGGATTTATAGCGGTAGAGAAGAGACCCTTTTTTGTCTTTGACATCTGTCCAGCCATCTTCCAGCAACACCCAGGTCTTTTCGGTTTCCGGGAGCCCCTTGACGGATTTTGAAAAAAGATACCCGTCCCCGTTTTTCTTTGAGGAGGCGATATTCTGGGCACAGTTGAGCCCTTTGTCAGCGACATGGACGGTCCTTCCGGTGATATTGTTCTGCGCTTTGAGCTGGCCGATCACATCTCTGAGAACTGGCTTTTCCGATTCATTTCCGGGGTACATTTTCATGCCGATGGGGATCTGGTTGTTGTCCAGCAGGAGACCAAGTCCAACGATCGGCTCCTTTTTGTGCTCTTTACTGGGGCCTTTCCGGCGGAAATCATCCTCCCTGTCGATCTCGAAATAAAAGTTGGTGCAGTCAAAGTAGGATCTGGAGGTGTCCAGGCCGAATACCTTTTTCGTCTGGACCGTAAATATCTCAACGAATTTCTGGTAGTCATTCCCGATAAAGGATAACCCGTCAAGCAGCTGGTCATAAGAATAATGGACAGGTTCATACAGGTTCGGAAGGACTTCATGGAACGTGCGGTATTTGCTGCAGGGATTCACGGCTCTGGCAAAAATGAGGGAAGAGAGGAGTTCGTACAGGTCGAACTGGAAATCATGGGTGAGTTTGAAATAATCCACATATTTCTTGATGCGGAGTTTTTCCAGGATTGATTTGAGGGGGAAATAGCCCAGGTAGAGGATCGGGGAAATATCGGAAATTTTCCGGACACCATCTTCCGCCTTTTCCTGGTTCAGGGCGTCCACTTCCAACTGAAAATGAGCGATGGGGTCAGCGAGGCCCTTTTCCAGCCAGGTTTCCACGGAGCCGAGGGATTTATAGCATCTGTGAGCCGTGCCTTTCTTTTCGCTGCTGTAAAAGCTTTCATCGATCGAGAGATAAGTCCGTCCTTTAAGTTTCGTTTTTTTGAGGTAAAAAGCCATAAGAACCATCCTTTCAAATATAACGCCACTAACGCCATTATTATAACACATAAAAATAAATTTTGCAAGTGTTTTGAGCAATAAAAAAAGCCCG
>CANQSK010000052.1 GCA_947626475.1 uncultured Lachnospiraceae bacterium
CCAGATCCAGGCGGTAATCCGATATATCCGTCGCGAACACTTCCGCCGCGCCCAACGCCTTCAGAGACTGGATCAGCAGAATACCGATGGGACCGCAGCCCAGGACCGCGGCCTTCGCGTTTTTCAGATCCGGAAACCGCCTGGCAGCGTGAACCGTCACCGCCAGAGGCTCAATCATGGCTCCCTCGCTGTAAGTCATCTCTTCCGGTATCGGCGTCACCTTGGAAGAGTCCACGGCAAAGTATTCGCTGGCCGTACCGGTGGTCTGAAACCCCATAACCTTTAAATGTTCACACAGGTTATACTTTCCGTGAAGGCAGGGATAGCAGCGTCCGCAGAACACCTGGGGTTCAATGGTCACCTTCTGTCCTGCCTGCAGATCCTTCACATACTCTCCTGTCTCCACAATCTGTCCGGAAACCTCATGGCCCTGGGTAACCGGGTACGCCGTATAAGGATGCGTTCCGTGATAGACATGGATGTCGCTTCCGCATACACCGATCTTTTTGATCTTTACCAGCACCTGGTCCGGGCCGGGCTTGGGCACAGGAACCTGGCGGAACGCAACCTTTCCCGGTTCCGTCATTACCTGCTGCATCATTAAGTTCTTCATCCTGTTACCTCACTTTCTTTTCGCTTTGAATCACAGATTTCCATGCGGCACCTCCCCATCGTTCTTTCTCTTCCTCCATTATATCAACCCTGCGCCGGAAAAACAATAGATTGCAAATTTCAGATGGAACGCTTATAATGAAATCCGTCGTATACATGCTATACGGAAAAGGATGATAAAAAGAGGTCAATTATGAATCGAAAGCTGGAACAGATCAGAAACAAAAAAGGTTTTATCAGCGACATGGACGGAGTCATCTACCACGGCAATATGGTCCTCCCCGGAGCGGCCGCCTTTATCCAGTGGCTGCAGCGAGAGAAAAAAGATTATCTCTTCCTGACAAACAACAGCGGATACACTCCCAGGGAGCTGCATCAGAAGCTGAAAAGGCTTGGTCTCAACGTACCGGAGGAACATTTTTATACCAGCGCCCTTGCCACTGCCGAATTCCTGAAGGAGCAGGCTCCGGGCTGCTCCGTGTATGCCATCGGAGAGGCCGGCCTGCTCAACGCGCTTTATGACGCGGGAATCACCATGAACGACGTGAATCCCGATTACGTGGTGGTGGGCGAGGGAAAGGCCTACTCCCTGGATACGCTTACCAAAGCGACCAATCTGGTCCTTGGGGGAGCCAGGCTGATCGGCGCCAATTCCGACGTGTCCGGTCCCATTGAAAACGGAATCGCGCCGGCCTGCAGGGCCCTTGTGGCCCCCATTGAGCTGGCTACCGGCCGGAAGGCCTATTTCTGCGGCAAACCCAACCCTCTTATGATGCGCACCGGTCTCCGCCTTCTGGGCTGCCATTCCGGGGAGGCCGTTATGGTCGGCGACCGGATGGATACGGACATTATTTCCGGCCTGGAAAGCGGCATGTCCACGGTGCTGGTTCTCTCCGGCGTATCCACAAGAGAAAACATTTCTCCCTACGCCTACCGGCCCACGGTCATTCTGAACGGCGTGGGAGATATCGTTCCTCCCGAGAAATAATCATTTCAGGAAACGATGATTTCCCCAAAATTTCCTGACAACCCAAGAAAGGAGTCTTCCATGACTGTAACCTTCGATCAAATCCTGTACGGCGGCGATTACAATCCGGACCAGTGGCTGGAGTACCCGGAAATTCTGTCTGAAGATATCCGCCTGATGAAACAGGCCCGCATCAACACCGTTTCCCTTGGTATCTTTGCCTGGGCCATGCTGGAGCCGGAAGAGGGCGATTACCGGCTGGACTGGATGGAAGAGATCATCAGCCGTCTGTATGAAAACGGGATCTCCGTAATTCTGGCCACGCCGTCCGGCGCGCGGCCCCACTGGCTGGCGGACCGGTACCCGGAAGTATTGCGGGTCAATGAGGACCGGACCCGCAGCCTGTTCGGCCTCCGCCACAATCACTGCTACACTTCTCCCGCCTACCGTCAAAAGGTGCGCATGATAAATCAGAAGCTGGCGGAACGCTTTGATTCCAATCCCGCGGTCATTCTCTGGCATATCTCCAACGAGTACGGCGGCGAGTGCCACTGTCCCCTGTGCCAGGAAGCCTTCCGAAACTGGCTGAGGGAGAAGTATCACACCATCGATGAAGTAAACCGCAAATGGAACACGGCTTTCTGGAGCCATACCTACCAGAACTTCGGCCAGATTGAAAGCCCCTCCTCCATTGGTGAGGCCTCCATTCACGGCCTTTATCTGGACTGGCGCAGGTTTGTCAGCAGTCAGACCGCGGATTTCTGCCGCTGGGAGATTGATTCCCTGCGCATGGCCGGGGCGCAGAAACCGGTCACCACCAACCTGATGTATGATCACTCGCCCCTCAATTACCACCAGCTGGCGGAAGCCGTGGATATCGTTTCCTGGGACAACTATCCGGACTGGCACAAACGGGCGGATTCCCTGACGGCCGCGGATACCGGTATGGAACATGACATCATGCGCTCCATGAAAAAACAGCCTTACCTGATGATGGAATCCTGCCCCGGGGCCGTCAACTGGTCCAGCGTCAGCAAACTGAAGCGGCCCGGCGTCCTGGAGGCCACTTCTCTCCAGGCCCTCGCCCACGGATCCGACAGCGTCCTGTATTTTCAGATCCGAAAGGGAAGAGGCGGCTTTGAGAAATTCCACGGAGCGGTTATCGACCATTACGGCAGGGAAGACGACCGGACTTATCAGGAGTGCCGCCGGGTCGGACTCGGCCTGGAAAAACTCAGGGACCTTCGCTCCTCCCGGGTGAAATCCCGGGCAGCGGTCATCTTCGACTGGGAGAACCGCTGGGCCCTGGAGAACGCAGCCGGCCCCCGCAATCAGGGCATGTTCTACCGGGAAGCCGTCCGGAAATCCCACCATGCCTTCCGCCGCCTGGGTCTGAACGTAGATGTTATCGACATGACCCAGTCCCTGGAGGAATACAAGATCGTGGCAGCCCCCATGCTTTATATGTTCCGGGCCGGTTTTGAGCAGAAGGCGCGGACTTTCGCGGAAAAAGGCGGCACGCTGATTCTGACCTACTGGAGCGGCGTGGCGGATGAATACGATCTGACCGTTCTTGGGGGAACTCCCGGCGGACTCATGGACGTGATGGGACTGCGCAGCACGGAGATCGACAGTCTCTACGACTGGGACAGCAACTTCCTGGTCCCCTGTATGAACCGGGAGACGGCAGAGCTTCCCGACGGCAAAACAGCGCCGGCCGGCGGAGCTTCATCCTGGCGTCCGGAAAACTTTGCGGAGACTTACCGTTGCAGCCGTCTCTGCCAGCTGGTGAATGTGACCACGGCCCGGCCTCTGTTTGTGTACGGAACGGATTTCTACGCCGGTACCCCGGCTCTGACCGTCAACAGGTTCGGAGAAGGGCTGGCCTACTATATCTGCGCCGACGCGGAGCAGGCTTTCTACGATGACGTATACCGCGAGATCGCGCGCGAAGCCGGACTGCAGGGTCCTCTCTCCTGGGAGATTCCCGACGGCGTGGAAGTGACCTCCCGCGCCGGCAGCCAGACGGAATATATCTTTATACAGAATTTCAGCGGACAGGCCGCAGCTGTCCCTGTAAACCGGCTGCTTTCCGAAGATTCTTCCCTGTCTGTACTGCTGATGAGCAGCCCGGAGATTCCCGCGCCCGGCGTATATGCCTTCTCCGACGAGGTGAAGGAGGAGCTGCCTCCCTTCGGAACCCTGATTCTGGCGCGGGGACGGGCATCTGCGCGGCCGGCAGCCGGCAAAGTATGACAGCCCAGGAAACCGGTATCCGGCAAAGTATGAATTACATGTACAATAAAAAGACTGGCGTCAGTCCCCGCCAGTTTTTTTATTGTACATCTATTTTCTCCACTCCATGTACATTGCGCTTCGCGCTGCTGTCACCGAACACCACCAGCGTCACGCCCTGTTTCTCATCCGGATAGAGATACGCCTTTCCGCTCTCCCGCGCTGCTGATCCGCAGCACGCCTTCCGGAACCTGTTTGCGGGTATTCAGATGGATCACAGCGATAACTGCCGTGATAAGAACCAAAACGGCAATAAATACTCTTTTTGGCTTCATGATCTCAGATATCCTTTCCCGCAACAACCGATTACCGGCATAAGATAAGTCCGCAGGCTCCCCGCCAGCAGGCCGCATATGGCGCCGCTGGTAAGCGAGACCGCCGCATAGAGCATCAGCGCCGGGCCTCTGAGACGGAAAACAATAAGATTCGCTGTCAGGGCCGCGGAAACCGCGGCAAGCATATTAGCCGCCGTCATCGCGATATCCTAGCGGATTTTCAGCTTTCCGGACAGGAACAGAACAATATCAACCGTCAGACCGGGGACGATATAGCCGATGGGCGAAAGCGCTCCCATGCTTCCCGTCATTCCCAAAGCCAGCGCCAGGAGGCTCTGCACCGCCCCCATCAGCATCCCGCATCCGAACCTGGGCAGAAGCGCCGCCGCTAGCACAAGAAACATCAGCGAAAAGCTTGTACCAATCCCTCCCGGTATATGCAGAGAGTCCGTAATCAGGTTGGAGACCGGCGCGATCAGCCGTTTGGATATCAGGCCCAGGTCGCAGCACAGCGCGAAAAAGATCAGACGCCGCAGTTTGACGTTTTCCATAAAATCCTCTCCTTTGACCCTGCGGCATTCACCGGCCGGAGGCATACTCCTCATCTTTTCATCAGAGAAAAAGCTCCGGCTGAAGAGGCCTGCCGCATTTGGCTTTCAGCATTCCGGCCACGGCCATTTTCACAGGCGCAGGCAGGTCGCGTGCCTTCTGCGGACAGATGGAAACGCACCGCATACATCCGATACAGTTCTTTTCCGTTTTCTCGGGGGCGTCTTTGGGAATGGCGTTTACGGGACAGGCGTCCGCGCAGGCGCCGCAGCGCACACACTTGCTGCCGGCATGGGGCGCCATGCCGCCTCCCGGCTTCTTATCTCTGTAACCGGGATCCCCGGGCACCTCCACTGCCTTCAGCTCTTTGCAGTCATCCAGTTTCTTCCGCGCCTTCTCTCCCAGCTCTCCGGCCTTCTGCAGATCCGACTCGTCCGGACGGCCCGCCGCGATACTGCGGACCATGTTGTGCTCCGCAATGAACGCTCCGGCCGCCACAACGGTAAAACCATTTTCCGTCAGCGTATCCTTCAGCTCCAAAAGAGCGTCCTCGTAGGCGCGATTGCCGTACACAGCCACAGCTATGGCCGGTCCCCGGCCATGAAGGTTCTTCAGGCGCTCTTTCGCCACAGCCGGAACGCGTCCTCCGTACACCGGCACAGCGGCGAGCAGCAGTTCGCCGTCATCCAGCGTCTCTTCCTCCGGCTGTCTGCACAGATCTACAGTCCGGACCGGAAGAGACGTACCCTCCGCCACAGCCGCGGCAACTTTTGCCGTAGTCCCAGTGGGACTAAAAACGGCAGCCACACATTTCATTTCCATCATAAACAAATCTTCTCCTTTTACCATTCATCCTACTTTACGGCGATGGCCTCAACCTCGCACAGCACACCCTTGGGCAGATCTTTAACAGCTACACAGCTGCGGGCAGGCTTGGACGTAAAATAACGGGCATAAACCTCATTAAAGGCTGCAAAGTCACCCATATTAGCCAAAAAGCATGTGGTCTTGACCACCTTCGTATAATCCACCCCTGCGGCATTCAGAATCGCGCCCACATTTTTGCAGCTCTGCTCCGCCTGAGCCGCGATGCCCTCAGGCACCGCTCCGCTTGCCGGGTCAACCGGAATCTGACCGGATGTAAACACAAATCCATTGACTTCATAGCCCTGGGAATAGGGGCCGATGGCTCCGGGGGCGCTGGTAGTTTCCAATACTTTCATTTCAAACATCTCCTTCTCTTTATGATCGCATAATTACGCGTATGAACGCGGCCGCATACAGACGGCCGCGCCATTCGCCATATTACTTGCTTTCAGCATATTCCTTTTTGGCCTGAATGTCAATATGACCATATTTGCTGCGCAGCAATCCATAAAGGACAGCAGCCCCGCCGATCATAAATCCTACAGCCAGCTGACCGTCTCCGCCAGCTCCTTCCGGCTACTGTGGTTGGGCAGGGGACCCGCCCCTTCCGCTGCGTATCCCAGATCAAGAAGCATGAGAACCTCCTCATTTTCCGGAAGGCCCAGCTCTCTCGCCGCATCTTCCGGGTTAAAGAAGTTCAGCCAGCAGCTGTCCACGCCTGCGTTGCAGGCCGCCAGAGTCAGATGAGTGGCTACAATGGCCGCGTCCTCCACGCCGGAATCCCGCTTCCCGCCGGGATAGGTGAATACATTATTCCTGTCAAAGGCAACCGCCAGGACTGTGGGTGCTCCGTAGCGGCAGGGAGTCAATTTATCAATTTTGGCAAGGCCCTCCTCCGACTGGATCACATAGATACGCTGCTCCTGTAAGTTCTTGGCCGTGGGGGCCAGACGCCCCGCCTCCAGAATCGCGTCCAGCTGTTCCTTTGTGATCTGGCGCCCGTCGTACTTTTTGCAGGAATAACGGTTCTTTACTACTTCTGTAAACTCCATAACAGCTCCTCCTTTTTATTTTCCGTAATGTTCGGAAACTTTTTTCAGGTTTTCAATAACCGGCAGATGCTGAGGGCAGACGCTCTCGCACTGGCCGCAGCCGACGCAGTCGGAGGCCTTGCCGAATTTGCCGTTCAGGATCTCATAATTGGTATAATTGACAGTCCATCCCTTTTCATCCAGGCGCTCCCGCATATCCTCGTTGTACAGGGAGAAATACTGGGGAATGGCAATGTGCATGGGACATCCCTCCGTGCAGTAGGAACAGCCGGTACAGGGAACGGCAATCTGCGCGTTTATGATATCCGCTGCCCGGAAGCACAGATTTCTCTCTTCCTCCGTCAGAGGCTCAAACTCGTCCATAAAGCTCAGATTATCCTCCATCTGGGCAACGCTGGACATTCCGGAAAGCACTGTCATCACCCCCGGCAGACTGGCGGCAAAACGAATCGCCCAGCTGGATACGCTTCGGTCGGGAGCATATTCCTTAAACAGCCGCTCCGCCTCCGCCGGGACATTGGCCAGTGTTCCGCCCTTAACCGGCTCCATCACTACAACCGGCTTATTATGCTTCCTGGCCGTCTCGTAACAGCCGCGGGAACGCACCCACTGACTTTCCCAGTCCAGATAGTTGATCTGAAGCTGCACAAACTCCATTTCCGGATGCCTGGTCAGAATCTCGTCCAGAAGCTGGGGCGTATCATGGAAAGAGAAACCTGCGTGCTTCACAAGCCCCTTCGCTTTCTTGTCCAGCAGCCAGCTGAAACAGTCGAACTTCTCATACTTTGGATACATGGCCTCCTCAACGCCGTGAAGCAGATAGTAATCGAAATATCCCGCCCCGGTCTTCTCCAGCTGGGCGTTGAACACCTTATCACGGTCCTCCAGAGAATTGAAAAAGCCGGCGTGTAGCTTTGTGGCCAGGGTGAAGCTGTCCCTGGGGTAGCGGTCCACCAGAGCCGCTTTTGCCACATTTTCGCTTGCGAACCCATTATACATCCATGCTGTATCAAAATAGGTAAAGCCCTTCTCCATAAACAGGTCTACCATCTTCTTCACCTGCTCCACATCCACAGCCGCGGCGTTATTCCGGTCCAGCTGGGGCAGACGCATTAACCCGAATCCCAGTTTCTTCATTTCAAACTTCCTCCTTCTCAGTTCAACAGCTTTCTCGCGCAGTTGAACGTAATCTCATAAATCGTCATAAACACATAATTGACATTGGCTTCCTCCATCGCCGTCCGCTGCTTTTCTGTGACGAAAGTGTAGGGGTAAATACCGAACATAAACGGAAAGAACGTGTAGATAAAATTCTGCTTCTCCGAAGCCGTCATGTCCGGAAAATAACGCTCCAGTCCCGCCGAAACCGTGCGGATGGATTCTCCGTACACAATCTTAAACTCAGCCAGATGGGACTGGCGGCTTCCGGTCTCCATATCGTAGTGGTTCATGGACAGGATCTTCAGAAGCTGGGCGCGTTCCTCCAGAGAGCGGGCCAGCATACCGGCAAACTCGTCCTTTGTCATCTGTTCCTTCTGCTCCATGGTCTGCCTCAGAGACGCGATCCACAGCTCATATTCCCGCTTCAGAAGGGCCAGAAAAATCTCTTCCTTCGTCTGAAAATAATTATAGATGGAGGTTCGGGTAAAACTGGTGGCGTTTCCGATCTCCTTGATGGTAATTTCCTTGAAGCTCATGGTCTGATAAAGCTTTTCGCAGGCATTGATGATCTCTTCTCTGCGGGCGTTGGTCAGTTCCGGCGATCCCTTCGGCATGGCGCGCTCCCTTCAGCATTTTGACGTTATGTCATTTTTCTCATTATACACCTATTCTGACATTGTGTCAACATATGTTTCCTGTGCTTCCTTATGCATATTCAATTTGAATTCTTTTTCCGCAATCTCAATTTGCTGCCGGATTTGTTCAGCTGTTGGCAGATATTCCTGAATTTCTTTAATCTTTACATTGTCGTAAGTCGCCACACCCATGGGTGTCGTTATTCCTTCAAACGCCATCTGCACTTCAGTTCGATCCATATCTTTGCAGATCAAAAGGCCGATGGACGGATTATCGCTCTCTCT
Organism: uncultured Lachnospiraceae bacterium; assembly: GCA_947626475.1. Taxonomy (GTDB): domain Bacteria; phylum Bacillota; class Clostridia; order Lachnospirales; family Lachnospiraceae; genus UBA3402. The sequence goes on from CANQSK010000052.1 coordinate 8,699, forward strand.
GCAAATCAGTTCATTTACCGCATTTACATAAAAATTAAGCTTACCTGCAAATTCTGGCTCAAATGGCTTCACTTTCAATTCTATCACCACATAACACCTCAAATAGATATGATAGAAAAGCAGGTCAATCTTCCTGGTTTTTCCGGAAATGATAATTTCCTTTTGCCTGCCGACAAATGCCCATCCATCGCCCAATTCAAGCAGAAATCTTGTCATCCGTTGTTCTATGGCATCCTCCAGTGCGGTTTCACTATAGCCGCCCGGCAGACTGATAAAACCGAGATTATAATTTCCTTTCAGCATTTCCTGCGCCAGTTTGCCCTGAGGAAACGAAAGCTTGTCGGAAAAGTTCGTGACAGCTGCACCGGATACATGATAGAAATCGGCACGAATATAATCATCCAACGCATTTCGGCTCAGACCTTTATCAATAGCGTGGCGAATATAAAATAAGGCCTCTTCAACATTTTTGCATTTCGTTATAATCAAAATATGATGTCCCCACGGAACATAGCTGAAAAAAAGCGGGAAAGGAATTTCTCCAACAAACTGTTGGATTTTCTCCTCTTCCATTGGCGTTCCGATCTGCTGAAGCCGCAAATAATTTGATTGCATAATTTCTCCGACAAGCCGTTGGGTTTTTTCTTCACACAGAGAACCTGAATAGAACTGATACCATTTTTTCATATACCAGAGATTTGACGTACTGAATCCTCTTACACCCGGAAATTCTGCCCTCAGATCAAGGCTGACCTGTTCAACTACTCCCTTGCCCCATTTTTCCTCTGCGCGTCTGGTAACAAGATCACGGCCAAGCTGCCAATTGAAAAAAAGCTGTTCAGAATTCACCTTCACAGCAGCTTTTATCTGCGCATTACGAAAACGCTGTTTGATTTCATGTATCCATTGAACATATTCGCTGTCAAGATTCACATTATGAGAACACACAGCCATATGCTCTTCGCCTGAATGATTCGCCATTAAACCGCGCCTCCTTGTGTTGTTATCATTATACCTGATAACTCCATCAAACAAGGGCGCTATTACATCCTTTTCACAAGTATCATAAACCTGTAGATTCCTCTTGACGTATACCGAAAAAATCCTCATAATAAAGCTATAAAAACGGAATCATACAGTTAAACCAAAACAGCCCGGAGGTGCATTCCCATGCAGGATTTTTCTTATAAATTAATGGAAGACGGCAATTACTGCGTCACGGGATATCAGGGGGATGAGGCGGAAGTGACTATCCCCGCGACCCACAATCACATTCCTGTGACTGTCCTTTTTGACGGCCTTTTCAGCGGACATTCTGAGATTACGGCGGTTCACATACCGGATTCGGTCACCGACATGGGCGAATTTCTGTTTGACGGCTGCGTAAATCTCCATCATCTGGACCTGCCCGCCGGACTCACCAGCCTGTGGGGCTATACGTTCGTCCGCTGCGGGCTGGAGGAAATCGTCCTGCCGGACGGAGTGGCAAGCCTTCCTCCCTTTGCCTTCAAAGACTGCAAACAGCTGAAGAAGGTAGTCTGCGGCGCAGGGATGAAGAAAATATATGCCTGGGTATTCGGGGGCTGCGGCCAGTTGACAGACCTGATTCATGGCCCTGACGTATGGGTAAGCCCGGAAGCGTTCCAGACAAAGATACTCAACACCTGATCATGCGGCCTGCCGGACTGCACAGTCAGAAGAATCGTCTGATGCATAGATCGTCGGGGAAAGGGGCGAGGAATTGCCCTCCTTCTGGTGCCGGAATTTGTCAGAGAGCAGCTTTGAGTGCCGCAGCACCCCTTTTCAGCCGCTGAAGCCCGTCCTCCAGAAGCGCCCTCGGGCAGGCCGTATTCATCCGGAGAAACCGGTCTCCGTTGCCGCCGAACTGGCCGCCTTCCGACAGATACAGTCCCGTTTCCCGGCGGAGAAAAGCCGCCAGACCGGCCGCGTTCTTTATTCCGGCTCCGCTTCCGTCGGCGCAGCTTTCTCTCCCGCAGTCCAGTAACCTTGTGCAGTCCAGCCACAAAAGATAGGTTGCTTCTGAGGGTACCACATGAATCTGAGGAATCTCACTCTCTATAAAGTCCTGGACCGTCTTTTTATTCCGGCAAAGATACTCTCTCAGTTCTTCCAGCCAGGCCTCTCCTTGCGTAAACGCCGCAACAGCCGCGTCCACGGCAAAAGCGTTGGGCTCCGCGGCCTCGTCGGTGTTGAGTCCTCTCCAGACCTTATGGCGCAGGTTTTCATCGGCCACGGCCACCGCCGCCGTCTGAAGTCCGGCCAGATTGAAGGCCTTTGTAGGGGCTATGCATGCAATGCTTATATTCCTGCAGGTCTCGGAAACGGACGCGAAAGACACGTAGCCATGCCCCGGGTCTGTCAGGTCGCAGTGAATCTCATCGGAAATTACCGTCACATGATACCTGGCGCACAGCTCCCCGACGCGGGCCAGTTCCTCCCTGCTCCAGATATTGCCTGACGGATTGTGGGGATTGCAGAGTATCATAAGGGACGTCTGCGGGTCGGACAGCTTCTTTTCCAGGTCAGCAAAATCCATCTCGTACTTTCCGTTCTCATAACGCAGAGGACTCTCCAGGACCTGCCGTCCGTTATTGAGAATGGAGTTAAAGAAAATATTGTAGACCGGCGTCTGAATCACAACCTTCTCCGCAGGAGTAGTCAGCTTCCGAACCATGCTGGAAATGGCCGGAACCACGCCGGTACAAAAAATCAGCCAGTCTTTCTCCATGACAAAGCCATGGCGCCTCTTCCACCAGTCCAGATAAGCCTGATACCACTCTTCCGGCACGTCCTGATAGCCGAAGATCCCATGGGCGGCCCGTCTCTCAATCGCCTGCCGAATCTCCGGCGCCGCGGCAAAATCCATATCCGCCACCCACATGGGCAGCTCTCCCTCCGCCACATCCCACTTCATGCAGTGAGTAGGGCGGCGGTCAATAATTGTGTCAAAATCGTATTTCACCAAAGGTCTCCTTTTCTCAGACAGTCCTGCCTGCTTCCGCCGCGCCTACGCGCACGCTTCCTTTTTCTCGTCGTCCCTGCAGATGATCCTGGTCTTTTCCGGGTCTACTTTATCTTTCTCAATGATCAGCTGGTCAATATGTCCGGCCCGGATGATCCCGCTGGCCGGATTGAATACGCTGTCGATCTTTCCGGTAATATCCGCGTCCACTGTGGAATACTCAAAGGCCAGAGTCGTGTTGACCAGCTTACAGTTCTTCATCACCAGATTGTCAATGTAGCACATGCCCTGCAGGCTTTCGACCGTACAGTTGACCAGCGTCAGATTCTTCGCGTTCCATCCCAGATATTCGCCGGAGATAAAGGAATCGTAAACGGTCACATTTTCACTGTTCCAGAAGGAATCCTTGGACAGCATCCTGGCGCCGCGGATCTCCACATTCTTCGCGCCGTCAAAAGAGTAGTTGCCGTAAAGGGTGAAATCCCGGACAGTCATATTCCGGCTGTTCATGGCAAAATAATCGCCTTTGGCCATCACATGGTCCAGGACCACGCCGTCACAGGACCACAGCGTCTCTGCCGCATTGGGAAATGTGACATTTTTGAGAGTCACGTCATGGCAGCGGCGGAAATTCTTGGGAGCCTCAATGGAAGAGTCCTCCACAGCGATGTGATCCGTGTACCAGACTCCGGCCCGTCCCATCTCAAACCAGGTACAGTTTTTAACGGTGATATTTTTCGCGTACCAGAGGGGGTATTTCCACTTAAACATGCTTCCGTACAGCTCGATATTGCGGCTTTCCTTCAGCGGCGACTCACCATCGTCAAAAATGGTGTCGTATATCTTCAGATCAGTTCCCTGAAACAGCGCCCTCTCACCTGTCAGAAACTGCTGATGAATCTCCTGCATTTCCTTCATAGTAAAACTCCCTCCTGCATCCTTTTCCTGAACCGCGCCGGATCTGTGATTTCAGCGCTGCCATTGATTATAGCAACGGATTTTCTATGTGTCAATCAAGAGATTTTCCGGGAGCCGCCAGCCGTCTCCTCCGGCAGCCTGCTGACCAGCAGGGCAAAGATAAACAGACCCGCGCAGGGAAGGATATTGGCCGCCATTCCGGCGCTGATCCCGCAGCGCTCCGCCACCATGCCGATGAACCAGGGCATCAGGATCGCGCCGCTGCTGGCAGTCGGAAGCATTACCCCGATACTGGCAACGCTGGTCATTTTTCCGGCAAGAGACGTGGCCGTAGGATTCATGCCGGCCATGCTGAAGGCGAAACAGAACAGAAGAAGAATCGCAGGAAGCTGGGTATGGGCCTGCATCATGGCGAAGTAAAAGCCGATGCAGCCCAGAGACATCACGATCATGGCCCGGGCCGGCCGCTTAAGGGGAATCACAAAAGCGATGAGGAGACGCGCCGCCAGAGTCGCCGTCCACATGACCGTCACTGTGTAGGCGCTTAAGGCTCCCCCGATAATCCCGCTTCCCTTGAAATAGGAAACCATCCAGTTGGTCACACTGGTCTCCGCCGCGTTCTGGCAGAAAATCAGGCCGGTCAGCAGCCAAAACCGCCTGCTTCTCAGAAAGCTCCAGTCGGTTGCGCCGCTTTTTTGACCTCTGCCTGCCGCTCCCTCCATGGGAGTAACCAGAAGCACCAGCCACAGGACGCCTCCGCAGGCCGCCAGCGTCCACATGGGGAACGCGGCGCCTGCCTTTGCGGCCGCCGCGATAAGGAAGGGACATAACAGAGCGCCGCAGGCGTAACAGGCATGCATCAGGTTCATTCCTGCAGTACGGTTTTCGCTGTTGTCCCCTACCAGGATCGTGCAGGTATTGATAACGGAACCCTTGGCGATGCCCAGCAGGAAAAAGGACGCCATCAATACCGATATCAGTCCCGTAAATCCCATGAGCGTATAACCTATTATGTAACCTATTGTAAGCAGAGTTACACTCCGCTTCATTCCCAGCTTTCCCGGCAGAATTCCTGCCGCAAACCCTGCCGTCAGGTTGCCGATATTCATGAGGGCGATCAGCGTTCCCGTCGTCCCGTAATCGAATCCGTGCTGCTCCTGAAGCAGACTGACCACAACGCCTACGCTGATGGCGCAGATGCCGCTGAAAAAGAACGCCGTAAGCCCCGCTTTTCGCTTTCTGACCGAACCTTCCATTTCCCTCTCCTGCCATTTCACAAACTTTCTGCGCCGCTTGGCGCGCCAAACCCGAAAACTCCGGGTTTTAACGCTCAAAGGCGCAGATCTAAAAATTTCCCCGTCATTATATCACAGAACTCCCTTAAGGGGAACAATATAAATGATATTAAATGGACAAAAGACAGGAACACTGCCGCGCATCTCTTAGACCGTTTATTTCAGCCAGATCTTCTCCGGTTTCCCCCGGTTCTCTGACGGCGTCTGACGGCGGATCATCCTCGGGACCACGCTCAGATGGTCGCTCCAAAGATCTTTCTCAGGAACCTTCCAGGCGATCACCGCCTCCTTCGGCATTTTTTCTTCCTGCCTGCGGGACTTCTTCTTCTCTTTCTTACGGTTTTTGCTTTCTGCTTTTTTCTTGTGTTTTTTCCCGGTATGCTCAGGCTTCGCCTTCGCTTCCTCCCCAGCGGCCTGGGGCGCCTCCGCAGCCTTCCCATGAGCCCGGGATGCCTCCGCGTCCTTTTCATGGGCCTTAGATGCCTCCGCGTCCTTTTCATGGGCCTTAGATGCCTCCGCGGCCTTTTCATGAGCCTTGGACGCCTCCGCAGCTTTCCCTCCCGGAATCGCCCCGCTCAAAAACAGCGCGGCCCGGGCGCTGGCCGGTCCTACCAGCTCATAGAGCACGGAAGAAGAAAGGATGATAGTGGACAGAAGATTTCCCATGGCTTCCGGCAGAAGACGCTGCCCCAGCACCGCCAGCCCGATGGAAACGCCTGCCTGGGGAATCAGGGCCACACCCAGATACCTTTTCACCTTCCAGTCGGTCTTACAGAAGGCGCAGCCCAGGTAAGCGCCCAGATATTTTCCCACGATCCGCACCAGGAAATAGGCAACCCCTATGACTCCCGCCGTCCGAAGCGCTCCTACGTCCAGCCTCATGCCGGAAAGGATAAAAAAGCAGGACAGGATCGGCGGCGTAAACCGGTCGATCTGATGAAACAGCTTCTTATCAGAGGTCAGATTAATAAAAGCGCCACCGAACGCCATACAGGACAGAAGGGGAGAAATGTCCATGGCGCTGCACAGGCCGGACAGTCCCAGAAGCATAGCGACCGGAAGGATCAGGCGGTTGTCCTTGCTCCGCCCCGGCTCCAGAAGCCTTTTCAGGAAGAAGCCGCCGGCCAGCCCCAGAAGAATCCCCGCCAGATTGCAGAGAACCGGCACATAAACATCCGGCCACGACATGGCTCCGCCCTGCCCTGCCTGGGCTACGGAGGAAGCCACGCTGAAGGCCAGAAGAGCGACTACATCATCCATGGCCACCACCTGGAGAAGGATATCGACAAACTCGCCCCGCGCGTGATACTGACGGATGGTCATAAGCGTACTGGCCGGAGCTGTGGCCGTAGCGATGGCCCCTGTGACCAGGGCGAAGGTCCATGAGACATGGAAAACGTACCGCAGCATAAGGCTTACCAGCACTCCCGCGGTCAGAGACTCCAGCAGCGTAATGATCACTACCTTCTTCCCTGTCTTTTTAAGAGCGGACACACGAAAAAAGCGGCCGACGCCGAACGCGATAAAGGCCAGAGCAATATCGCTGACAAAGTCCATGCCGTCGATCACTTCTTTCGGGATCAGCCTGCCCGCGTACGGACCTATCAGAATGCCTGCTATGATAAAACCGCTGACATTCGGCAGATTAAAAAATTTAGTAACTCTGGTTACCAGGAATCCAGCAAACAGGATGACCGACAGGCTGACCAGAATTACGGACACCTGGCTGAGATTCCCATAAAACTCGTACATGACGCATTACCCCTTCCGGAATTTTTTTATGTTGATTATATGCACATTTTTTGATAAAATAAAATCAAATTTTTCTTATATATCATTCAAATAATTTATGGAGGTCCCTAATGATCGACGCCAAGATAGAAACTCTGCTGTCCGTGGTGGACTCGCTGAACTTCACGGAGACGGCGCGCAGACTCAACATGACCCAGCCGGCCGTCAGCCATCATATCAAGCTTCTGGAGGAGGAGCTGGGCATCCGCATCTTCAACCGGACGGAAAAAAAGCTGATTCTTACTGAGGAAGGAAAAATCGCCGTTCGCTACGCCCGCAGGATCAAGAACCTGTACGGCGGGCTCAAGCAGGAGCTTGAGGACGAAAAAAAACGTATCCGCCGGCTGACCATCGGCGTCACCCCCACTGCGGAGAACAATATCGTCTCCCAGGTCCTGGCCATATACGGGGCGGAACACCCCGATATTCACATAACGGTAATTTCTGACACCATAAAAAATATTTATGATAAACTGAGAACTTACGAGATTTCCATCGCTATCATCGAGGGCGCCCTGGCTCATCCGGACTCCTACAACTCTGTCCTCCTGGATACGGATTACCTGGTTCTGGCCGTTTCCAACGACAATCCCCTGTCCTCCCGAAGCGTGGTCACCCTGGAGGAGCTGAAACAGGAAAAGATGATCCTCAGGCTGCCGGACTCCGGCACCAGAAGCCTGTTCGAGAACAGCCTGGCTGGGAAGAACCAGTCCCTCAGCGCCTTCAATGTCATTCTGGAGGTGGACAACAACGCGGCCATCAAGGAGCTGGTCCGCGGGAACTTCGGCGTATCCGTCATCTCCAAAAGCTCCTGCGTGGACGAAGTCCGGAAGAACAAATTCCGCATTCTCCCCATCGAGAACCTGAGCATGGTGCGGGAGATCCAGATCGTCTACGCCAAAGACTTTACCCACACGGAGATTTTGGACGAAATCGCCCGGATTTACCACCGGAAAATGGGAAGATAGGCCGGTTTTCTCATTTTTTTCAAAATTTTCCTGATATACACCTTTATTTTTTGGGATAATGGTATTACAATAGAGGAAATGATTATGATCTCAGAAAGGGGTATCTATTATGGCAAAGAAAAAATTCGGCAGGATCGTGGCCCTTGCCGCAGTCATCGGAACGGCCGCAGCAGCAGTCTCCTATTTCCTGAAGTACAAATCCTTCAGCAAGGAGCTGGATGAAGATTTCCACGATTTTGAGGGAAATGAAGACGAAACCGAGGAAGATATGGAGGAACTGAATTCCCTGGACGCAGCGCCTGAGCGCAAGTACACCGCCCTGTTCCACAAGAAGGACGAGGCCGTGGAGAAATTAAAGGGAGCCGCAGGGCAGGCCGCCGAGAAGGCCAAAAGCGCCGCCACTATCGCCAAGGACAAGGCAAAGGTAGTTGCGGAGAAAGCCGCCGAGAAGGCCAAGAGCTTCAGCAGGGAAGCCGCTGAAACTGTTGAGGAAGCTGCTGAGGAGGCAGCCGAGAAGGTTCCGGAGGCCGCCGAAGTGTTTGAGGAGGTCACCGACGACGCCGCTTCCGCAGCGGCAGAAACCGCCAATGCTGTGGAAGAAGCTGTGGAGAAGGCCGCGGATACCGTTGAACAGGCCGCCGGGGATACCACCATTGAGGAAGATCAGAAGCCTTTCTGATCATTGGGCTGGACACATCTGCCGCAGGAAAAAACCTGCGGCAGTTTTTTGTTATTCTTTAGGCTTTGTTATCTTTTAGGGCAGCCGGAAAGAGCTCTTCAGAGACACGATCCGGTTAAATACCGGTGCGTCCGGCCTGCTGTCCCTGGAGTCCACACAGAAGTAACCGCTGCGCATGAACTGGAAGCTGTCATAGGCCTTCGCCTCCGCCAGGGCCGGCTCCACATAGCAGTTCTTCAGAACCGTAAGGGAATTGGGGTTCAGATTCAGGGTGCCGTCCTCATTCAGCTTCCCTTTCTCCTCATCCACTATATTCTCATAAAGGCGGCACTCCACCTTCTTTGCCGTATCCGCGCAGACCCAGTGGATGGTCCCCTTCACCTTTCTCCCAGTAAATCCGGAACCGCTTTTGGTCTCCGGATCATAAGTGGCGTGAACCACCGTCACATTGCCGTCCGCGTCCTTCTCGCACCCGGTGCATGTGACAAAATAGGCTCCGAAGAGGCGCACCTCGTTGCCGGGGAACAGGCGGAAATATTTCTTCGGCGGAACCTCCATAAAGTCCTCTCTCTCAATATACAGCTCTCTCCCAAAGGGCACCTGGCGCTCTCCCAGCTCTTCATTCTCCGTATTGTTGGGGACGGAAAGCATCTCCCGTTGTCCCTCCGGATAATTGTCGATCACCAGCTTCACCGGGTCCAGAACCGCCATCATCCTGGGCTTCTTCATCTTCAGATCTTCCCGGATGCAGTACTCCAGCATAGCGTAATCCACTGAGCTGTTGGCCTTGGAAACGCCGCACAGCTCCACGAACCGCTTGATGGACTCCGGCGTATAACCCCTGCGCCGCAGGGCCGCGATGGACACCAGCCTGGGATCGTCCCAGCCGTCCACGATGCCGTCCTCCACCAGCTTTTTGATATAGCGCTTTCCTGTGACTACATTGGTCAGGTACAGCTTGGCAAACTCGATCTGCCTGGGCGGATTCTCAAACTCGCACTCCCGCACTACCCAGTCGTACAGAGGCCGGTGGTCCTCAAACTCCAGAGTGCAGATGGAATGGGTAATATGCTCGATCGCGTCCTCGATGGGATGGGCGAAATCATACATGGGATAGATGCACCATTTGTCCCCGGTATTGTGATGGCTCATATGGGCCACACGGTAAATGACCGGATCCCGCATATTGATGTTGGGGCTGGCCATATCGATCTTGGCGCGCAGCACCTTCTCGCCGTCGGCGTAGACGCCGGCCTTCATCTCCTCAAAAAGCTTCAGATTCTCCTCGACGCTCCGATTCCTGTAAGGACTTTCCTTTCCGGGAGTGGTAAAATCTCCCCGGTATTCTCTGATCTCCTCGGCGCTCAGATCACAGACAAAAGCCTTTCCCTTCTTAATCAGAAGCACGGCGCACTCATACATCTGCTCAAAATAATCCGAGGCGAAAAACAGCCTGTCCTCGAAATCGGCGCCCAGCCACTTCACATCCTCAATAATAGACTGAACAAACTCTGTCTTTTCCTTCGTCGGATTGGTATCGTCAAAACGGAAATTGAACTTGCCGTTATACTTCTGAGCCAGACCGTAGTTCAGCAGTATGGACTTGGCGTGGCCGATATGCAGATAACCGTTGGGTTCCGGCGGAAAACGGGTCTGGACGTGGTCATAGACACCTTCCGCCAGGTCCTTTTCTATCTCCTGTTCAATAAAGTTCTTTGAATTTTCAGCTGCCTCCATTGGGGCTTCCACAGGTTTCTCCATAATTTTCCTCCAGCTATAAGTGGTATCATTCTCTCCGGTATTAGGCTATCATAACACATTTCCTTCCGGTTGGAAAGAGGAATCCGGCATAAAATTGCCTGATTGATTGCCGATATTGTAACTCAACAAAAAGCCGCCCCGAATAACCTGAAAGCGGCTTCTTCATCTGCCCTGATTGGTTATTTTTCAGCTATGCATACATTAACCGGCGCTTCCGCAAGATAACAATTATCTTCTTTACTCCACCATATAATAACTTCATATTTTGGCATATCTTACACCTCCAGATATTTCTATATCAAAAAAGGACCTTCTCAGAGAGCCAATTTTTTCAAAATATGCGTATCTAAATTTTCAAATTTCCTTTATTTACATCCATTTCCATGATTTTAAATATCGCGATTTTATCTATTTTTACCATATCTAAATTATATCACTATCGACCTACATAAGAATCCTCTTAATCTCTTCTTCTAAGGTCTCTGCCGATTTGCACCTTTCTGTCACGATATTCCAACACTCTGCAACCTTCATGGAAAAGAGCTTATATGTGTTTGTATTCTTTTTGTTGCCCCGGACTCTGATGCCATGATAATACTTCCCTTTTGCGATAATCCTGTCCCATGAGTCTTCAAACAGCTCAACATCATCCATTTCATCATATGCCGCCACAACCCATGTATCCGTGCTGTCACAGGGAATAATAATGGCAATACGTGCCATATCTTCGTTTTCAAACTCTGCTTCCAGAACTGACTTCCCATGATCCATCATTCC
>CANQSK010000053.1 GCA_947626475.1 uncultured Lachnospiraceae bacterium
GCCTTATCGGGCTGCTGAAGGAGGAGTTCAATCCCTGACCTTTTGAAAACAGCTTACAGTCCCAGACTGTCCTTCAGAAGCATCACATGAAATTCCTCCACATGCCTGGGCGGCTGGGAAAATACCGCTGTCACCCGGCACATGCTGTCCTTCGACAAGCAGTTCATGCACTGGTCCGTCTGGGCGCAGGGCGTGTTCTTTTTCAGGCGTCTGGCATTGCCCGGGCAGATGTTTTTCTTGATCTGAGCGATTCCGCTGTCCACGTCCGCCGCCAGCTTGTTCTCCGCGGCCACCACGATCACCTTCCGCGGCCCGAACAGCAAGGCGCCCAGCCGGTTGCCGGTTCCCTCGATCTCCACGATCTCACCGTCCAGAGTCAGGGCGTTGGCCGTGCACAGATACAGATCTGCCTCCATGGCCTGCTTATGGGCATCCTTCTTGTCTGCGCTGGTCCAGTGCCAGAACACATCGTTGCCCTGTTCCTTCAGCGTCTCAAAAACACCCAGAGAGGCAATACCGGAAGAACCGCCGAATCCGACGCTTCCTTTCCCTGCCAGATTCAGAATTTCCTTCGTCAATTCTTCCTTCGTCTCCGCAATGTGTGGGATAAATCCCCGCGTTTTCAGCCGCGCGGCCAATTTTTCATGATCATACGGTTCCATCTTCTGTACCTCTTTCCAGCTATATTCGCGTCTCTCTTTACGGAAACTTACTGTTCCCTGAACACGATCTCCCCGGTTTCCGGATTCATGCTCTCCACGATTGCCAGGGATTCCAGCCGGATTCCCATATCACGAATCATCTTTCCTCCCGGCTGGAAGCCTTTCTCCACACAGATTCCGATGCCCTCTACCGTGGCGCCCGCGCTCTGCACCAGCTCGATCAGCCCTTTCAGGGCGCAGCCGTTGGCCAGGAAATCATCGATAATCAGCACATGGTCCTCCGGACCGATAAACCGCTTGGATACTATCACGTCATAAACCCGGCCGTGGGTGTAGCTCTGTACCTTCGTCGTATAGACGTCCCCGGACAGATTCAGGCTCTGAGCCTTCTTGGCAAACAGCACCGGCACATTGAAGCACTCCGCCACCACGCAGGCGATTCCGATGCCGCTGGCCTCAATAGTCAGAATCTTGTTGATGGGCTTGTCCGCAAACAGGCGTTTAAATTCCATGCCCATCTCATGAAACAGTTCTACGTCCATCAGATGATTCAAAAAACAGTCAACCTTCAGCACATCTCCCTCCGCCAGTATACCGTCCCGGCGAATCCGTTCTTCAAGCAGCTTCATTTGTATGTTCTCCTTCACTTGATGAAATCGAGTCTCCGTTCAGGCCGCTTTCTTCCACTGTCTGAACGGTAATGAATGTAACAATTATACGTAAAAAACATACAAAACGCAACTGTTTTTCCTGCGCCGACAGCGTGAATCCTCTTTAAAATCAGCCTGCATCATTCTCATCTGCTGTGGGCTCCTGTCATATTATCTCTCCGGGACGAATGCTTCTGCACTCACCATTTAAATAAAACCATAGTGTACATGCGGTCGGATTATAAATACGTGAACCATTTACACTGAATACCAAACTCTTCCAGGCCTCAACATAATCATAAATTTCCAAATTCGTTGCATACCAGATATCGTCCCTTCCGCCTGTATATTTCACAAATTCTTCAATTACATTCCAGTTATGGTCAGAATCGAATTCATAACTGTGTCCCCACAAGTAAAACAACCATGAATCCTGGCTCGGTGTTTCATCTATAAATTGTTTAGCTAACTCCATAAGTTTCGGATCCTTGTGACGGCAGGTAGCCTCCAGCCGAAGCCAATCCGAAGGCAGTGCAAAACTATGAGTAGATATGGTTGTCCTCGCATAAACAATCCCGCACGCCTGCAGACAATTCACAACCGAATCGCTGTAAGTCCCGTACGGATAGGCCATCCCGCGGATAATAGTGTCAAACTCCCTTTCCAGGTTTTCACGATCAGCCAATACCTCCCAAGTGCACTGGTTCGGAGGCAGCTGTTCCAAAAACGGATGAGTCAGACCATGTGCCGCTACCTCCATGCCGCTGTCCTTATAAAGTGCCTTTGCCTGACTGAGACTCATCAGTCGATGAATCGTTCCCGCTGGATATTTCGTTCCTTCTTCTGCAAACCGCCCGCTGTTCAGATTAAAAGTACCTTTCAGCCCATACTGCTTCATCAATCCCATCAAACGCATATCCTGCTCCACGCCGTCATCATAGCTAAGCGTCAGAGCCTTAGACCTTCCTTCCGGAAAACGCATCCACATTTTGCCCTTCTCTTTCATTTCATCCTTCCCCTTTCCATATCAAAACCGATTATCTGTCATAATTTCCGATATTTATGCAATAAACCGCTCCAGATTGCCTCCAAGAATCATCGCCTCTTCCTCCTCCGACAATCCCAGAGACTGTATTTTTTTAATAGCGTCTGTGATTTCTTTGGCGCCATTATAAGGAAAATCCAGACCAAAAATACTTCTGTCACACCCCGTAAGCCACAACAGGTCTTTTACCTGCTGATCATTCAAATACCAATACTTATTTTTCTCCCAGTCAAAAACACTGGTAAGACCCGCATAGACATTTCTGCGGTTATTGCTCATAACTGCCACCCCATCCAGGAAGAAGGAATATCCTCCCACATGTTCCATGCTGAATTTGAGTTCCGGAAAATGATAAGCTACTTCGTCAAAAAGCAGCATATTGTAATCTCTGATTCGATGCCAGTGAATCCCTGTATGAAAAGAGATTGGCAATCCCTCTTTCTGAGCTGCCTCATATACGCGGAATGCAGCCTCTGAATCAATTTTAAACTTCTGAAAAGCAGGATGCAGTTTCAGCCCTAAGAGCCCCAGCTGTTTCGCTTCATGAACCTGTTCTGCCATATCTTCCCTGGAAAAATCAATCACGCCAAATCCATACAAACGGCTGTTTCCACGGATTGTGTCAGCAAGCCATTGATTTGGATTTTTATAATGACTATCGTCAAAATATTTATGAAACGGTGCAAATGCCACCGCACGGCTGATGCCACAGCAATCCATCACACGCATAAGTTCCTCAGGAGTTCCTTCCTTCCGCACTTGCTTTTGGAAAATATGAGCATGATTAGCGAATACTTCATAATTTTTCATCACACACCTCCTCTGCGATTCTGTGCAGGACTACCGGCCTCGCAATCTGAAACCCTTCACTCTGAACCGCATCAAAAAAATCTCCGTTAAAATGCATACATACAACCCGACTGCGGGCAACTGGCGGAACTATATCGCACAACTGCTCCAGCGAACAGTGATACACATTGCCTTTCTTCTGATAGGTCGTTTCCTGATATACCCGCGCTATTTCTTTATTCAGAAACCTGTTCAAAATCTGAGGCGGCAATGTGTTGGCATCTCCGCTATAAAAAATCGTCTCCTCTCCATCACAGATACAATACCCATAGCAGTCCATTCCCGGATCATGATCTACCAGAACCGGGGTCACTTTAAGTTCCCCCGGAAACAGTTCAATGAAATCCTGCCGGAACGCATAATCATCCGGCTGTATTCCCATCAGTTTCAGAATTTTTCTGAGAGTAGCATCCGGCGTTGCAACGAGAACCGGCTTTTTCAGTACCTGACCGCAATAAGAAATAAAGGAACTGAGGCTTCCAATATGATCTGCGTGAAGATGGGTTACCAGCACATTCACTGCCCGGCATATGGTCAATTCCGGCAGACTTATCACACGTTCAAACGTACTCTCACCGCAGTCCAACAAATATAATTGGTCTTTTAACATGAAAAACGCAGTATTGCTTCCCAGAGATGGATTATATGCCGCTCCGACTCCCAAAAATCTTAATTTCATTCGTCATCACCTTCCTATCATTTTGTGTGTTGCTTCTCATCCCTTAACTCCGCCTGCTGTCACACCGGTAATAATCTTGTCCGACAAAAATGCGTAAATCACAACCGTCGGCATAAATACAATCACAACGGAAGCAAACATTCCTGCATAGTCTCCGGAAATCATCAGTGACGACACTATCTGGTATAATCCGACGCCAATAGAACGGAGTCCTGATTTATTGGCAAACACAAGAGCCATAAAATATTCATTCCATTTACTGATAAAGTTAAAAATCGTAATAGTAACAATAGCCGGCTGCACCAACGGAAACATGATATGCCAAAAGCATCGAACCGGACCACATCCATCGATAGCAGCCGCATCTTCATAGGTCGGTGATATTCCTGCAAAAAACGGCATCAGAAAGAATGTCGTATAAGGCACAGAAGTCGCCGTATAAAGAAAAATCAGAGTAAAATGTGTTCCTGAAAGCTTCAGTGTGTTGAAAACTGAAAAAAGCGGCATGATAATCATTATACCCGGTATGGCAAGACCAATCAGAATCAGCTTCTGAATCAGGCCATTACCTCTAAAAGAAAACCGTGAGATACAATAGGCCGCCGGCGCACAGACCAGAATAGTCAAACAGCAGGACGGTACCGTATAAATAACAGAGTTTATCACATTCTGCAGCCCTTTGTTGGCTACCAGCGCTTTCGTGTAATTGGAAAAGTGCAGGCCGCTGGCCAATAGATTTCCAGTAAAAATTTCCCTCGTCGTGGAAAAAGACGCCAGGATAATCCATCCAATCATAAAAAACGTAAAACCAACCCAAATAATAACCAACATATACCCGGGCAGGCGAAGCAATTCCTTTTTCAATCCGGATATCATTTTCCTTTTATGATTCATCTTGCACCTCCTATATCTCATAATTTTCTGTTCTGATCAAATGTTTCAAGCTTTGAGAAACAATCACCGCTGTCAGCGTCATAACGACTGCTGAAGCTGCCGCAATACCTGGATTTACGCTCTCACTCCCTGCCTCCGTCGCAAATAAGGTGCGATACGTATACAGCATCGGGGTGAATGTGCTGGTATTGCTGAATACCTGTGCCAGAGCAAAGAAGCCGATGGTTCTGGTGGTCCACAGAACTGTAGACATTCCCAATACTCCCTTAATCAGTGGCAGTGTAATATATAAAAAACGCTGAAAAATATTGGCTCCTTCAATCAGGGCAGAATCATAGTAATCCTGAGATATATTCTCCATGGCTGCGATGTACATCATCATAAAATATCCGGTATTGCTGAAAACATAGGCAATACACATAGAAAGGAATAAATTCTCTCCGCTCAGCCATTGAAACTGGGCCATCTTTTCCCATCCCAGGAAATTGAAGAGGCTCGTCAGCAGTCCGAATTTGCTTTTGCTGAACACAAACAAAAGCCACATATAACCTACGGCTACGGCTGCAATAACATTGGGCAGATATACAGATGCCCGGAAAAACTTTTGAAATTTCAGACCCTGAGTCAGTATAAGCGCCAGAAGCATCGCCAGACCCAAAGTTGCGATACCGGTAAACAGCCATATTTTTCCGATATTTATCATGGAAATCCGAAACAGCTGCGTATTTAACAGCTTGGCGTAATTATCAAACCCAACGAACCCCCACTCCCTAACTGGGCTGCTGATATTATTCATTTCAAAAAGGCTCATCATTGAGGTGCGGAGTACCGGATAGAAAAAAACCAGTACGTACAAAAGAACCGCCGGCCCCAAAAAGACTATGATGGATCGCTTTGTCTGCTTCAAATTGTTACCCCCTTTACCTGCAAAGGGCAGAATGCATCTCCAATCATTCTGCCCCGCAATATCCAATAACTCTTGTTACATCTCCTGTCAGAAGTCGCTGGCCTGTTCTACAAACTGTTCCGCCGTGATTTCTCCTCCATACAATTTAAGACATGCATCACCAATAATTGTGCTGCTGTTTGTACTTGTACTCAACCCTGTTTGAGACGTGAACCGTTCCGTATAATTGTTTATAACCTCGCGGGCTTCCAGAAGAGAGTCAGGCCAGGTGGCGTCCAGACTCATCGGAATGGACTTTGCTACATCCGAAAACATTTGATCATATTCACTGGTAGTCAAATAAACCGCAAAAGCAACGGCCGCATCCGCAACTTCTTCTGACACATCCTTGTTCACTGCGATGGCATAGGTACTGTAGGCTCCTGCCTCCGCGCCATTAATGCCGTTCTCCACTTCAGGATAGGCGAATGCGCCCCATTTGAAGCCCTCAGGAGTTGACTCCGACGTCTCATTCGGCAGCCAGGTACCATTAAGAAACATGGCAATATTCCCATTGATCACAAAATCCTGTTCAGCTGCCTGATTAAGATTCGACGCTACATTGGGATCAAAATAACCAAGACTCACCAACTCTTCAATTGCTTTCGCTGCCACAAGAATATTCGGATCATCCCACTGGGAGCTGTCGGCGGCAATTTCTCTCACCCTTTCGTCTCCTACCAGACGATCCAAATAGTATCCTACCCAGGTAAACTTTCTCTGCTCGTCCGAAGTAAGCGGAATATATCCGGCAGCTTTGATCTTTGCACATGCGTCCTTGAATTGATCCCAGGTCTTCGGATATTCAGTAATACCGACCTCCTCAAAAATACCTTTGTTACAGAAGATCAACACTGACTGAGGAATATAGGGAATACACTTAATCTTGCCGTCAAACAAAGATTTTGTCAATTCCAGCATACTGGGCATGACACATTCCTTGTACGGCTTTCCGTCTGTGGTATCGTAAGCTTTATCCATATAGTCACTCAAATCCAGCAGATGATCGGTCCACAGAGACTGAATATTATCAATATTGGCATCCATAACATCAATCTGAGTTCCTGTTTCCAATGCCGATTGTACTAAATACCGGTTATCACGGCCATTAAATGTAAAATTAATCTTCACATCGGGATGCAGTTTCATGAAAGCATCGGCGGCCTCCTGCAGCACCTTAGCCTGGCTCTCCGTCTCACCCCAGCTGGACCAATACTCAATAGTACCGCTCAGTTCATCTCCTTCCGAAGCGGAATCACCGGAATCCGTCTGCGATACCTCAACTGTCGTGCTTTCTTCCTTTACTGCCGCCGCTGTGGTTCCGCTGTCAGAACCGGAAGCTCCTCCGCCGCAGCCGGCAAGCAAAGATACAGTTACTACCACAGCTGTCGATACAGAAAATAATTTTCTTATTTTCATAGTACTTCCTCCTTCATAAAATATGTGTTTTATTGTTGTAATTTAGTTTATACTAAATATTGAAACGTGTCAATTATAATAATTCACAAATCAGTTTCTATTTTTTGTTAATTATCGATAAATTTCGCATTTTATCTCCCGTTTTTTACTATTTTCCAGCAAACGCGCTTGAAAAAGTAATTGATACGTTACATTTATTTTATCCATCCTTTTCCATGCAGCCACATTCTGCACTGAACGGCCCAATCCGTTTGTATAATGCCGAATCCCTTTTCTGCCAGCCATCCCCATCCTTCCTCCGGATGCCCCAATATAGAAATATCGTCACTGTGACCTCCATCCAACGGCACCTTCTCATCGTACAACAAACTATTGCCCCAAAGTACAAGTCCTCTCCTTCGCATAGAATCAATGTATTCCTCGGCAGCTACAGGAGAATCCTCTGTTTTAAAGACCAATTCAGCTCCCACAAAATTAATATTCATCCTGCGGATTCGTTCTGTAGCCGTGTCCTGTTCCATATAAATCGGAAGATACATATATTCCGGCGCGATCGCCTCCACCTCCTTAAGCAATTCCGGTTCCGGAGCTGATTTCAGCAGAATCTGATCCCTCATATTATGCCGCTCTACACATTGGATCGCATCCTTCAGGAAACCTCCGCAGCGATCCAAATTTAACAGACATCTTCCTTTGAACTGTTCCAATACATCGTCAAAGGAATCAATTCCATAACCAGTCGTATTGCAATCTGCGTTCAGCAACCTCAGCTTTCGGATTTCCTTTGACGGCAAAAGGGTTAAATCCAAATTCCTGCCCAACAGGTGCGGCTCTTTTCCAGTGTGAAAAATAAAAATATCTCCGTCCGTGCTCTTAAACAAGTCCATCTCCAGGATCGCTGCTCCGCTCTTCACGGCTATTTCAAAAGCCGGAATCGTATTACAGGGGATATTGGCGCCGCTGACACCACGATGGGCAGCTACCAAAATCCCCTGTTCTTCATATATTCTCTGAAGTTTATTCATATCCTTTTCCCTTTCTTTACTGAATTTCTGCAGTTTTCAGCTGTTCCAATTATATCACACGACTTGAAACGTGTCAAATAATTGTGACTTTTTTTGTTTCTCTCTTGCTATATTGAATCATTTCAAGTATAATGAAAGAAATGAGAAAGGGTGGAAATTATATGACGACCATCAAAGACATCGCCCGGTTGGCCGGAGTAGCTCAAGGCACTGTATCGAACGTACTTAATGGAAAAGGAAATGTGAGCAGCGACAAGATCCGTCTGGTAGAAGAGGCGGCCGCAAAGCTTGGCTATACCGTCAACCGTCGTGCGAAGCTGCTTCGCAAGGGTGCTTCCAATGTTTTAGCCGTACTGCTTCCCAATATTTATGACCGGCATTACACCGACTTTTTTCTCAGTTTCAAACATTATGCTGAAACCTGCGGATATTCGGTTAACCTTTATCTTTCATCCGACAACCCGGAGAACGAGAATAACCAACTGAGCGCCATCCGTTCCGACGGTGTCGCCGGACTGGCCGCATTTAGCTGCCAGCCTTCCGGCTCTCCCTTAAACTATGTCTCCATGGGATTTTCACCCCGGGAGGTTCTCCTGATTGAACGGCGGCAGAGTGAAGATTTTCCTTATCTCGGATTCGATTATGAAAAAGCCGGGCAAGATCTTGCCAGAGAAATTCTCAGAAAAAAGTACTTGGAGATTGCCGTTGTAACGGAAAGTCTGACATTCTCCTGTGAGCGCGTTTTTCTTGAAGGCTTTCTTTCTGTTTTGAACGGTTCTGCCTGCCATGTACGTTCTATTCAGACTGATTCTCTCCACTGCAACAATCATTTTCTGCAGCTTTTGGCAGAACATACCGGACTGGAAGCCGTATTTATGACTAACTACGGACTGGCCCAGACATTTGCCAATATTCAGCGCACGTTCCATCAGGAACGAGAAGTGCAGTTATATACATTATCCCCATTATTCACCATGCCCTCCAGGGGAATCATCTGTTATGAACTGAACTACCGGCTTTTGGGAAGAAACGCAGCTCAGCAGATTATCAGCCAGCTTCAGGAGGGCGAGCAGTCTGAGGAAACGTCAGAGGACAGGAAAAGTACGGTTTTAACCAATGATGGAATCCGTCCCTGGGTAAATACGTCATGTTCCCGCAAAAACGGCAAAAGCATCACTCTTCTGACACTGGACAGTCCTACTGGCCGAATCATCGAAAATCTATCTAAGCTGTACACAGATGCCACCGGTGTTCAGGTAAAGATCGTAATCAGCTCTTACGACGGACTTCATGAGATTCTGAAGGGTCTGGGGGATATCTCTGTTTTTGACGTTATACGTCTGGATCATACCTGGCTCTCCTGGTTTGGAGCCCAGATTTTTACTCCGCTCCAGAGCTTATCGCAGGATCTCGACAGAACTTTGCAGACCTTTATTCCCGGATTGATTCCAAAATACTCACATGTGGGAGACATAATGTATGCCCTCCCCCTGACACCAAGTGTACAGCTTCTTTTCTATCGCAAGGACCTTTTTGAAAATGTAGCTCTTCAGAGACTGTATAAAGAACAATACAAACGCGAGCTGGCGCCGCCGGAGGATTATGAAAGTTTTAACCGCATTGCCAGATTTTTCACTCATAAATATAATCCGGCATCGCCAGTTACCTATGGGACCACGCTGACGCTGGGCAACAGCGGTGTTGCAGCCACAGAATATCTTACCCGGTATTTCAGCCATACCAGCAATCTGTTTACCCCGGAAAGCGATATCCTTCTGGAGACCCCCGCTGGCCTCATGGCCATGCAGGAGCTGGCCGAAACGCAGCTCTACTCTCCGCTCCGGCACAGCAACTGGTGGAGAGAAACGGCAAGGGAATTCGCGGCGGGAGATACTGCAATGACGGTGCTTTTCAGCAATTATGCTTCAGAAATGCTGGATTCCGGTTCCCGCATAACGAACAAGATCGGCTATGCGCCAGTACCGGGAGCCAATCCGCTGCTGGGCGGAGGTTCTATCGGTGTCTGCCGCAACAGTAAAAACCCCCAGGAAGCTGTCGATTTTGTTCGATGGGTCTGCAGTGAGGAAGTCACCACTGCCATGACTTTACTCGGAAGCGTTTCTCCCTGTCTTAAGACCTATGATAATTACGAGGTTCTGGATACGTATCCCTGGCTGGCTCTTTCCAGAAAATGCCTTTCCCTCTCTCATACAAACCGGATTCCGCCCAACCGGCAGACCCATTTTGATGAACGATATTTTTTGAGTATCCTGGGGATGGCAGTAAACAACGTATTCAATGGCACGATGGATCCCAAGGAATCTCTGACTTTCGCAGCACAAGCCTACCGGCACGCATTTCCGCCGGAAAGGTAAGCAGACAACGCAGTCTCATTCATACCAGAAAATCATTTTCCGCTGATATGGCTTTTTATATTCCCGGTCAACGGATCATATCTGATAATTTCTGACACCTCAGAATGTTCGGGCCTTTGTTTGATGATACGCAGGAGTCCCTCCTGTGTATCATTCTGAACCCGGACTGTTCCTATCTCTGTTTTCTCTTCAAAAAGTGTCACACAGCCCTCCTGATATGCACTCATCTTAAGAATCGGATTTCCAGAAGCTGTCACAGATATGCCTCCATCCTCATCTAAACGAATACTAAGAATCTTTCTTCCATACATATCCATCATATCACACCATTCACCCGGAACATAGGTATATCCTACTTTTGGGATTCCATCAATGCACATGACATTGCGAACCATGCTGCCGTTCTCGTCCAGATAGATATGAGGAGCCTGAGAACCACAGTAATCCGGCCAGCGGAAAATCAAATGCCAGTGAGGCGGCCAGTCTCCATGCACCTCATTATTAGTCTCAAAACCCAAAAGCAGAAGATATCCCAAACCAGCTTCATTTAATCGGGAAGGCACGTCCAGTTTTTTCAGTAGTTCGCGCATTCCAAATTCATAATGTATGGCCGCAGCAATCTGTATAGCCGGATATTTTTCCCTACGGTATATTCCAGCCCTACGTTCTTCATTATTCTGCTCTATCCGAAGTGTTAACCCCGGTTCCCGAATAAAAGAATGAATATGCAATGTCCGTGTTTTCCCAGTCAATCCGCTGATCTCAAAAGTGAAAGATACTCTTTCTTTTTCTCTGTGCAGAAGCAGTCTGCGCCCTTCACAGAGGACAGCCGCAGTTTTCCATCTTTCGCCTTCCACATAGGACCCAGTAACCAGACAGGCATCCGTCAAAAGCAAATGCTCCACGTAAACGACAAATTCATTTTCTGTCTCATAGCAGAATGCTTCTTCTTTCATGCCTGTACAATAGAAATCCGCATCAAATTCTACGTGGGGAACTCCATACATCCCCGGGGTTTCTTTCACAATCCGCAGCGCAGTTTTCCGAATCAAACTTTCTTCGCCGGGACGCAGCCTGCTGTCTTCCATCGCTTTCTCTACTTCCTCCTGTAAACCAAACCGTTTTTCTGTGTAAAATCAGAATAACCACAGTATACTTCATATTTTGAAACGTGTCAATATTCATTTTCGTATAAAAATATAAAGTGCCGCGACCCGTATGATTCGGATTGCAGCACTTCCTTTCCATTTTGTTTAATCCAGACATTCCCGCAGCATACGGAGAAATTCTCGCGAACTCCGCGGCAGGGACTCATTTTTCCGTCTGGCCACGACCAGCTTCCAGCTGCCGCCGAGAGCTTCATCCACCGGATTCCATTCCACCCCATCCGTCCCGGAATAAAGCGTTAAATAAGAGCCGGGAAGAAATGTTACGCCCATTCCCGCCGCGACAAGACGCTTCGCCGTCTCCATGCTTCTGGTACTGCAGCGAATCTGCGGACTGATCCCCGCACAGGACAAAATCCGGTCCACAACCTGGCGCAGCTTCTGCCGTCTGGCAACCATAACAAAAGGAATCTTTTCCAGCTTTCGCAGATCCTCCGCCGTCAAAACCTGGCCATGGGAAAATCCCAGCTGTTCCTTCATTTCCGACGGCACCACCAGATAGAAAGGATCATCCGAAAATTCCGCATACTCCAGAGACTCCTGTTTCCCCATATCGTGCATGATACAGAAATCAATCTTTTTGTCCGTCAGAAGCTTTTCCAGTTCCGACGTATTATTCTCCCGGATATTCACCTGTATGCCGGGGTATCTTTCAGAGAACGCCGGAAGCAGAAGGGGGATCAGATACGTTCCCAGATTCATGGGAATCCCAAAGGTGATCTTTCCACGCTTCATCTGCTGGAACTCTTCCATCTCCATGTAAATATTCTGAAATCCCTGCCGGATGGCCTCCAACCGTTCAAGAAGCATCCTGCCAAATTCCGTCTCCCGCACGCCCTTCTTTCCGCGCTCAAAAACAGGGCGTCCCAGCTCGGCCTCCAGCTCCATAACCATCTGGCTCAGGGACGGCTGGGCAACATACAGTTCCTGAGCCGCCCGGGAGATATTTCCGTATTCGCAGATCGCCAGCAGATACCGTATCTCATTCTCCGTCCAGTTATGAAGGCAGGTTGTGTCCGCACCGTCCGGGGTTTCGGTCTGAAATCCGGCAGCAAGCCAGGCCCTCAGCTCTTCAAACTGCCTCTCCACCGTCTCCGCAAGAGCGAAAAAACTTTCCCCTTCCAGAGTAACCTTCAGACCTTCTCTCGTCCGCGCAAACAGGACAACTCCCAGCTCCTCCTCGCTGCTTTTCAGCATCCGGGTCAGGGAGGAAGGATTGCGTGACAGCACCCTGGACGCTCCGCGGATATTTCCTTCCACCGCAATAGTTCTCAAATAGCGCAGCTGCCGTTCATTCATGACAATCCCTCCTTCTGAAATAGCTCCCTATTTGGGCCGGACAGACATCCGCTCAATCCTGCCGTCCTCTGTCGTCCGGCGGATGGTGGCAATGGCCATGACCAGATACCCTCCGTAATTGGCTACATATTTGGCCTGATGATCATTGATGACCTCAGCCTCCGAGATGGAGAACCGGCCAAAGGTAAATTTGTTTCGGAAAAACATATGAATGCCTTCCTGGCCGTACACATGATACTCCCTCTGAGACGTTCCCTTGGGACAATAGTCGGTCAGGCTGCCGTCCGGGGAGAACAGCACCGCCAGGGCCTCATAATCTTTATTCTGCATCACTTCGAGATATTTTTCAATCAATTTCATCGTTCTCCCTCCCTTAATACACTTTTTCCGAATTCAGCAGCGCGTCTGTGCCGCCGTCCACAAAGACAATGTTGCCGTTCATGCCCAGAGACTCCTCAGATACCAGAAATGTAATCACACCCGCGATCTCATCCGGCTCCATCAGAGAGTCCCCACCAAACTTGGTGGGAATCGGCAATGCGTTGACCGCCGCTCTGGCTCCGCCCTCCAGGGCTCCCGTCATGGCTGTCCGCACATTGCCCGGCGCCACCGCGTTGACCCGGACTCCACGGGCCGCCCAGTAAGGCGCCACCCGGCGCACCCAGCGAGCCAGGGCATATTTGGTCGCCACGTAGATACTGTTGCCTACTGTGACATTTTTCTGGTCCAGCCCCGACACGATATCGCAGATCATCTTCTCATCGCCCACATTGTTCAGCAGATCTGCAATATCCATACGCCCGCTTCCCTGAGAAATGGTGTTGGACGATGTGACAGATACTCTGCCGCCCTTTTTGATCAGAAGATCCCGCACTCCCTTGGCCAGCTTGGTTACACCGAAATAGTTCAGCGAGACGACCAGAGGCAGATTCCCGCAGGCGCCGGAAACACCGGCATTGCAGACCAGTCCGTCCAGCCCGTCCGGAGCCATAGCGTGAAGCTGGCGGATCACCTCATTTCTCCCTTCCACCGTGGCCAGATTCGCGCAGATATCTCCGCCCTTTAAGTCGATATTGATCACCTGGTTCCCTCTCGCCTTCAGCATCTCCACCGTCTTGGCCCCGATTCCGCTGGAGCCGCCGGTTACCGCGTAAACACCCATGTTCATTTCCTCCTTTGAACTGTTATAACTTGATAATTCCAGTATAATAATCCCCAAACAGGGTGTCCAATATGGAAAATGCGGGCATATCGATAGGAAAAATGCACTGGCATTCCCTCACAATATTCAATTCTTCAGGCATCCGACTGGAACCACATACACGCCGTCTGTCCTTCGGTATGCATAATTTCCTGTCGCGGTAAGAACCATTAGAAATGAAGGCGCCTTCATCCTATCCGTATCAATCAGGCCCTCCAGTTTTCTCAAGCTGCAGGCGCCCTCCTCCACCAACGAATCACCCCCCAGCTTAATCTCGATCAGTCCATAGCTCCCGTTCCGCAAATGGACAACTGCGTCACATTCCAGACCGTTTTTATCACGGTAATGATAAACACTGCCATTCAGTGATTCGGCAAAAAACCGCAGATCGCGGTCTTTGAGCGCAGGTTCGGATTCCACGCCTGCATATCCTCGACAACGAATATTTTCTTCAGAGCTGCCAGATAGGAATAAATCGTATCCGTATCCATAGCATCGGTTTCATTGGACGTCATATCTGCGCGGACTGCCTCATAGCTCACCTGCGCACCCTGGTTGCGGGCATAAGAACGCATGAGCCGTTTCACCCGCTCCGCGTTCCGGTTCACTCCATCCACCCGGGAAATATCCGACCGCACTACCGCGTCATAGTAATCAAAGGCCTGTTCCAATGCCTCCTCTCCCGTCATATCCGCCGCTCTGGGCCAGCCGCCCCGGCAGATTAAAATCGAGAGTTTTCGGTTATTTGGCCAAAAAATTTTCGGTTATTTGGCGCATTTTGCCTGTACGCCCGAATTTCAAAAAGCACGTGACAAATCCGGGACCGCCCCTTATAATAAAACAAAATATCCCACTGCCCGCAAAGGCACTTGCCCGGAGAGGCACATCATTCTGACAATGAGGAGAAACACCATGGACAAAATTCCGATGAACACCCCACTGGTGGAGATGGACGGCGACGAAATGGCCGCCATCCTGTGGAAAGAGACAAAGGAAAAGCTGGTCCTGCCATTTGTGGACCTGAAGGTAGAATATTATGACCTGAGCATCCGCAACCGCGACGCCACCGACGACCAGGTGACGATCGATTCTGCCATGGCCACGAAAAAGTACGGCGTGGCCGTAAAGTGCGCTACCATCACGCCCAATCTGGAGCGTGTCCAGGAATACAACCTGAAAAAAATGTGGAAAAGTCCCAACGGCACCATCCGGGCCCTTCTGGATGGGACGGTCTTCCGGGCGCCGATCCTGATCCGGGGCATTGAGCCCTATATCAGATCATGGAAAAAGCCCATCACCCTGGCCCGCCACGCTTACGGCGATCTGTACCGCGCCACGGAAATACGCGTGGACAGTCCCGGCAAATGCGAGCTGGTCTTCACCGGCGCGGACGGTGCCGAGCGCCGGGAGCTGATTCATCAGTTTGACGGCCCCGGCGTAGCCCAGGGCGTTCACAACCTGGACTCTTCCATCCGCAACTTTGCCCGCTGCTGCCTGTCCTACGCCCTGGACATGAAGCAGGACCTGATCTTCTCCGCCAAGGACACCATCTCCAAGGTCTATGACCGGCAATTCCGGGAGATCTTCAAGGATGTCTTTATGGAAGAATTTATGGAGGCTTACAGCCAGGCCGGCATCACCTACCAATACTGCCTGATCGATGACGCCGTATCCCGGGCAGTAAAAAGTCCCGGCGGCTACGTGTGGGCCTGCCAGAACTACGACGGCGATGTGATGAGCGATATGCTGGCTACCGCCTACGGCTCCGCCGCCATGATGACATCCGTACTGGTGTCCCCGGACGGCAAGTACGAATACGAGGCCGCCCACGGCACGGTCCGACGCCATTACTACCGCTATCTGGAAGGCGGCGTGGCCTCCACCAACCCCCTGGCCATCATCATGGCCTGGAGCAACGCCCTCACCAAACGGGGCGAGCTGGACCATAACGACGCTCTGGCCGGTTTCGGCCGTCTTCTGCAGCGCGCCACTATAGAGACAGTGGAATCCGGCATCATGACGGCGGATCTTCAGAAGGTCACCACCCTTCCCAATCCCCAGGTGGTAACCGGGCTGAAATTTATCGATATTGTGCAGAAGCGGATCCGGAAGCAGATGGCGCCTTAATTTCAATCATATCCTGTTATACCCTTGTATTTATCTTTATAAAGGGGTATAATAGGGTATAACAAGCAACGGAGGTTTTTCTATGGACCAACCAGATCGGATCCAACGGATAGAAGAGTTGGAGCGTGCGATCGCGTCTCTGCCGCCCGGCAGTCTTGTCACGAAAAAAATCCATGGGAAGGACTACTACTACCACCGTGTCAACCACGACAAAAAACGGAAGGAAACCTATGTGGATTTTGACCAGGCAGAAACTCTTCGGACCCAGATTGAAAAGCGAAGACAACTGGAAGCGGAATTAAAAGAACTCACCCGTTCCGCTCCCTCCCGCAAGCCGGAACGGATCTGGAAACGGACACACGTTTTTTCCACATACGTCCGCGTCGGAGAACCGCTTCAGAAACTGGCCTCCTATGTCAGACCCTATAAGAGACGCGAATGCTATTCGACTCTCCATGATTTCCTTTTCGGCGGACATCGGGATAAGGTACTGATCCTCTATGGCCTCCGAAGGACCGGCAAGACGACCCTGATCCGTCAGGCCCTGCTGGATATGACGCCGGATGAGCTGCAAAGGGCGGCGTTCATCCAGATCAAATCAACGGATACCTTATCTGACATTAACAACGACTTGAGTTACCTCGAACAGCAGGGCTATCAATATATATTCATTGATGAGGTTACCCTGATGGAGGACTTTATCGAGGGCGCCGCGCTTTTTTCCGATATCTATGCCAGCAGCGGAATGAAGATCGTGCTCTCCGGCACGGATTCCCTCTGTTTTCTCTTCACCGAGCAGGAGCAGCTGTATGACCGATGCATCCTGCTCCACACGACCTTCATTCCTTATCGGGAATTTGAAACGGTCCTTGGCATCCGGGGCATTGACGAATATATCCGGTACGGCGGCACGATGAGTATGGGCGGCGTCCGCTACAATGAACATTCGTCCTTTGCCACTCTCAAAAGCGCCGACGCGTACATTGACAGCGCGATTGCCAGAAATATCCAGCGTTCCCTAAAATATTACCAGGACGGCGGCCACTTCCGGCACCTGTACGAGCTGTATGAAAAGGGTGAGCTGACCAGCGCCATCAACCGCGTAATCGAGGATATCAACCATCGGTTTACCCGGGAAATCCTCACCCGGACCTTTGTATCCAATGACCTGTCCATATCCGCAAGGAATCTGCTGCGCGACCGGACGCGCCCCGTTGACCTGTTCCAAAACCTGGACAGGGATTTCGTGAACGGACAGATCAAAGAAATGCTCGACATTCTCGATAAGAAAGAGCAGTCGGTCGAGATAGACGATACCCACGCCCACCAGATCCGGGAATATCTGATCCTGCTGGATCTGGTTATGGAAATCGACCTGCGATTTCTTCCGGATACCGGGCAACAGGGAACTATCACCATTATCAGCCAGCCCGGCATTCGTTACGCACAGGCGGACGCCCTTGTCAAAAGCCTGCTGCTGGACAAAAACTTCAACCGGCTCTCGATTATGGAGCGCAGCCAGATCCTTGACCGGATTCTCAGTGAGATCAAGGGGCGGATGATGGAGGACATTGTCCTGTTGGAGACCCGGCTTGCCTGCCCGGACCGGGAGGTTTTCTCCCTTCAATTTGCCGTCGGGGAATTTGATATGGTTGTCCATGATCCTGCCACACTGTCCTGCCAGATCTTTGAGATTAAGTACAGCAAAGAGATGGTTCCCCATCAGTACCGGCACCTCATCAACAAAGAAAAATGCGCGGAAACCGAGCGCCGGTTCGGTCCCATCACCGGAAAATATGTTATCTACCGCGGCGCGCCCGCTGAATCGGAAGGCATCCGGTACCTCAACGTGGAGGATTATCTAAAATCGCTTCCTCCCATAATTTAGATCATAAAACCGTTTCCACAAAAAAGGCACCGCAGTTTTACAGGGAATCCGCGGTGTCTTTCATTTTATACATATGAAGGTATATTTCCAAAAAATCTCAGAGGATGCCGCCTTCTCTACAGATACAAAGGATATGCAATGTAAATGTATACGATGGATACCAGAATCGTAATTATAGTCAGCGGAATACCTGGTTTCAGATAATCCTTAAAGGAATATCCGCCGGGCTCGACGGCCATGGTCGCCGCGGGAAGGCCGATGGGCGTAGCCACCGCTATGGTTCCTGCCATACGCAGCGTCATCAGGATTGCCTTGGGATTCATACCGAAGGCTGCCGCCACCGCAAGAGCAACTGGCGTGAACATGATGATCGTCGCGGAATTGGACATCACATTGGTGATGGGTACAATGATCAGGTAGATCAGCAGGATAATGATCAGGGAGCTGTGAATATTGCCCAGTGTGTTCTGCATAAACTGCACCAGCATATCCGCGGCGCCGGAATTGGTCATGGCGTCCGCCACGGGAACCATGCAGGCGTACATGAGAACGGATGTCATGGGGATGGCCTTAAACGCTTCTTTCTCAGTAAGCAGTCCTGTAAACAGGATCACCGCGCTGGCGATCAGCGCCGTCATGCCGACGGAAATGCCGATCTGGTTCTCAAAGCACATGCCCAGGATCGTTCCGAAGAACACCACCATGGCAACCTTCCGTTTCCATTCGGGAACCTTGGAATAGTCAGGTTCTTCCGAAAAAGACGGATCCAGGCTGTTGTTGGATTCCTCCGGCAGCAGGTTAAAGCCTACGGTAGAAAGAAATACCGCGCAGATCAGAATCAGGATCAGGCAGATGGGAGCTAATTCAAAGAAAGACATGGTCTGCCCGGTTCCCAGTTCTTCCAGGACCCCTCTCAGATACAAAGTGGAATTGGAACCTACGGTAGTAATGCCGCCTCCGAAGCAGACGCCAACAGCGATGGGATACATCAGTTTGCAGCGCCGGTAATGAGTGGAAAGAGAGATTCCCAGCGTCAGCGCGATCAGCAGAGCAGCACATCCGTTGTTGGACAGAAATCCGGAGACTACGCCGGAGCCAACCACCAGCCAGAATACCAGTTTCCTCTCCGATTTCGCGACTTTTTTCAGCAGTATGCCGATCTGAGCAGCCGCCCCCGTGCGGAACATTGCCTCACCCACAATTCCCAATCCCGCTATGATCATGACATTCTCACTGGAAAAATTCTTCAATGCCGTTTTGTCGTCAATAATACCTGCCAGATACAGGCTTAGCGTCACAAACAATGCTGTCGCCCCCAGCGGCACCTTTCCCGTCATAAACAGAATCAGCGCGATTGCCAGAATGATCACCACGAACAACGCCGGATTCATAATCGCTTCGATTGCCATTTTCTTATCCTCCTGTAGATAACTCGTGTACCCGGGGCTGAAAGCCCCGGAAACACTGTAGTTTTACTTCGGGGACACTGTCCCCGAAGTAGG
>CANQSK010000054.1 GCA_947626475.1 uncultured Lachnospiraceae bacterium
AGCCTTTCGCGGTGGAGGAACTGATGGCCCGCATCCGTGCCGTCACACGGCGGCCTGCCAGACTTCAGGACATGAACCGTCTTGCGGCCTTCGGTCTGTGCCTGGAACCGGAAAACCGCCTTCTGTCCTGCCGGGACCTGTCGGTCAGCCTGTCCCGCCGGGAATCGGCTCTTCTGGAATGTTTCCTGAAAAATCCCGGTCAGACCCTGCCAAGGGCACGGATCCTTTCCTACGTCTGGGGTTCTTCCTCCGAGGTGGAGGACGGAAATCTGGACAACTATATCTATTTTCTGCGAAGACGGCTGGCAGCCGTGAACGCGCCTGCAAAGCTGATTACCGTCCACGGGGTCGGCTATCAGCTGACCGGCAGGGAAACGCCTGATTCCGGCTGATATCCGCGCGCTTGCCGGATAATACGAGACCATCAAGGAGATATCCATG
The DNA here is from genome assembly GCA_947626475.1 of uncultured Lachnospiraceae bacterium. GTDB lineage: Bacteria > Bacillota > Clostridia > Lachnospirales > Lachnospiraceae > UBA3402. Next base: position 442 of record CANQSK010000054.1, read on the forward strand.
AATACCTCATCCATTCTTACTCTCAGACGGCGGCTGACCTGCCTTTACGCCGTCACCGCGTCCCTGATCCTGACAATGGTTCTGGCCGTTCTGCTTCTGGCCCGCGTCCGGGATGTCCGCCGCAGCCAGCTGGACGCTTTCTACAGCCTGTGGAATTCCCTGCAGTTTCGCATACAGTCGGACCTTTCCATCTCCCAGAGCTACCTGGCCCAGACTGAGGCAGCCAACTCCGCCGTCATTCATATTGAAGAAAACGGTTCTCCTCTTCTCTACGCCGGTTCCTGGACGCCTCAGACGGACCGTCAGGAACTGATCAGCCGGGCCAAATCCCTGGCAGAGGAGGAAAATGTATTCACCACGGCCAGGCCCGTCTCAGCCTCCGCCATCACCAGCTCCCTCATTGCGTTTCAGGGAGACGCGGGGGAGCGTTACTATGGCCGGGTGACCGTGCTCTCCCACGGAAAATCCATCCGCTCCCTGTGCCTGATCTCCTACATCCCGCCTGTGACGGCTGTGCTTCATGAGACGCTTCTACAGCTGTTCCTTCTGGAATTTCTGGGAATCGCCTGCCTGACGGTCATCAGCTGGAGATTCGTCGGATGGTCACTAAGGCCTGTGGCGGAAAGCCAGAAAAAGCAGGCGGAATTTATCGCGGCCGCCTCCCACGAGCTGCGCTCGCCTCTGGCTGTGCTCCGCTCCGGCATCGCCGCCCTGCGGGCAGCAGCGGCCGGAAGCCCGAATCAAGGCTCCTCAGAGGAATCCGCTTCCGGGACGGTCCCGGCCGCAATTCTCGATTCCTTCGACAGCGAGTGCGCCCGCATGTCCCGGCTTATTGACGATATGCTGCTTCTGGCCTCCGCCGACGCAAGGACATGGCAGCTGCGCCGCATTCCGACAGACATGGACACCCTTCTGATCGAGACCTACGACACCTATCTGCCTCTCTGCCGGCGGAAAGACATTTCTCTGAAGCTTAAGCTGCCTGAGCAGCCCATTCCTCCCCTCTGCGCCGACGGGGAGCGCATCCGGCAGGTTCTGGCCATCCTTCTGGACAACGCCATAACCTACACGCCTGCTGGTCGGGAAATCCGCATCCAGGCAGAGACGGCTTCTGCTCGAAAATCCCGGGTACTCATTCTGAGAGTCACGGACCAGGGGCCGGGCATCCCCGACAAGGACAAGGAACGGATCTTCGACCGCTTTTACCGCGCCGATTCCGCCCGCAGCGGCAAATCCCACTATGGACTGGGCCTGAGCATCGCCAGGGAACTGGTGAACCTTCACGGCGGCTCCATCGAGGCCGCGGACGCGGAAACAGGCGGAAGCTGTTTCACTGTCCGCCTGCCCTATCATAACATTTAATCTTTTCGCCCGTCCGCCCTGTCCCGGGCGGCGGCACACTGCCGTCACACGGCCGGAAAACTGCGTCAGCGGCCGGGACACTCCCAGAACATACACGTCCTGTTCCTCGCCGTCTCCGCCGGGCACTCTGGCCGCCACCATGTGCGGAAAATACTGAAGCACAGGGACGCATTTTCCCGCGCCGATCAGCTCCTTTATCTCATCCGGGGCCATAAAGCGGCACTGGCTCACCTACGCGGTCTCCGCCTCCGAAAGACGCGGCTCCCCGTCATACTCAAACAGCCAGATATCCTTGATGTCGTGGTAATGGATCCCGTCTATCACGCCCCGGATCTTCGTAAACAGGGGTCTGTCCGCGCACATGAACCCGGCCAACAGGCTCCCGGTATTTCGTATATAGATCCCAAAGCTCCATATTATCTGTCACTGCTTCACATTCTCTTTGGCTGCCGCCGACGCCAGGGCCCGGTATTTCTCCTTCTCCGCCGCCATTTCCTCCACTGTCTTGGTCTTCAGGGTGAAGCCCTTCACAGGACGATAGGGAACGGTCTTCTGCTCCAGCCGTTCTTTCGCCCTTTCAATCTCTTCCTGATACTGGGGAAGCCACTCGGCCCCAGCCACCAGCATCTCATCCACCATCTGCCTGATCTCATCCGGCGTGCAGACCGCTCCGGTCAGGGGGTCCATCATGGCCGCCTGGTAGAGCAGACGGATATCGCCATGGACAGCCGCTTCCACCGCCAGCTTCTGCACCCACACGCTCTGGGAACAGATCGCCGCGCAGCCCAGAGGAAGGTCGCCGACTTTGGGGACGGAAATCCCGTTGTAATCCACGTAGCAGGGTACCTCCACCACGCACTCGTCGGGAAGATTGGTGATGGTTCCGTTGTTCATTACATTGAAATGTCCCCGGTACACCCGTCCGGTCTCCAGACTTTCGATGATGTAGCTGCCGTGCTCCGTAGACCGGTTCTCAGGAGTAAACATTTTGGGCGGTTCCTTCAGCCAGTTGGGGAAATCCGTCTCAAACCAGTTGCGGCTCTCCTTGCAGACACGGAGATATCCGGCAGTCTCGCCCTGGATCCAGTTACTGTAGTTGATCCATTTTTCCATATCCTCCGGACGCTTCCGGTACCACATCAGGTACTCGGACAGATGGCCGTTGGACTCTGTGGAATAATAGCCGAAATTCTTCATCACATCCAGGCGGATGTTCTCATCCCCTGCAAATTCCGCCTGTTTCATAAACTCATACAGTTCTCCCGTCCGCTCCACGCCGTCGGTCTTGACGCTGATATACCAGGTCTGGTGATTCAGTCCGGCGCAGATGATGTCCACATCCTTTTTATCCCGGCCCAGAGCCTTCGCTATCTGCTCGTGTCCGTGCTGGACGCCGTGGCAGAGGCCGTAGGTAGGCACCTTGCCGTACTTATTGCAGGCCCAGGTCACCATGGCGTTGGGATTGGAGTAGTTCAGAAGGATGCAGCCCTCTGCCGCAACCTCCCGGATATCCCTGCAGAATCCCAGCATGGCGTCGATCCCCCGCTGTCCGTACATGATCCCACCAATGCACAGCGTATCGCCCACGCACTGGTCCACGCCGTATTTCAGCGGGATCTCCACGTCCGTGGCAAAAGCCTCCAGCATACCGATCCGAACACAGTTGATCACGTATTTGGCGTCCTTAAATGCTTCTCTCCGGTCCAGAGTGGCGTGAATCTTGATGGAAAGTCCGTTCTCATCAATGTCCCTCTGGCACAGCTGGGTTACCATCCTCAGATTATCCGGATTGATATCCGTAAACGCCACCTCAATATCATGAAATTCCGGCACCGTCAGAAGGTCCGCCAGAAGCCCTCTGGTAAATCCGATACTGCCCGCGCCGATAAACGCAACCTTAAATGACATGTCTGTATTCCTCCTGTCCTGTATTACCTGTACTCCGGAAGATAATCCCCGTGAGCCTCCATCAGCTCGTCGCACAGCTTAATGATGGTATCGATATCCAGCTCCGCGGAGGTATGGGGATCCAGCATGGCCGCCAGATAAACGTCGCTCTTCTTCCTGCTTCTGGCCGCCTCGATGGTCATCAGCTGGCAGTTGATGTTGGTCATGTTCAGTGCCGCGCAGGCAGTGGGCAGAGCACCGATCCTGGTGGGATGGATTCCCATGCCGTCTACCAGGCAGGGCACCTCCACGCAGGCCTCCTCAGGGAAGTTCGTGATCAGATGATTGGTATTGAGCACATTGCCGCCGATCTTATAGGGCGTGTTGGTGACAACCGCCTCCATAATATGGGAAGCGTACTCCTTGGAGCGCTCAAACTCCCTCACGCCGCTCTCCTTCAGCTTGGCGTATTCTTCCTTCCATTTGGCGATCTGGTCAATGCACCGCCTGGGATACTCATCCAGCGGAATCTTATGGCGCTCGATCAGCTCCGGATACCTGGATTTGATAAAATAGGGATTGTACTCCGCGTTATGCTCGCTGGATTCCGTACAGTAATATCCGAACCGCTCAATGTAGATATTTCTCACCTGATCGGTAAATTCCGGATCGTCCAGCAGCTGCTGATGGGATCTTCTCCTGATCTCAGGATACAGGTCGTTTCCGTCCTTGTCCTCGATCTTCAGAAGCCAGGCCTGGTGGTTGATTCCCGCGATCAGTTCTCTCCGCTCTTCCTCATACTGGCCCATATCCAGCTCCTTGAGGATGGTGGGGGCGCAGACCTGAACGGAATGGCAGAGTCCTATGGTATTGGGGAAGGCATATCTCTGCATGTATCCGGTGATCATGGCCATGGGATTTACGTAGTTCAGAAACAGGGCGTCCGGGCAGACCTCATTCATGTCTCTGGCAAAATCGTCCACCACGGGTATGGTGCGGAGCGCCCTCATGATGCCTCCGATTCCCAGGGTATCGGCGATGGTCTGGCGAAGGCCGTATTTTTTGGGGATCTCAAAATCAATGATGGTGCAGGGATCATAGCCTCCCACCTGAATCGCGTTCACCACAAATTTCGCGCCCTTAAGGGCCGCCTTCCGGTTTTCGACGCCCAGATAGGTTGTGACAGTGGCCGGATTGCCTACGGTATGATTCATGGCCTCGACAATAACGCGGCTTTCCTCCAGACGCGACGCGTCGATGTCATAAAGGGCAAACTCGCTGTCCTTTAAGCAGTCCGTCATCAGGCAGTCTCCGATGATATTTCTCACAAATACTGTACTTCCCGCTCCCATAAACGCAATTTTGATTGACATAAGAAGCCTCCTCTTTATATTTTTTTGATGTTTACTTTTCCCATACAGTCTGATAGAATCAAACTGTAATTTATCTTTATGATATCTGTGTTTTTTGTGATTTGCAATTGCAATAATTTGATAAAAAGAGGTAATTTTTTGATGAGTGAATGTCAGGATATTCAGGACGGTTACGGATTTCATTTTCTGGACGATGTGGCGCACCCCGTAGTGAAGATCAACGCCATCGGGATCGAGTCGCGGAGCAGCGGACAATATTACTGGGACAACAGCGACCGGCGGGGCGGCTGGCTTTTTCAGTATACCTTAAGCGGAAACGGAACCCTGGAGACAGACGGCCGGAAGCAGATCCTGGAGCCTGGCACAGGCTTTTTTGTCAAAATGCCGGGGCCGGAACGCTACTATTTCGACGAGACGGCGAATACCGCTCCCTGGAAATTCATTTTTATTCTGTTTGAATGCAGCCAGGAGGAGTACTACAGCTATGTGGAAGATCGTCTGGGTAAGGTTCTGACCATCCCCTACTACAGCAGCGCCGTCCAGATCCTGTTCCACATCCACCGCATGGCCAAAGAGGGAAAGGAGCTGAACCCGTTTCTCTTCAACAGCAAGGTCTTCGAGTTTCTCTGCTGCCTGTGCTCCCTGGACAAAAGCGGCAGAACGGACCAGTCCGGCCTGATTCTCAGGGCCAGAGAATACCTGGACAGTCATTTCAAAACGCCCATAGGCATCGGGGACGCCGCCGCCTGCTTAAATGTCAGCCAGAGCCATCTGTCCCGGGAATTTTACAGAATAACCGGGACGAAGCCCATTGACTACCTGACCCGCCTCCGCCTGAAATACGCCATTCAGCTGCTCCACACCACCACATGGAAAATGGAGGAGATCAGCGGCGCCTGCGGCTTTACCTCCTCCAACTACTTCAACAAAGTATTCAAAAAATATATGGAAATGACGCCCCAGCAGTTCAGGACTTACGTAAAAACTCAGGGCTATATCAGCGTGCAGATCTGACGGTTCCTCCGGCATGGCGGCTCCCATGATTTCCCCGCCATTGCCCGGAGATCATGATCACCCGGCCCGGCTTTCATGGCAGGTAAAGTAAAGGATCTGATACTCTCTGCCGATTTCCTTCAGAAACTCCAGGCCCCCGGCCACCTTTTCCCTGTCCAGATTCACGAAAGGATCGTCAAAAACCACAAAAGGCTTTTCCTCCCTGTACATGGCGTCTATCAGGGCCATCCGCATACAGATGCCTGTCATATCCTGATAACCGGCGCTGAAAGAACGGATCTGTCTCTGCTGTCCCTTTTCATCTGCCGTGAGCCGGATATTGGCATCCAGATGGTACCGCTTCGCCTCTTCCCCGGCCAGTATCCGGTAATACTTTCCGAAGCTTTCCATCAGGGGACCGGTATAGCGGGCTGTAAAGGACTCGCGGGCCTTCGCTAGAAACTCCCTGGTTTTCTTAAGCAGCTCGTATTTCCTGCGGTCCGCGGAAAGCTTCTCCCGCAGCTCCGAAAGAGCCTGCTCATTCTCCGCCATCTGATTCTGCCTGGCCTGAAGACCGTCCAGCTGCCGGTCACACTCATGCAGTTCACCTTCAATCTCCGTCAGCCGGGCAGAAATCGCTTCCAGGCGGTCTCCTATTCTTTCCAGCAGCGGAAGACGCTCCAGCATACTGCTGTCAAATCCCAGAAATTCCTCTATGTCATGAGTCCTCTCAAAATCCGCGCGTTCCCCACGGGCCCTCTCAAACTCCGCCTGAGCCGTCTGGTACCGCTGCAGGCGGTCCCGGAGTTCCGCAAGCTGAGCGCTCAGATCCTGCTTTGGGGATACCGACAGCTTTTTCAGATAACCGCAAATGCGCTCCCTCTGTTCCGCGTCATGCCTGTACGCCGCGACGTATTCGGCTTTCTTCTCACTGAGGCGGCCATATTCCCGAAGGTCTTCCTCCAGCTGCCGCAGAGCGGAATCAAACTGCTCCTTTTCGGAGGAAACGGCATAAAATCTGCCGCAGAAGGCCTGAAGCTCCTCCGCCAGACGGTCCTTCCTCTCTTCCAGCCTGCGATTTCCGGCATTTTCCCCGCGCAAGCGCAGAAAACAGTATCCCGCGGCCGCTCCCGCCAGCGCGCCCGCTCCCAGAAGGCAAGCCCCTGCCGCCTCATTTCCAGACACCAGGCAGAGGATTCCGGCAGCTGCCGCCAGGACGGCGGCAAAAAACAGGAGGATCATTGCTCCCTTCTTCCTTCCGGTCCGGTTTTGGGCAATATCCAGCTCCGTTTTCCAGAGGTCTTTTAAGGCTGCCCGCTGAACGGCGATCTCCTCCTCAGCAGGACAGCCGTCCGCAAACAGACGGTCCAGCCTGTTTGCCTGCCGCCTTTCTTCCTCCGTCATCCGGAAAATCCTCATCTTCTCTTCCGGGGCCGAAAGACCCGCGCTGTCCGCCATATACCGCTTCAGCTCTTCTCCGTCCGGTATCTGTCCCGGAAAACATCCTTCCGCCGCCGATACCGCGGCCGCCCTGTCCTCCGCTTCCTGGCACAAGTCCGCATATTTCTTCTTATCCGCCTGAATATCCTTATAGCGGCTTACGGTCTTCTGCTGCCGGTAAAGATCCGCCTGCTCCAGGCGAAGGCTCGCCTGTTCCTCCCTCAGCTCACGGATTCTGGCCGTCAGCCGGTCTATGGAAGGCCCGATATCGCGTCCTGTCCTCACCTGTTCAAGCAGGGCCGCCTCCTCCCGCTCCATCTTCCGGATGGAGCCGGTAGCCCGGGAAGGACTCATCTTATTCAGCAGGTCCCCAAGCTTTGCGTCCGCCGCCTCATAATTGTTGATGTCATCTGTATTTTCCGCCAGATTGCCGATCTTGGCGTTGATCCGGTCTGTGGTCCGGGCCGCGCAGTCATTCTGAGAAATGAAAACCGTCCTGGAAAAGGAAGCCCGGTCCAGCTGGAACAGCTCCTCACCCACATTCTCCGTAAAATCACGGCTTTCCAGGTTAGTATCCTTATCTCTCAGCTCAAAGGTATCCTCCCTGTCCTTCTGCCCGAAGGTCCGCGACAGAACATACCGCTTTCCCCCTGCCTCAAACTCCAGCGCGCCGCCGTAGACGCCGTGCTGCCAGGGCCTGAACTGCTCCCGTTCCCGGTCCTCAAGCTTTTTGGCCCGCTCATTGTCAAAACCAAACAGCATCACCCGGATAAACGCCGCCAGAGTGCTTTTTCCTGCCCCGTTTTCCCTGCAGATCACATTGCAGCCCGGATGAAACGCAAAATCCTCATCCGCGAATTTTCCGAAATTCTCAATATGGCAGCCGATCAGTCTCATCCGCCTACACCACCTCCCCGTCCAAATCCTCGCCCATAAGAGCGCGGATCCCGCAGCGGATGACTGCCGCCTTTTCCTGCTCGTCCAGCTCCGACGCGCCGACCAGCCGGACAAACTCTCCCTTCAGGGATTCATCCAGCGCAAAGGCCTGATAGTCCACGAACAGCTTCGTTCTGTCAACGACGCTCAGAAAATAGAACCGGTCCTCAAAACGCTTCTGAAGAAGCTCCGTATCTTTCACGCAGTCCACGTCCAGGGTTCCCGAAAGCACCAGCCTGACCAGGCTTTCAGGGCCGGGAGCCTCCCTGCAGAGAACCTCCTCCGCCCGTTCCGCCATGTCTCCGCTGGTCATGCAGCCGGAGACGTCCACCAAAATCTCATACAAGTTCCGCCGGGCGAAGGGGACAAACTCATGACGCATGGCATGACTCTTTTCATCCACGTCCAGCACCACGAATCCGTGGGGCCCGCACTCGTCAAACCCTCTGCCCTCCAGGCAGCCGGGATAGCAGTACTGCCCGCGGCTGTCCAACGCCCCGGACTTATAGCTGTGAACATGCCCGAGAGCCAGATAGTCGATCCCCCTGCCTCTCAGGCTGCGCAGGCTGACGGTCTCCGTCCTGTCTTTGGCCTCATACTCCGCGTCCTGCCCGTGCAGAACCACGATATTGAATTTTTCCCTATCCAGAGAAAGGGTATCGAGGACGGAGGCGCCGCCGGCGCCATTCAGTTCCGCGCCGGTGATGACGATCTCCCCGTTCCCCGCCGGATAAGACGTCCACGCGCTGTCAAACAGCTTCAGATTCTCCGGAATTTTTTCCAGATGATTCAAAAAATTGTCCGCGTCGTGATTTCCCCGCAGATAGTAAAAGGTGATGTCTGGATGGCTGGTTATGGCGTCCCGGACAGCATTTCGGGCCGCGGCCGATATGACCTTCGCGTCAAACAGGTCGCCTGCGATGATGATGCCGTCCGCCCGGTTCTCCGCTCCGTAATCGATCATCCGGTGAAAGGTATGCAGAAGCTCCGCCCGCCGCTCTCTGGCCTTCTCTTTCGATAAATGGGCGCTCATCCTGGAATCCAGATGCAGATCCGCGCAATGGATAAACCGCATAAGACCACGTCCCTCCTGTCCTTTAACCTGCCGTTTACAGCCTTTTCCGCCTCCAGCCGGACGGTCCTCACAGCTATGCCAGCGACAAAGCCACCTTCATCATGTTGGTAAAGGTAGTCTGCCGTTCCTCCGCCGTGGTCACTTCCCCGGTGATCTCCGAGTCGGAGATGGTGCAGATGCACAGGGCATTGGCTCCGCCTGCCGCGGCGTTGCTGTAAAGGGCGGCCGCCTCCATCTCCACGGCCAGCACACCCATATCCGACCAGGTCATGCCGCCTGCCGCCTGCTTCTCCGGGTTGTAAAACATATCGGAGCTCAGGATATTTCCCACATGGTAGTTAAGATTCATAGCTTTGGCAGTCTCCACCGCCCTGGACAGAAGCTCATAGCTGGCAATGCAGGCGTAGTCCCCCGGCAGCCCGAACAGCCGCACATAATTGGACGTGGTGCAGGCTCCCATGCCGAAAACCATATCTCTCACCCGGCATTTGGGATTCAGGGCCCCGGCCGTTCCCACGCGGATCAAATTCTTTACCCCGTAGAAATGGATCAGCTCGTAGGAGTAGATGCCGATGGACGGGCAGCCCATGCCGGTGCCCATGACAGACACTCTCTTTCCATTGTAAAATCCTGTAAAACCCAGCATATTCCGAGTAGAATTGAACTGCTTTACATCCGTCAGAAAATGACCGGCAATAAACTGGGCCCGCAGCGGGTCGCCGGGCAGCAGTATGGTCTCGGCGATCTCGCCTTCCAGTGCCTGAATGTGGGGTGTCGGTACATTTGCCATACAAAATCCTCCTTTATAATCTCACTTTTGTTCCTTTTCCGTCTCTCCTGGCAATCTTTAAGCGGTTCAGCTGAACCTCCTTCTTCTTGTAGACTGCCGTCTGATCCTCGTTCACCAGGTACAGATGCTCCACAACGTCATCCTTCTCAAGCCTGATGGCCCGGACGCCCCTGGAATTTTTCTTCATCTCCGTGATCTCATCCTGGGCAAAGCGGAGGAAATAGCCTCCCGCCGTCTGCACCACCGCGTCGCCCGCTCCAGCGGGACGGACTGTCACCAGACGGTCGCCCTCCTGAAGCTTGGTGGAAGCCACGGAACGGTTATTGGTAATAAATTCGTCCGCCGGGACCTGCTTCACCAGCCCCGTCTCCGTGACAAAGATCAGCTTCCGGCCCAGCATGTCCCCCAGACCGGTAAGATACAGGATCCTCTCCTTCTTGCCGTCAAACTTGCTGATATTCTCAATGGGAGTGCCCTTGTCACGCAGTTTGGCAAAGGGCACGTCCAGAACCTTCATCTGATACATGAAACCGGTATCCGTAAAGAGACACAGTTTGTCCGTATTCATGCAGCGGACCACATAGGGATTTTCTCCGTCCACCGTCTCCTGGTTCCGCTCGTAAGTGTTTTTGTCCAGAAGCCGGCAGTAGCCGAACCGGTCCATGACGAACACCACCTCCTGGGCCTCCACGGCGGGCTCCTCGTACTCCGCTTCCTGGCTGTCCTCCAGATCGGTCATGCGGATAAGGGCGAACTCCTCCTGAATGGCATCCAGATCCTCCAGGATCACCTGGTCCATCGTCTCCCGGCTCTCCAGAATCTTGCGGTACCGCTCGATCTTTTTCAGAGTCTCATTATACTCTTTTTTCAGCGCCAGGATTTCCAGCCCGATCAGCTTATACAGGCGCATCTCCAGAATGGCCGCCGCCTGCTTCTCCGTAAAATGAAGCTGCGCCGCGTCCTTCTCCATGGCCTTGGTCTTAAATTTGATCCTGCTGGTGTCCCCGGACGTCAGGCACGCCTTGGCGTCCTTTAAGTTCCGGGAACCCCTCAGCACCGCGATGATCAGATCGATGGCGTCGCAGGCGGCGATCAGGCCCTCCTGGACCTCCTTCCGCTCCAGCTCCTTGTCCAGCAGAACCCGGTACTTGCGTGTGTTGTTTTTGTACTGGAAATCCAGATAATTTTTCAGGATTCCTCTCAGATTCAGCGTCTCCGGCCTTCCGTCCACAATGGCCAGCATGTTGACGCCATAGGTATCTTCCAGCTTCGTTTTCTTATATAAAATATTTTTGATCTTCTCTACATCCGCGTCCTTCTTCAGCTCCAGGACGATCCGGATTCCTTCCTTGTTGGACTGGTTGGAAATGTCCGTTACGTCCGTCAGCTTCCTGGATTCCACCAGCTCCGCCACGTCTGTCAAAAACTTGTTGATCCCCGCCCCGATCATGGTGTAAGGGATCTGGGTGATGACCAGCTTGTCCTTGTCCGAACGGCGGCGTCCCAGCTCCACGGATATCCGGCCGCGAAGCTTGATCTTACCCACTCCGGTCTCATAGATCTCCATCAGATCCTTTCGGTTGGAAATAATGCCGCCTGTAGGAAAGTCCGGCCCCGGAAGATAACGCATCAGCTCTTCCGTGGAAATCTCCGGGTTCTTAATGTAGGCCCGGACGGCGTCGATCACCTCCCCCAGGTTGTGGGGCGGAATGCTGGTGCTCATGCCGACCGCGATTCCCTCGGCGCCGTTGACCAGCAGGTTGGGGACACGCACCGGCAGAACCTCCGGCTCCTTCTCCGTCTCATCGTAGTTGGGCACAAAGTCCACAGTCTTATCCAGGTCCTTCAGATAGACCTCCTCCGTGAACTTTTCCAGGCGGGCCTCCGTGTAACGCATGGCGGCGGCTCCGTCTCCCTCTATGGAGCCGAAGTTGCCGTGGCCGTCCACCAGCGCCATGCCCTTCTTAAAACTCTGGGACATGACCACCAGGGTATCATAGATGGAGCTGTCCCCGTGGGGATGGTATTTACCCATGGTATCGCCTACAATACGGGCTGACTTCCGATGAGGCTTGTCATGGCCCAGGCGCAACTCGCTCATATCGTAAAGAACCCGGCGCTGCACCGGCTTTAAGCCGTCCCTGGCATCGGGAATCGCCCTGGCGGTGATGACGCTCATGGAGTAATTCATATAGCTCCGCTGCATCTCATCTGAATATTCTGTGGTTAATATCTTCTCAGCCATACGCTCTCTGTCCTCTCTCCCTACGCGTCGATTTCCGCCTCATTGGCATGGTCATAGATAAACTGGCGCCTGGGAGGCACGTCGCTTCCCATGAGCATCTCCGTAATCTCCGACGCCATACGGGCGTCCTCGATCTCCACCCGCTTCAGTACCCGCCGCTCCGGGTCAAGGGTCGTCTCCCAGAGCTGTTCCGCGTCCATCTCTCCCAAGCCCTTGTACCTCTGCAGGGTAAAATCACCGGTATGGGTTTTCCTGTATTTCTCCAGTTCATGCTCGTCATACAGATACTGCTCCTCCCCTTTCTTGGGAATCACCTTGAAGAGAGGCGGCATGGCTATATATACGTGGCCGTTGTAGATCAGATCCGGCATAAAGCGGTAGAGAAACGTCAGAAGCAGCGTGTCGATATGGCTTCCGTCCACATCCGCGTCCGTCATGAGAATGATCTTGTGGTAGCGCAGCTTGCTGATATCGAAATCATTGCCGTAGCCTTCCGAGAACCCGCAGCCGAAGGCGTTGATCATGGTCTTGATCTCCGCGTTGGCCAGCACCTTGTCCATGGAAGCCTTCTCAACGTTCAGAATCTTTCCCCGGATCGGCAGAATCGCCTGATACATCCGGTTCCTGGCCGTCTTGGCGGAGCCGCCGGCCGAATCTCCCTCTACAATAAAAATCTCGCACTTCTCCGCGTCCCGGCTCTCGCAGTTGGCCAGTTTGCCGTTGCTGTCAAAGGAGAATTTGGACTTGGTCAGCATGTTGGTCCTGGCCTTCTCCTCCGCCCTGCGGATCTTGGCCGATTTCTCCGCGCAGGCGATGATCCCCTTCAGGACCTCCACATTCCGGTCAAAATACATCTGCAGCTCGTCCCCGCAGATGGAGAACACCGCCTTGGTCGCGTCGGCGCTGGCCAGCTTGGTCTTGGTCTGGCCTTCAAAGATCGGATCCGGATGTTTGACGGCGACCACAGCCGTCATGCCGTTGCGGGTATCCGCTCCCGTAAAGTTGCTGTCCTTCTCCTTGAGAATCCCCAGCTCCTTGGCGTAGGCGTTGATCAGCATGGTAAATTTGGTCTTAAAGCCGACCAGATGGGTGCCGCCCTCCTGAGTGAAAATATTGTTGCAGAAGCCGAGAATATTTTCCTCAAAGGTATCCACAAACTGGAACGCCACCTCTACCTCGATCCGGTCCACTTCTCCTTTAAAATACACCGGATCATGAACCGGCGTCTTTCCCTCGTTCAGCTCTTTCACATAGGCCACGATGCCTTCCGGCTCCGCGTAATCAACGGTCTCTTCCTCGCCGGGCCGCCTGTTGGCGTAATGGATGACAAGGCCCGGGTTCAGATAGGCCGTCTCGTGAATCCTGCTTTTCAGCCAGTCTGCCTTGAAACGGATCTTCTCAAATATCTCGCTGTCCGGCAGGAAATTGATCTCCGTGCCGGTTTCCTTGGTCTTTCCCAGAACCGGCAGAAGCCCGTTCACCAGCTCGACCGCCGGCTTGCCACGCCTGTACGCGTCGTGATGAATCTGCCCGTTCTTATAGACCTTCACATCCAGATATTCAGACAGAGCATTGACCACCGACGAGCCTACGCCGTGAAGGCCGCCGCTGGTCTTGTAAGCGTCATTGTCAAATTTGCCTCCCGCGTGAAGGGTCGTCAGAACCACACGGGTAGCCGACACGCCCTTCTTATGCATCTCCACCGGGATCCCCCGGCCGTTGTCCCGCACAGTACAGGAACCATCCGCCTCCAGCGTCACCCATATCTGGCTGCAGTAGCCTGCCAAATGCTCGTCCACCGCATTATCCAGCACCTCATAGATCAGGTGGTTCAGGCCCTTGCTGCCGACGCCGCCTATATACATGCCCGGCCTTCTCCGGACTGCCTCCAGCCCTTCCAGAACCGTAATGCTCTCCGCATTATACTGTGCTTTTGCCATAATATCCTCCATATCTTGTTATTCATAATGTATTATACACACAAATTATGGGGTTTTGCAAGTTTTTAAGAAAAAAAGACTCCTCCGCCGCGGTGAATTCTTTTTCGTCCGACGCTTTACAGTTCCCGGTTCCTGCGGTATAATTCATACATACATGCCCCGGGGCAAAGCACATTACAAGGAGGACAGAACTTATGAAACGATTATGGAAAACCCTGATGACATCCATGCTCTTATCTCTTACCCTGACCATCACATCCTTCGCGGGCAGCTGGCAGAGCGACGCCAAGGGCAAATGGTGGAAAAATGACGACGGAAGCTTTCCCGCCAACGGCTGGTACTGGATCGATGACAACAGCGACGGAATCGCCAATTCCTATTATTTTAACGCTGAGGGATATCTGCTGACAGATACCACTACTCCCGACGGCTACACCGTAGACGCCAACGGCGCGTGGATCGTAGGCAATGTGGTTCAGACCAAGACGGCTGCCGCTGCGCCCGCTGTCCAGTCCGACAGCTCCGGTCAGTCACAAACTGCGGAAAACAGCAAAAGCAGCAAAAAGTCCGGCCAGTCCGCGTCCGGAATCTCTTCCAGCCCCTACGACGGATATACCATTGTCGTCAACACCAGCACCAAAAAATACCACGTGCCAGGCTGCAAATCCGTCAAGAGCATGAAGGATAAAAACAAAGGCTACAGCAGCGACGCGGCCTATCTGGAATCCATAGGCTACTCGCCCTGCAAAAACTGCCACTAACGAATATTAACTGCCGCGTGTCCCTGTTCCGTCCTGTAGGGACAGGGAATACCGGCAGAGCCAGGCGGCTCCTTTGGCCAGCCGCCCGGCTGAATCCGCAAAATGTCCGCCCGGGTTCCACTCAAGGAAGCAATGCCGCACCAGCGGATCCCTGCGCAGCAGCTTCTCCTGCTGACGCGTCCGGCCGCCTACCAGTGCCATAACGGGATTTTTCGTCCGTTCTTCTTTTCCCCCCAGACTCAGATAAACATCTGCCGGAGCTTTCATTCTGTGACCGGCCGCGTAGGTATCCCAACCGTCCAGCCACAGAGAACCGGAACAGCATGCCGCCCCGTCAAAGCGGTCTGTCTCATACAGGCTCCACAGAGCAAAAAGCCCGGCCAGAGAATACCCGATCAGATAGTGCTTATGACTATCCGGACAATGTTTCCGAAGCCACGGCTGGTATTCCTCCGTAAGCCATTTCTGCGTATCACTGCCTTTTCCTCCGAATCTCTCCTCCCCCACAGCTGCCGCTGCCTCCCAGGGTGACAGATCCCGGTTCCAGTCATCCACCTCAAACGCTCCCACCGTGCAGGCGGTATCCGGAAGCGCCTGCTCCAGAGCCCTTCTGAAATCTTCCAGTTCATTGCCCTCATGGGGATAAAATGCCCATAGAAAGACAGGCCCGCCGCGACCGCGGCGAAGGAGCTGACAATTTCTCCCTGCAATATCAAACGATTCCCAAGATGGGTTCGCCTTTTCCATATCCATACTCTCCCTGATATCATTCATCTGCAGTCTTCAAAATACAGTTGAAGGCATGACCTGTTTTTGGTATATTAGTCTTTATCAATCATAACCATTACGGAGGAATCTTATATGTGGATGATTTTTGCACTGCTGTCCGCCATTTTTGCGGCACTCACTTCCATACTGGCCAAAATCGGAATCGACGGAGTCAATTCCAACCTTGCCACCGCTGTCCGAACCGTAGTCGTAGTCGTCATGGCCTGGGTCATGGTGTTTCTCACCCACGCCCAGAACGGCATTCCGGAAATCAGCAGGAAGAGCTGGATTTTCCTGATTCTATCCGGTCTTGCAACCGGAGCCTCCTGGCTCTGCTACTACCGCGCCCTTCAGATTGGAGAAGCCTCCAAGGTGGTTCCCATTGATAAACTGAGCGTCGTCTTTACCCTTATACTGGCCTTTCTGCTCCTGCACGAAGAATTTACCGTCAAATCTCTGATCGGATGTATTCTCATCGGGGCCGGAACGCTGATCATGGTTGTGTGAGACGCCGGTTCAAATATCTCCGCTTTCTCCGGCACCGAATTCCGCAAGCGCCGATAAGTCGGGAACCGCTGTGAAATGCGCCGGCAGCCGCTCCTGTACCAAAAACATGATCATATACCATGGAAGGTAACGCACATGCCCTTCCGTTTCAACATTACACGGGCCGAATACAATTCCCTCCGCCAGTGCCCACTCCTTTACATTCAGTGCATGATTCAGTGAGGCATAAAAGCGGTAATCTTTTCCGGATTTGATTTCCAGCGACAGGATCTGCGTGTCTTTCTGTATGACAAAATCCAGCTCTCCAACGTTTCGCTTATTCAGATAACGAAGTTCAAAGCCGTTTGTGACCAGTTGGACCGCGAATACATTTTCCAGAATACTGCCCATATTCACCGACAGATCTCCCTGAAGAATGGGAAACTGAACGTTTTCCGGCCCCGCCGCGCACAATAACCCGCCGTCATTCTGAAACAATTTGAAAAGCCTCGCCTGCTCGTTGATCTTCGCTTTTGTATGAGTGTCTAATATCTCATTAAATCCATTTGTTATTTGCGGCAGACCAAAGCCCTGCGAATATTTCTCCGTTCAATGCCGCTTCAAACGGCCTTTCGAGAAAATCTCTGATCGTTTTCAAAACGACACCGTAATCTTCCTTTTTAATGTTAATCTTGCGTACAAACGCTTTCCACTTCTTCTGCATAGCGTCGTCATTTTCAAAACTCATGACTTGCTCAAACTGCTCTGTTGTAAAAACGTGTTCCCGGTTTTCAAAGGTTTTCCTCAGCGCTTCAGTAAGCGTTGCACCTTCGAAATCAAATTTTTGCGCCAGATAATAAATGTCATAGTAATCCTTCATCCGGCTGGAAAACTCCATCAGATTCAGGATTGCGTCAAGCTTTTCGGCAACAGTAGTTTCCAGTGAATATGTGTTCACCGTCGGCGCTTCAAAATCCGCAAGCTGCGTCGGGATTTTTCGTTTTTCCTGTTTGGGAACGATCACGTCACCTACACCGAAATCAATACCAAATGGTGTCCTTGTATTTTTGATACGGGCAACAACAGACGCACCGATCCCCGCATACTTCTTGGCGACAGCGATCGGTGAGATGTCCTTAATTTCAAATGAAATAAAATCATTGCCGGTCTTCGTTGCTATGATTTCTTCAAGTGCAATATTGAGCTGATCAGGAGTATTCGGAATCCTTCTAATCAAAAAATCGACATCAATAGTAACACGGCTGTCAAAATCTGTGAGCGAGTAGATAAACAGCCCGCCTTTCAGCACAAAATTATCTGCATATTTGGACTTTTCCAAACGACGCAGAAACTCTTCCTGGCAGAAAAGCTGTAAACAAAGCTGATAGCTTCTGCCGCTTTCATTCGCTTTGTTTTTCAGCCGTGCCAGCACGGACGCAGCAGCATCAGCCATTCAGCAACACCTCCATCACGCTCATTACTTTTTTGTATAGCTTCATCTTTTTTGCATACACGGACAAATTAGCGAGATTTTTCCGGTCATCTGCGGAATAGGCATTCAACGCCTTGTTAAAGGTTTCATTGTCAAGCTTCGTCCGATATTTGAAGCAGTCGCAAATGGTGCGTTCGCGATCATATAGAGGAAGCTTCACACCGTTAAAGCTTTCAACGGTTTTCCCGATCAGAAAATACTCCTTTTGAATGTAATAGGCTCTGACCGGAAATTCCCCGATATTACCGACAGCCCGTGACGCAGTTCTCGGTACGGCGACAGACCACACACGGGGCGCAAAATCGCTGTATCCGTAGTGAAACAGGGCAGACTCCACGCAAACTATCCCCTGCGGCAGCAGTTCATGAAGCAGCTGTTCCTCTGTTATTTGATTGTTTCCCGGCAGCCGGTACACCCCACGCCGAACCCGCTCGAGAAAGCCCTCTTTGCATAGTGCCGCCACATCATATTTTTTTATGCCTGCCGCAGCAAAGTCGGCGGTTTTAGCAATTCCGCCGTTATCTTTCAGCACATTTTGTGCGATTTCCTTTTGATTCAAACAAGCACCAACTTTCTGCACACTGTTTTACATTTTTGTACGCATTTATTATAACGCACAAAAGGATCTCACACAATAACTAAATGCAGACAATTTCTAAATTTTGCGTGCTTATAGTTAGGTTCCGTCTATTTCAAAGTCAAGTATTATCGAAAAAACTGCAGGAAGGATTTTACGAAAGAACTGTGGGCTCAGGCAAAATCCTCCTACTTAACAGCAAAAAATAGGATAACAGCATCCTCTGAAACAGGACTGTTATCCCGGCGATATGAAACACAAACGTTATAGTACTTGTCGCGGTAGCGGTCTTCACCGGAATCCCCGTAGCTTCTGCCCCGCGGGCCGCAGCAGGCTGTGCGGACGGCCTCCGCAGAAGCCATCCGCAGCCTTCCCCTCTGATCTTACTTGTGTACGATACATACCGTACCTGAGTTCTGGATAACGAAGGATACGGTCTTTGTTACCGGATCGATCTTAACCGCCGGGATCAGCTTCCACTGTCCCGTCACGTTATCAAAGAACAGGATAGAAACTCCGTTCATACCATCCACAAGGCTCGATACGAACAGACTCACCTCTACAGGCTCGCCTTCCTTCACCGTGTTGGACGCGTTGTCCTTCACGATCACGGCGTGAGTGCCGGTCAGCGCTGCATAGCCGCTCATGTCCAGTCCCAGTCCCGCAGCGTTCAGATCCGCGCCGGAATTGATGGCCTTGATAGACGACACAACAGCTTCCGGAAGACCTGCTGTCGCAGCAACATTCTTAGCCAGGCTGATGGCCGTCGTTCCTACCACTGCCTC
>CANQSK010000055.1 GCA_947626475.1 uncultured Lachnospiraceae bacterium
AAAGCAGGAAACGGCATGACCGAAATCATGCCGTCCCTGCAAAACTTGATAAACCTTTCTTATGACCCCCGCCGTAAATGCCGGGGCCTTTTTTGATATTTTGTCAGGCTTTCTTTCCCAGCATATCCGCCAGCTTTTTCTGAACACATCCCATAAACACGCCCACATACCAGACGCCCGCCAGCATGGAGACCGCTATCTGAAGCGGATAGCTGCTCCTATAGCCGCCCTCGGCCATTCCAAGGGTCAGAAGGGCGATGGCCCAGCCGCAGAGCCAGGACGGCAGATGAATCCATCCGGGAACGGCGGAGGCGGTCAGAACCGCCAGGCCGCCCAGCACAAAAAGCGTCAGGTACAGCTCCGCGTTGGGATTTAAGGCCATTCTGTCCATGATCCACATGGCCAGACAGGCCCACACATCTCCCAGAAGAAATCCGGCGGAAATCTTCAGGGCGTCCCCGGTCTTATTTCCGTTGGTCACATAGACGCCTGCACAGATCAGGGCGATAGCTCCCGTGTTCACGTTCAGGCAGGGCGCCGCCACCGCCCACAGAGGCGGAAAGACGGCGATGCAGAGAGCCAGGGTCAGAGTGTCGATTGTCTCAGGTTTCCAGTTTTTCAAGATCAGCATCTCCTTCTGTCAGATTCCCACATTGCCGCTGCTGACGCCGACCGATTTTCCCTCAAGAGGCAGCCAGTCCAGGGCCCGCAGGATATACGTATCCCAGAAATCCCACTCATGGGCCCCGGGACCCGTCTCAAAGGTAACGCTTACGCCATGGGATTTCAGGCAGTCCGCCATGGCGCGGTTCTTCTCCAGAAGAGAGTCCTCTGTCCCGCAGGCCATGTAGATTGCCGGGAAAGGCACGCCCGCCGCCGTCAGCTGCCCGATCAGCACCCTGGGATTGATATCGCTTGCCAGAGCCGCCTTCAGGTTCGGCCCGAAGCAGCTGTGCTTATACTCTTCCGACTCCGAAGGAAATCTGGGCTTTTCCACCTGTTCCAGCAAACTTTCATCGGTAATAAAGGCCCCCGACAGAGAAATGATCGCCCCAAAGGTCTCATGATATTTCAGGCCGTTCCGCATGGCGCCGAAGCCGCCCATTGACAGGCCGCCGATGTAGGTGTCCTCCCGTTTCCGGGACACTGGAAAGGATTTTCTGGTAAATTCCACCAGCTCCCGTCCGATAAATTCTCCGTACATTGCGCAGTTCCAGGGCTGATCTATATAGAAGCCGTTCTCTCCCGCCGGCATGACCACCGCCAGGTCCCGCTCCTCTGCGTACCGCTGAATGCGGGTGCCGTACAGCCAGTCGATCTGGCTTCCGATGATGCCGTGAAGCAGATAGAGGGTCTTGTAGGGCTTCCCCTCAGGCCGCGCGGTGGCGCCGCCGAAATACACCTTGTCTGTAGGCAGGATCACACAGAGGGGCACCGTCCGCCCCAGGGTCTCCGCCATAAAATTCACATGAAATACTGCCATAGTCGTTTTGCTCCTTCCTTATCCTGCCGGTTCTTTCATAATTGGTTCTCCCGTGACACTCTCACAGCCGGTTTCTGCAGCCATGTCCCGTCAGTCGAGGAACAGCTCCACCTTCCCGAACATTCCCGCAGGCTCCATGGCCTCATAGGAGAAATCAAAGGGCGGCTGGGGAATCGCAAGCATATCCCTGGCAGGCGTGGTAGCCACTTCGATCATGATGGTATTTTCGCCCTGCTTTAAGTATCTGCCGATCTCAGCCTGATAGGGCGGGAAAATACGGACTGCCGTTTCCTGTCCGTTTACCGCTATCTTCATCATCTCGTAGACATGCTCCGCCCGCAGCACGGCTTTTGCAGGAATCTTCTCCAGATTTACCGTCTTCTCATAGCGGATGATTCCGGCAAATGACGGATTCTCGTCGGAGACAGGCTCCAGAACCTTCTTCTCGGTGCCTTCCGGGAAATTGGGATACTCTATGGATCTCACCATGCTGACCTTCCAGTCTCCGGAGATGTCCTCAGGCGTCAGCCCGGCAAGCTGCTGCCGGAAGGACTGGTGAACCCGGATTTCGCAGGCGTCTGCCTCCGCTACCGCGGCAGCGCCTCCGCCGCCCGGCTTCTGTTCCATTATCACCACGCACTCCCCAG
Source organism: uncultured Lachnospiraceae bacterium (assembly GCA_947626475.1). Lineage (GTDB taxonomy): Bacteria > Bacillota > Clostridia > Lachnospirales > Lachnospiraceae > UBA3402. Next base: position 2,131 of record CANQSK010000055.1, read on the forward strand.
GCTCCAGCTCCAGGACTGTCTTTATCTTTCCTTCCGTCAGCTCATACCCCGCTGCCTCGTAACAGTCTTCCATGGCGTTATAATACACCACCGGCTGAGCCGCAGGCAGCAGGATATTTCCCTTATACGTCCTGAAGGGTGACTCATTCTGGAAAACAAAAATCTGCCGGTCCGTGTTGTAATGATAGAAGCTCAGATCCTTAAACTCCGTATCGGAGACAATATCCGCAAGCCCCAATTCCTTTATGTACGCAACCAGCTCATGCAGGGGAACCGCCCGGCAGCCTGCCAAAATCTCCGCAACCGACCGGCCAGGATTCATCTCGCCGGTGCCGACCGCTCCGGTACTTCCTATCGCTTTCCGTGCTGCACTTTCTTCGGCTTTCCCGCCGACAGCTTCCGCGCCTGACCATTCCGTTCCTTCCACCGTTCCCTCCGGCAGGCCGTCCGCAAACACCACAGGCAGGCCTGCCGCCTGAGCATGGGCTGCGAACTGCACCAGCTTCTCCGGCACTCTGGGGGTGTAGCCCACAATGAGGGCTCCGAACTCAACGCCGTTGATCATCAGCTTTCCGCCAGCCTTTGCCTCATTTCCGATCCTTTCCTCGCTTCCAACATTTCCCCCGCTTACCAGCTTTCCGTTATAGGCATCCAGATTCTCCAGCATATCCAGACTCACAATGTCCAGGTCGATCTGGTTCTCCAGAAGACAGCGGATCACCTTCTGCATGGGCATATTGCCGCCCAGCCAGTCAGCCTCCGCGTCGTAGAGCACCGCCACGGAAGCCACATGCTGTCCTCCGCTTAACAGATTGCACATCCGGTCCGCGTACTTCATCAGCCTGGCAAAATAGGGGAACTCCGGGTTGTTGCCACGAGCGTAAAAATGGGGCGGACAGTCCATATCCGGATACTCCGCCATGGAAAAGGCGTGGGGCACCAGATAGTTGACCCCCTTTACCAGCAGATGATCCAGCAGGTATTTCATATCCCGGACGCCGAAATTCCAGCCGTAGGCGCCAAACAGCTCGCACATGAGACGGCCCTTCTTCTTCGGCTCCAGATGGCTGCAGGAAGCTCCCATTTTCCCCAGGGTATAGTGGAAGAACTCGCCGTCGGCGTCGGTCATGCCCTTGCGTCCCAGGTTGGGAGCGCCGTAGATGACCTGGCCGCCGATACAGTCAATTCCTGCCATATGCTGTCCCGACATGGCCCGGAAATAGTGGGCCGCCCCCATACCCAGGCGGCTGTGCAGGCCGTTGTCCTCCACCACATGCCCGATATACTCCACACCGTGATCCTCGCACCATTTTCCGATCCGGTCGCTGAAATTCTTCTTGTACAGCCGGGATACCTGATCCATATAGTCATAGCGGATCTTCGTCCGAAGGTTCTGTTCCTCCGTCTCAGCGAACAGAAACGGCAGAACCTCCGGCAGTTTATCGCCGTACCGCTCCTTCAGCGCCTCTTCCAGCTCCCCGCTCCAGGGAAGCTGCATCTTCATCCGGCCTACCTGGGGATCCCAGTCGTTAAAAATCGTCACGTTGCCCAGCTGGGGCTCGTCGGAGAAAAATCCGGCAATGGTCTTGCCGAACTCATTTCCGTATCTCTCATAGTGGGACTCATAGACGCCCTCGATCTGGGTGGCAGCCGACACGCCGTCGATCATATTGATGTAGGTGTCGTTGCCGCCGTCTGTCCTTGTGAGGTAAAGGACAAAAACACGCCACTGGCCTTCCGGAAGCGTGAATTTGGCATAGGTTCCGTCAAAGGTATCCGTCAGATTTACCACGTCCTCAGCGAATACATTGCCCTCGGACAGGCGCACCGCCAGAATGGCGTACAGCTTATTGTTGGCCCGCTCCGCGTAGTCCACCGGGTCGCCGATCTGCCAGTAGCCGATATTGGGCTTCAGCATCCGGCTCACGTTCAGGGTCCTCTGATGCTGTCCGCCGTAGATGTCTGCCGTGGTGTGAGCCAGATACAGCTTCTTCCGCTCCGGATATTTCTTCTCGATCAGGCCGTTGGCGTATCCTGTGGGAAAATGCTTGTCGTCCAGGATCCAGATCTGCATATCACGCTTCTTAGCCTCGTCGATGACGATATCCATATCGTGCCACCAGCCGGGGCCGCAGAAATCGTCGTGGGGCCGGGCCTCCACGCAGACTGCCCGGATTCCGCACTCACAGATCTTTTCGATCTCATTTCTCAGAATCTCTTCCTCTTCCCCTCTCATCCAGAGGAACGGGAAAATGTGTCTCTCCGCCATACCGGACTTGCCCTCCTTGTCTTCTTCATCTATTTTCAGATTACTCAAACTTTTGATAATGGAAATCCTCCTCACCGCAAAACAGGATATACCGCGGGGCCGAATTTCCCCCGTCATGCGGCCCCGCCTGCGATATATAAGTCAGGCTGTCCCTAGAAAGTGAGTGTAATCTCTTTCATCAGGCAGTCCTTTGAGTTTCCTCCAACGTAAACGCGGAACAATCCATCCTCCAGCACGTACTCTCCGCTGTCCTTATAGAATCCCATATCCTTCTTGTTCAGCGTCAGAGACACCTGCTTCTTCTCGCCGGGAGCCAGGGATACCTTGGCAAAGCCCTTCAGCTCCTTCACCGGCCGCACAATGCTGGCGGTCACGTCCTGCATATACAGCTGAACCGTCTCCACTCCCGCCGAATCTCCGGTATTGGTCACGCCGACAGTCACAGCAAGGGAATCACCGGCATCCGCCGCCTCCAGACCGTCATAGGTGAAGGTGGTGTAGGACAGGCCGTAGCCGAAGGGATACAGCGCCTCAAACCCTGCGTCCAGATAGCGGGACGTGAATTTGCTCCTGCCGCCGGGACGCCCTGTGCTGGGATGGTTGTAATAAATGGGGCACATTCCGGTCACTGCCGGGAAGGAGGACGCCAGTTTGCCCTCCGGAACCTTATTGCCAAGAAGCACATTGGCTACAGCGTTGCCCATCTGGACACCCAGATGCCAGCACTCCAGAATGGCCGGCACGTTCTCCGCCTCCCATTTCAGAGCCAGGGGACGTCCGTTCATCAGAACCGCCACTACCGGCTTTCCGGTGGCAAGGAATCTCTTAAGCATCTCCTGCTGCTTTCCGGGAATGGTAATGTCCGCCCTGGAGGAAGCTTCGCCGGACATGCTGTCCAGTTCGCCTACCACAGCCACGATCACGTCGCCGTAGGCGCATGCCTTCTCCACGTCTTCCTCGTTTATCTCCGCCTCGGGACCGCAGCAGGAGAAGTACTCAAACTCCGCTCCCGCGTTTTCAAGGCCCTGACGGATGGAGACGCAGTCGTCAGGACGCCAGCTCATGGCCCAGGCTCCGATGATCTCCTCCCGGTTGTCCGCCAGCTGACCGGCCAGGCTGATCTTCTGCCCTTTTCCAAGAGGCAGGATACCGCCGTCATTCTTCAGAAGAACAATGGATTTCTCAGCGGCCTCTCTGGCCAGGTCCGTATGCTCTTTGGGCAGGACCTCATAGCGCTTCATGGCCTCCTGAGGCACATAGGGGTGCTCAAACAGTCCCAGCCACATTTTCACGGAGAGGATCCGCTCTACTGCCTCGTCGATGACGGACATGGGCACTTTGCCGTCCTCCACCGACTGTTTCAGGGTCTTTTTGTAGATCTGGGTTCCCATATCAATATCCATACCGGCGTTGGCGGCTTCGACGCCTGCCTCCGCCTCATCGGCGGCGATGCCGTGGCTGACACACTCTCGGATGGCGTTGGCGTCGCTGACCACGAAACCAGGGAACTGCCAGCTGTCCTTCAGAATATGGCGGAGCGTAAACTCATTGACCGTACAGGGAACGCCGTTTAAGTCGTTGAAAGACGCCATCACCGTGGCGGCTCCCTCCTCCACCGCCGCCTTAAAGGGCGGCAGATAAGCGTTGTACAGCATGGAGTTGGCCATGCTGACTGTGTTATAGTCGCGTCCGGACTCGCAGGCCCCGTAGGCTACATAGTGTTTCAGGCAGGCCGCCACGTAATTTTCCGTGGATGACATGTCCCCCTGAAGACCCCGGATCTTGGCTTTGGCGAACTGGCTGACCAGGTAGGGATCCTCGCCGGGCCCCTCGGACACACGGCCCCATCTGGCATCTCTGGCCACATCCAGCATGGGCGCGAAATGCCAGTTGACGCCCTGGGTGCGGGACTCTTTGGCCGCCATGCGGGCCGTCCGCTCAAACAGCTCCGGCTCGAAGGCGCCCGCCTCCGCAATGGCGATGGGGTACACGGTCCGGTATCCATGGATCACGTCCAGACCGAACATCAGAGGAATGCCCAGACGGCTTTCCTCCACGGCGATCTTCTGCAGCTCGTTGCATTTTTCCGGATCCTGCACCATCAGAGAACCTACCAGGCCGGCCCGGATATCATCCTCATGATAGTCCTGCTCGGCGGTGCTCATGATCTTCTCAAACTCATCCTGGGTGATCCGTCCGTCAGTCATCATCTCGATCAGTTCCTCGAAAGGAACATCAAAACCGCCCACGATGGACACGGACTCCTGATTCATCTGCCCGATCTTCTCATCCAGAGTCATCTGTGACAACAACTCTTTTACTTTTGCTTTCTGCTCGTCTGTCAGGCGATACATTACAATATCCTCCTTCTGGATAATTCTTTTTTCGATATGATCCCTTCTGTTACTCCTCCAGGGAAAACCAGTCAAATTCCGCCCGGCTGCCGCTGTCTGTTCCGTTGCCTGTAGCATACATGCCGATCATGGTTCCCACCATACAGCCTACCTTTTCCGGATTGATCCGGCTGCCGTCGGCTGTGCAGAGCTGCGTCATGCTCTCCCGGCTGCTGCCGTAGGATACGGTGAATTTCTCATCCTCCATCTGAATCTGCAGCACGATCTCCGGTTTGTCCCAGACGGCCCAGGCGATCACGTCCTTATGGGTCCGGCTGTCAAATCCGGGCATATAAGGCTGAAGGTCGAAATCTGAGGTTACCTGCACCAGCCGCACCACCTGCTGCCCGTCCTGGACGGCGCGCTCCAGATGGAACTGGTGGTTCATGGCCTGGACTACCGCCAGACCGGCACTCTCCGTCCCCCGGGGAGTGAACGTCATCTGACAGGCCGCCGTAGTCCGGGGCTGCCGCTGCCTTCTGGCGAGGAAGGATACGTACCGGTCTTTATTGAACTCCGGCACAAAGCCCATAGGCTTTAGATCGTCCGCCAGACTCTGGCGGATACAGCGCAGCTTCAGCCTGGAATCGCTGATCTCATAGAACTTCTCATAGGGAGTTCCCCAGAAGCTCCAGCACAGATCCAGCTTCCCGTCGTCAAAGTCCTCCCGCTCCTTCTCCGGAGGATATTCTGTCCAGGGAAGACAGGCAGGGGCGTCATACTCCCATTCCACCTTGCCGGTCTCAGGGCTGAACAAAGGCCAGTCTCTCTCCCACACCACAGGACAGATGAAGGTCTCCCTGCCCAGGTTCTTGCACTCGCCGCCGATCAGCCGGGACGCCAGAAATACCGCGTACCAGCTTCCGTCAGGAAGCTCTACCCAGTCGGCGTGACCTACGTTGATGATCGGCGCACGGAAGCCCATATGGCGGTGGGTCAGCACAGGGTTGGCCGGATTGCCCTCATAGAAGCCGAAAAGTTCTTTGCTTCTGGCCACCATCACCGAGTGGTAGTGCTCCGTTCCGCCTTCGGCGATCATCAGATAATAATAATCCCCGATATGATATAGGTGAGGCGATTCCGGAGCCGCCCCTACACGGAGGGCGCTGTTGAAAATAGTCACCGGCTCTCCCGCCATGCGGAAATTCACCATGTCGTAGGGAGCCAGCCAGATTCCCCGCTCCATGCCCCCGGCTCCGTTGTCCCACACATTTCCGGTTCCCATTATGTAGGCCTTCCCGTCATTATCAAAGAAAATGGAAGCGTCGATTCCGGGAACATCCGTCAGCCAGTGAGGCTCAGACCAGGGTCCCGCCGGATTCTCGGCGGTGATGATATAATTTCCCCGGTCGCTGAAATTGGTATTGATAATATAAAACAGTCCGTCGTTATACCGGATAGTAGGCGCCATCACGCCGCCGTTCCCCGTGTTCTTTTCCACATGGAACCCGTTTTCCGGCGTCATGGCGTAGCAGATCTGCTCCCAGTGCGCCAGGTCCCTGCTGTGAAAAATGGGAATGGCCGGGCACAGCTCAAAGCTTGAGCAGGCCAGATAATAGTCATCCCCCGCGCGGCAGATGGACGGATCCGGATAGAAGCCCGGAATGACCGGATTTTTCATTTTGTTTGACATATACTGTACCTCCAATATCCTTCATCAATTTTTCTCATATACATGAATCAGTGATATTTCCTGTTCCTTCAGCACAACGGATATCTTCATCTGACAATCCTTCACCTCCTGCCAGGTCAGGCTCAGATGGGGAATGCAGATCTCCCGCAGATACTTCATATCGCTGCTGTCCAGGTTGTGAGCGTAGCCGAACAGCTTCCACTCATCCGGGATGCTTCCGTGCTCCCGGTTGACCGTCTGCTTCTTGATCTCATAACGGCCGGAGGGAATGTCCTGGAGAATAATATCAAGGGTGATCGGTTCTCTGTGCTCAAAAATATCGTCCATATCCTCCGGCCAGATCCTGTCTTACTCCTTCAGGAAATAGTTGCCGCTGTACCAGCTGAAATAGAAACACAGAATATAAAACTCCTGGGGACCGCTCTGGGTGATGATGTAGTGGTCCCCTTTTTCTAGCAGGTTCTCCCCCAGCAGGTTCAGAAACTGAACCGCGTAAAAGGCCGGCTTGCGGATGCTCTCCTTGGTGAGAAGACCGTTTCCTCCATGAAGCACTCCCGTGGTGTCGTAATAGTTGCTGACCCAGTCGGACGCGACCCAGACGCACATCATGTCCACCTGGTCCCCCACGGACTCCACGCCTCTGACCAGATAAGTGGCACGGAAGCAGCTGTCGTTTAAGTAATTCCTGCTGGCCAGGGTTAGATTCCACTCTGTCAGATACAGCCGGCACTTCTGCCGGTCAATGCCCAGTTCCTTAAGAAGCTGGCAGATTCCCGCCACTTCCCTTCTCTCATAGGTCTCATCGGGGATCCGCTTGTAGGTCCTCCCCAGGGTCTCATAGGGGAACAGAAAGAAGGATACAAAATCAGGCAGGCAGCCCCGGCTTTTGCAGGCGGTCAGAAATTCTCTCATGTATTCCCTGTCCCAACGGAACACGCCGGAAAAACCGCCCACCATGGCGGCCGGCAAGTACTGCTTAATCTGCCGGTATCCGTAATAATACACCTGAAAATAATCGTAATTTTCGTCCTGATAGCAGTGGCTGTCCTCCTGGAAGGCCCGGTTGTAGGAAAACTCAAAGATCCAGGTCTCCACTTCTTCCTTCCCGTAGCGGCGGATCAGATGCCGGATGAAATCATCCAGAAGGGATTCCCAGGCCTGACGCGACTCAAAGCGGATGTACTCCTCATCAAAATAGATGGACTCTCCCTCGGCGCTGACCGCAGTATCCGGCCGTTTGCCGAAGTCCAGAAACGGCTTGATATGGTGAGCCGTCAGGAAATCAAAGATACCGTTAATGTAATCATAATTATAGCTGCCTATGGTCTTTCCGTCCGTGATCATCAGCTTCCTGGAAAATACATTCCAGACCCTGGCATAGGTAAACCCCAGCTGTTCCTTAAAATACAGCGTATGATACTGGAGATTGGCCAGAGTCAGATTGCTGATGGAGCCGATATTGATGGTTTTGGCCCACACCTTCCGGCAGGGGATTCCCTGACCGCAGACGGCCTTCACCTCCGAGTCGCGCACAAAAGCCAGCCTTCCGTTCTCAAGATCCCTGTTCTTCAGCTCCTGGCGCAGCTCCTCCTTCAGCCTCTGCTCCTTCAGTTCTTCCCTCCTGGCGTTCTCCTGCAGGACGCTCCTGTATTCGGACGGGGCCATCCCGTAGGTCTCGCGGAATACCTTGTTGAACCCGGAAGGATTGGAAAAACCGCAGTCCACGGCAATCTTCGTGATATTCTTGTCGGTGTAGAGCAGCTCACCCAGTGCGTATTTCATCCGCACCTGATTCACATTGTACATACTCTCTCCCGGAAGACAAAGGGCTGCTGCAAAAATCAGTTTTCAAACACTGCTTGCAACAGCCCCTATCATTTTCTTAAATTGCTGTCAGAGGCCCTGATGATTATGCCATTTTGGCATTTCTCTCATCCAGTTCGGTTCTGATCTTAGCCATCATCTTCGCGTCCAGGTTGTACCACAGAAGCGGCAGGGAGGAAAGGAAGATGCAGGCGGCCGGAGCCAGGTTGACAACGGCGTTGATTCCGGTCTTAACAGCCTCAGTCTGCTCCGCGTTGGGCACATAGCCGGAAGCAGCCAGAAGAAGCACGGTCACGGAACCGCCTACAGCCGTAGCCAGCTTTACGCCGAAGCTCATGTAGGAATAGGTAAGGCCCTCTTCACGGATGCCGTACTTCCAGTCGCCGTACTCAATACAGTCGGAAAGCATTCCGGTACATACGTTGGCGGAGGAGTTGCCGAATCCGATAAAGGCGCTGATTCCCAGAAGGAACCCGGTGCCCGCGCCGGGGAACATAAACATAACCACGAAACCAATGATCTGAACAATGCTCAGGATCAGCAGCCAGTTTCTCTTGCCGAAAGTCTTGGTGGCGATGGGGAGGCAGGTGCTTCCGATGAGCTCCGTAATCGTCATGGTGGTAAAGATGGGAGCGATCATCATGGGATTGCCTACAACGTAGATCACATAATAGGTCAGCATGGACATACGGCTCATGATGGCCAGAGCGCCGGCGAACACGGCAAATACAGTGATCAGAAGCATTTTGTTCTTGCACATAAGAAGCAGGGTCTGAACCACCGGCTTCTTCTCCGCCTTCTGAGCGGCAGATTCCACTTTGACAGTCTCCTTACATCTCCAGGAGCACAGCCAGAAGCAGGGAAGCATGGCTACGGAACAGATCACGGCCGCCCAGAAATATCCGGAAGCGTCGGGGGCCTTCACGCCGTCGGCGCCCACAGTCTTACTGAAGTACAGGATGATGGGCATAGCCACTGCGGAGATGGCGATCTTGATCACGGACGCGCCGATGGCACGGCAGGAGGTATAGTTCATACGAACCTGGGAATCTCTGGCGATCAGGTTGACCAGGCCGCCGTATGTAATACAGAGGGCTGTGTAAGCCATGCCGGCGCCGATATAGCAGACCAGGCAAAGAACCACTTTCGCCACTCCCTGTACCGGGAATACGGTGAAGGTCAGGATGTTGAAGATTGCCAGGAACGGGGAAGCGAACATCAGCCAGGGACGGAACTTGCCCCAGCGGCTCTTGGTGCGGTCCGCGATCACGCCCATCATGGGGTCGTTGATTGCGTCCCAGACACGGGCGATCAGCATGATAATGGAGATCGCAGCCGCGGACAGACCTACAACGTCTGTGTAGAAAATAGTCAGGTAGGTGTTGATCATTGCCCATGACAGCTGACAGCCGACCTCACCGAAGCTGTAGCAAAAACCGGTAAACCAATCTGTTTTTTCGACGGCCGGAGCCGTCACTGTTGCTTGTTTAGCCATAAGTGCCTCCTTAGACATTGGTTATTTTTCATAATTCCAAGTGTAGCTGATTCCCGCAATTTGTACTTCTTTCTGGTTCGGAAAATCTTGTCATTTATTGCGTATTTTTCTTTCCTCAGAAGAAGCCCTGCAAGATTCTTCGTAAAATTGTTGCAGGATTTTTTTCTTATATCCTCTTAACGGAATCTTCCAACCTTGGTCAGGCGGTACGGAACTCTGGGAACACGCCCTGTGGTGATGACGATTGCACCGGTCTCGCAGACTTCCGTGCATTTTCCGCACTTGGTGCAGTCAAAATCATCCAGCATATGAATGTAGCCGGGCTGGCCTTCAATGCAGTCATAGGGACATACAGTCTCGCAGGCTCCGCAGCCATTGCAGTGCTTGGGATCGATATAAATGTTGACCAGCTTGGTGCAGACCGCCGACGGACATTTTTTCTTCTTGATATGAGCCTCGTACTCCGCCGGGAAGTTCTCCATAGCCGTAAGGGCGATCTTCGAGGAATTCTGTCCCAGTGTGCAGGGGGTGGAAAAACACATGGCCTCGCCGATCTCCTTCGTCAGGTCCACGAAATCTCCTTTGCCTCTGCCCTCAGTGATCTCCTTCTGCATATACTGAAGCTGGATCAGTCCCTCGCGGCAGAACACACATTTTCCGCAGCTCTGCTTCCGGGAAGCCATAAGCCGCTTCTCCGTCTCGTCCACCACGCAGCTGTGGGAGGTGAGCACCTTCACCACTCCGTTGGTGATGCCGGCTTCCTCCACCGCAAGACCGGCGGCGTCAGGCCTGCACATACTGTAGCCGAGGATCAGGGCCTTCGCGTCGGTCATATCCGCCAGCTCCCCTACTCTCGTGCCGTTGGGAACCTTCTTTACGGCCTCTCCGTTCACCGACACATAGACGCCGGGAACATACTCGCCGGCGAAGGCGTCCGCCAGGTCGGCTGCCGTGACCATATGGATGATGGCCCTGCCTTTGTTGGCGCGCAGATTGACCAGACCGGTCATCACTTCAACATGATAATTGGAGGCCAGCTGAGCCAGGCTGTCCGCCAGCTCCGTCTCTCTTTCCGGCAGGCAGAGGGTCTTGTTCTCCGTCCCGATGGCCATGGCCGCAATGGCGATTCCCTGAAGGACCTTCTCCGGATCGTTCTTCAGCACCTCCAGAAGCACGTAATCCGTGTCCGCGTTATTGAGGGCCGCCACGATCCCGGTCTCTTTCTTCTCCTCCTCCGCTTCCGCCAGAGAGGCGGCAAGACGGTCTGCCAGGGGGCCTGCGCAGAGGCCGGCCTCCTGAATCGTAAGGGCGGCGATCTTTTCCATAACATCTTCTCTGCTCATGGTTTTTGCATTCTCATACGCACTCATTATTCCTACGCCTCCTTACTTTCCGCGAAATCGCCCCACAGCCGCGGCTTGGATATCTTAAGCCGCAGGTCGCACTGCAGGCACCGGCTGGTCTCGCCGCAGATATCTCCGTCGCAGATGCCGTGATCGAACAGTCCGAAATTGTCCTGTCTTTCGGCCGCGCCGTCCACCTGAGGCTGTTTTCTCTGCTGGTATCCGAAGCCTTCCACTCTCCCGATCCAGGGATCCGGGTTCTGCTCCGGAGCCAGGCTCTCGGAGATATCCCCGTCGCCGCCCAGATATCTGTCGATCTGGCTGGCTGCCTGACGGCCGGACTCGATGGCCATGATCACCGACTTGGTGCCGTAGATCACGTCGCCTGCCGCGAAGATTCCCTCCACAGAGGTGGATTTATCCGTATCCATATCCTTTACGGCGATGGAGTTGGCCCTTCCAAGCTTCAGGCCGCAGTCCTCCGTCAGGTCCGGTCTCTGGCCGGTGGCGAAGATGACCGTATCGCCGTCAATGTGATGCTCGCTGCCCTCTTCCTTCTGGATGATGGCCCGGCGGTTCTCGTCAAAGGTGAAGGACTTCACATTCATGAAATCCACGCCTGTCACATGGCCCTCGCCGGTGATCCGCTCGAAGGTCTGGGCCGGATGGACGAAGATTCCCTCTTCCTGAGCCTGCTCGATCTCCTCATCATCAGCCGTCATCACGTCTCTGGCTTCCAGACAGGCCAGATGAATCTCTTCCGCGCCCAGCCTCTTTGCCGTCCTGGCGCAGTCAAAGGCTACATTGCCGCCGCCCAGGACGATAACGCGCTTGCCCATGCCGGTTTCTTTGCCCAGGCTGGCGTTGCGCAGGAAATCAATATTCAGAAGAACGCCGTCTAAGTCATTGCCTGCCATGGGAAGACGGACTCCCTTGTGGCCGCCGATGGTCATAAGGACCGCGTCATACTCCTTCAGAAGCTCAACCGGATTCTCCACCCTGGTGTTCACTTCCATCTTTACCCCTGCTTCCTCGATGACCTTCGCCTCCTCGGCGATGATCTCTCTGGGCAGACGGTAGGAGGGGATTCCGTAAGCCATCATGCCGCCTACAGTGGGAAGGGCTTCCTTCACGGTCACATCATGGCCCTGCTTCCGCAGATAGTAGGCTGCCGTCAGTCCTGCCGGACCTCCGCCTACCACGCACACCTTCTTGCCGGTGTCGGGAAGCTGTTTTCCTTTTCCCTTCCAGTAAAGGCCGGTCTCATGCTCCGCCGCGTACCGCTTGATATTGCGGATGGACATGGCCTGGCTCACTTCTTTTCTCTTGCACTCCAGTTCGCATACATGGGTGCAGATATAGCCCAGCACCTTGGGGAAGGGCGCCTTCTCGCGGATCACGGCCACAGCCGCGTCGTAGTTGCCTTCCTTCACAAAGCGGATGTATCTGGGAATGTCCGTGTGAGCGGGACACGCCGCCCGGCAGGGAACAATGGCGTCCTCTTTCTTTACTTCCGAATTCATCAGCTTGTCGCGGATGGTGCCGGTGGGGCAGACCTCCGCGCAGGCGCCGCAGAAACGGCAGTCGGAATCGATCAGCAGCCGGTTATGTAAGGTTCCCACATAGGTCTCCAGCTCCTTCTTCTGATACTGAAGAACCTTCACTCCCCGCAGCTCATTGCAGGCCCGCACGCAGCGGCCGCAGAGCACGCAGCGGTTCATGTCATGCAGGATCAGGGGATTGCCCTCTTCCGGCTTAAAGCCCTTGGCGCGCATCTTCAGACGTCCGGTCTTGGGTCCGATGTACTGGATCAGCATCTGCAGCTCACAGTTGCCGTACTTGGGACAAGTGGAGCAGTCTTCCGGATGTCCGGCCAGGAGAAGCTCCAGGGCCAGCATGCGGAGCCTGGTCACCTCCGGCGTCTTTGTCTTAATGACCATTCCGTCTTTTGCCTTCAGGGTGCAGGCAGGGGTCACGCCCTCATGTCCTTCCACCTCCACGATGCACATCCGGCAGGACCCTAAGGGATTCAAGTCTTTGTGATGGCACAGGTGCGGAATGTAGATGCCGTTTTCCAGGGCGCATTCCAGCACGTTTTTGCCGTCCTCGACTTCCAGACGGATTCCGTCAATCGTTATGACTCCCATACAAAAACCTCCTATTGTTATTTTCAGATTTCAAACAGCAGTCTCACGCAGCCGTACATTCCGGCGTCGTTGCCCAGGGTAGCCAGGGCTATCTCCGTGCCCTCGCAGGCATGGAACGCACGTTCCACAAAATGCTTCCGGACCCCCTTAAGCAGGATATCGCCGGCTCTGGATACGCCTCCGCCGATGACGAACACCTCCGGATCGGCCACGCAGGAAATATCGGTCATGGCAATGGCCAGCATCTCACAGAGGGCGTCCACCAGCTCAAGGGCTACCTCATCGCCCTTTTTGGCGGCGTCGAAAATGCCTTTGGATGTGAGGGGATCCATATCAGCCAGAGCCGTTTCCCGCTCCTCAAAAGCCAGCTTCTGCCGGGCCATCCGCACAATGCCCGTGGCGGAAGCGTACTGCTCCAGATGTCCCTTCTTCCCGCAGCCGCAGACGGCGGTCTCATCCCTGTTCATGATAATGTGACCGATCTCTCCGCCGGCTCCGTGGTGGCCTGCCAGAATCTTTCCGCCGACAATGATGCCGCCGCCCACTCCCGTTCCCAGAGTGATCATGACCACGTCCTCACGGCCTTTTCCGCCGCCCTGCCACATTTCTCCCAGAGCGGCCACGTTGGCATCGTTGCCTGCCTTCACGGGAAGACCTGTCTTCTTGAACAGCTCCGTCTCCACGTTGAAGATTCCCCAGCCCAGGTTGACGCATTTATACACGGTGCCGTCATTTCCCACAGGGCCGGGAACTCCCAGGCCGATTCCCTGAACATCTTCTTTCCGGATGCCCTTCTCCTTCAGCTTTTTCTGAACTTCCGCCGCAATATCATCCAGTATGGAGGCTCCCCCGTTTTCCGTATTGGTGGGAATCTCCCAGGTTTCCAGAACGATCCCGCTCATATCGAAAAGCCCGATTTTACAGGTGGTGCCTCCTACGTCCACGCCAAATCCATACTGTTTCATATTGTCAGTTCCTCCGGCTTATTTGTCATTCTTCACCTGCTCGGCTGCCGTCATTCCCGCGATGCGGCCGGTGTTGACCGCAAATCCCATGGAATTGCCGGGAAGCAGGAACATGTAGCTGTCGTCATAGATGTTGCAGGCGTCGGCTCCTGCCGCGTAAAGGCCGTGGATAGGCATAAAGTCCTTGTCGCAGACCTCGCAGTTCTCATTGATGCGGATGCCGCCTACAGTGCCGTAACCGCCGGGGCAGATTCTTGCCGCGTAGAAGGGAGCCTTCTTGATGGGACGCAGATACCGGGGATTCTTGAAAAATTCCTCGTCGGTGCTCATACAGAAATCGTTGTACTCGTCCACGGTGTTCACCAGGTTCTGCACATCGATTCCGGCCTGCTCCGCCAGCTCCTCGATGGTGTCGGCGATGATCATTCCCTCGTTGCCGTTGGCTCTGGCCATCTTCATGCCGTCAATGAAATCCGATACGTCCGGGTTGGGACGGACCAGGCTCACGTTCTCCACGCCGTGCTTGATGTAGTACCTGGCGATGGAGGTGTCAATGATGCTGAAGGCCTTCTTCTCCGCCTGATGGGAGATGGCGTTGGACAGATAGGTGGAGTTCTGGATAAAGTCCTCGTTCATGAAACGCTTTCCGAACTTATTGACCAGAAGGTTGGGCTGGATCATCACATTGCCCACGCTGCCCGGCAGATCCTCAACGCCCATGATCTGAGCCGCCTGCTCAATCCTCACGGGAAGCTTGTCAGCGCCTGCCTCCCAGGCCATGCGCAGTCCGTCACCCATGATGCCGGGGATGGCGAAGCTGAACATATCCTTGCCGTGGGTGTAGCCGGTCTCCTTCTTGATCAGCTCAAAGTTGGAGCCTGCGCCGCCGGTGCAGATGATGGCCGCCTGGCAGGAAATTTTTACTTCGTTTCCGAATTTGTCCGTGGCCAGCACGCCCACTACCTTGCCGTCCTCCTTGAGGATCTTTTTGCCGGGAGTCTCCAGAAGAAACTTAACGCCCAGCTCCTGAGCCCTGGCGTACAGGGCCTTGTTCATGAAGGAAGCCGCTCTGGGACCGATGCCGGAATCGCACTTGACGATATGCCAGGTAGGCATGGACTGGGGGAAGTAGCGGAACGCGCCCTCAAACTTCACACCCATGTCCTCCAGCCACTCGATGGTGTCCGCCGACTGGGCGAAGTACCGCCGGATCAGCCGGGCGTCCACATTGTAGTGGGTATACTCCATGAACATGTTGAACGCTTCCTCAACGGTCACATCCTGCATGTTCTGTTTCTGGTAGCGGGTGCCAATTCCCAGAGGCCCCATGCCCATGTTGGCCGCGCCGCCTACGGCGGCTGCCTTCTCCAGAACGATTACGGAAGCTCCGTCCTCTGCCGCCTGGACGGCTGCAGACAGGCCGGAAGGACCGCCGGCGACCACACAAACCTGTGCTTCATAGTTTGCCATAATGTTCCCTCTCCTTGTTTTTATATTAGATTACGTACTGCTCCATATACCGCTTGCTCAGCTTCAGGCTGTTCAGCACCGCTTCCTGGGAACCCTCAAAGGCCTTATCCTCCACCTCGATGCAGGTGCAGCCGTTGTAGCCGATGTCGGTCAGGGCGCTTACGTATTTGCCCCAGTCCACATCACCCAGTCCCGGAAGCTTCGGGGACATGAAATCAAGAGGATAAGCCATGATGCCGCACTGATCCAGGCGGTCTCTGTAGACCTTGATGTCCTTGTAATGAACATGGAAGATCTTATCCTTAAACTCATAGATGGGCTTGATGTAGTCGATCATCTGCCATACGAAATGGGAGGGATCGTAGTTGATGCCCAGATTCTCGTAAGGAAGGATCTCAAATACCTTTCTCCAGATAGTCGGAGTAGTCATCAGGTTCTGCCCGCCGGGCCACTGATCCGGACCGAAGAGCATGGGACAGTTCTCAATGCCCACCTTTACGTTCAGCTCCTTGGCCAGCTCCATAATGGGCGGCCATACTTCCTTCACCAGCTCCAGGTTCTCTTCCACGGTCTTGGTCTGGTCCCGGCCGATGAAGGTAGTGACCATGCCGATGCCCAGCTTGTGGCTGGCGCGGATCAGGTTCATCAAATGCTCCACAGCCGCGGCTCTCTTCTCCAGATCCCCGTCCATGGTATTGGGATAAAAGGCCAGGGAAGAAATCTGTACGCCTTTCTCCTTCGCGTAATCCAGAATGTGGTTGGCATATTCATTGTCCTCCATCACCCGCTCCGCGTCGATGTGGGACACGCCGGCGTAGCGGCGCTCTGCCTTGCCCTGAGGCCAGCAGGCCACTTCCACGCACTCAAAACCCAGCTCCGAAGCGATGTCCATCATCTCTTCATAGTTGGACTGGTCAAGAATCGCGCTAACAAATCCAAGCTTCATATCGTTATCCTCCTATACTGAGTCAATTAAAATTTAATTTCCTTGCCTTCCTTGTCAGACTCGTAGATGGCTTCCAGAATCTGCGTTACCACATATGCCTCCTCCGGCTTTACCAGAGGCTCTGTATCGTTGATGATGGCTTCCAGCCACTGCTTGGCTTCCACGACTCCCGGCTCGCCGTTGGCGCCCTCGAAGTAAGCCACGTTGCCCTTGGCGGAGATGTGCTCTTCCATCAGCTGGTTGTTTCTGCCGCGGTTGTAGATCAGCTGGTCAACAGGATAGCCCATACCGGACAGAATCTCGGCGCCGGCCAGAGTGCCGCACAGGGTTGTGGACGCCTCTTTGGACTCACGCAGGTTGATGGCCCAGGCCGCTTCCAGATTGATCAAAGCGCCGTTTTTCATCTTCACAAATCCCATGGCGGAATCCTCTACCTCGTAGGTCTCCGGATCCCAGGGACCGAACTCGTTGCCTTCCGTGGCCTGAGGCAGATGGCCCAGCTTGTAGAACACCTTGCCGCTGACGGTGTCGGGCTCGTAGTTGTTCATG
>CANQSK010000056.1 GCA_947626475.1 uncultured Lachnospiraceae bacterium
TATGATTGTCCCCCAACTGCTTTATGCGCCAGTTCGGGTACTTCGGGGACGGTCTTTTTCATACACGAGTTATCTGTGTGTAGATTTTTATTTTCGGGACTTCCCCTGTTCTGTTTTCAATCATAAAAAAAGAAACTTAAAATCTCCGGAAGGGAAATCTTAAATTTCTTTCAGAATCTGCTAATTTCATTGAAATTACGTCCGAATCGTCATACAATATAACTCAGAATATTCGCGGGGGTAGGGAAATATGGAAAATATACGTATTCTAATTGCAGATGACGACGCCGGAATCCGCACCATTGCCTCCCGCTCCCTGCAAAGCCAGGGATTCCAGACCGTGGAATATGACAATGGCTCCGACGCGTACCGGGCAATCCTGAATCAGGCTTTCGACCTGATCCTTCTGGATATCAACATGGAAGGGCTGGACGGATTCAGCATTATCCAGAAAGTGCGGAACCGGCAGATCCTCACTCCCATTCTGATCATCACCGGCAACGATGAGGAGTACAATGAAGTCTTCGGCTTCAGCATCGGCGCCGATGATTACATCACCAAACCGTTCCGTCCTTCCGTTCTGTGCGCCCGCGTCAAGGCAATGCTTCGCCGCAGACAGCAGATTGAGCAGAATTCCGACACGACCAAGGCCGGTCCTTTTCTCATGGTCAAAACCAACTTTTCTTTTTACAAAAACGGCGTTGAACTGATCCTGACTCCCAAGGAACGGCTTCTCATGCAGGTCTTTATGCAGAATATCAACCAGGTTCTGACGAAAGAACAGCTCTATTCAGCCGTATGGAAGGACAACTATGTAGACGACAACACTATTATGGTCAGTATCCGCAATCTTCGTCAGAAAATCGAGGAAGAGCCGAAAAAGCCCAAGTATCTTCTGACCGTCTACGGAATCGGCTACAAATTTGTCATCCCCGATTAACGGATGGGCGGCTGCTTCCGGCAGGGAAGGCAGCACCGGAAACGGCTTCCCCTGCCCACCTCCGATTCTACCCGGATGTCGCCTCCGAAAAGGGTGATCACGTCATAAGTAATGGCAAGGCCCAGGCCGGTTCCCTCTCCCTCCGGTTTTGTAGTAAAATAATTGGAAAATATCTGTTCCTGTATCTCCTTTCTCATGCCGCATCCGGTATCGGAGACCGCAAGCTCCAGATAATAGTTTTCCGTTCCGGTAATGACGATCCCCTCCGGCAGGTCTTTCCGTTCTTTGATTTCTGCCGAAATTTTCAGTTCCCCTCCCTTTGGCCTCATGGCGTAGGCTCCGTTGCTGCAGAGATTCCACAATACCTCCTGCAGCTTAGTCTGATTTCCGTAAATCCATATGGGTTCCTCCGAAATTTCCGCCCGGAAATCCACATTTTCCGGCAGTGTAACACGTATGGAGTTCAGCCAGGATCTTATCGCTTGTCCGATATCAAAATATTCGCAGGTAATCTTTTCTTTTTCCTGCCTGCTGATCCGGGACATCTGCCTCGTCAGTTCCGAGGCCTTTTCCGCATATTCCATGATCATCTCCGCATCCTGCTTCGCCTCGTCGGGCAGGTTTTCATTCTGTGTCAGCATCTCCGCGCAGCCGATCACCGGTCCCAGAAAATTGCGGAAGTCATGGGCCAGCTTCCCCGTCATGGTGCCGATCTGGCTTAATTTTCTCGCATGGAGCCTCAGCTCCCGCTCCTGACGCAGCTGTTCCATGGCGCTGTTCATCTCCTGGAGGTACTGATTCTCACGAACCATTCTCTGCTGCTCCTCCTTCGCCCGATTCAGGCGCAGAACCAGGAATCCGATCCAGGCAAGGATCCCTCCGCTTAAAAGGATACTGATGATCATATATTTCTGAAGAGGCGCCATATAGGTCTGATAGTCCAGGTTCAGGGTAACCACCCAGAACTCGTTGTCCAGCTGCAGGGGCGTAAAGGAGGCTACCTTTTTCCCTTTTGCAGGTGGAGTTTCGCTGAACCAGTAGGAATCATAGACATAGGCCGCCTCCTGCCCGGACAGCTGAATCTCCTCCAGCCATTCCAGATAGGACAGATCCAGATCCGGATACTGTTCCTTCCGGTCCCTCATCATCTGCAGTCCCACCTGATCCGGATTCTTGTGGGAAAGAATGTATCCGTCCTGGGTTTTCAGCGCCACATAGCTTCTCTCATCCCTGTCCAGGACCTTGTTCAGATAAGACTGAATCTCATCCATATTCAGGAACACGACCACATACCGGTCCTCCGTCCCGGCAATCTGCTTTATCATAGGTACCATGTAAGTATGTTCCGAGATCAGCTGCGCCTTTCCGATCACCGTTCTGTTCCCTGCGTTTTCGGGCAGCTCAAAGGAATCCCCTGCAAAGTACTCCTGTCCTTTGGGATTCTTCACCTCCAGGAGAGGCGTTCCCGCCGAATCCGTCACCATGATCTGGCTTCGCATATCCGTCCTCTCCTCCAGATACCGGTTAAGCAGCGCTTCCAGATGGGCAGGGTCATTCAGATTTTCTTCCGGCACGCGGTCAAAATACTCATCCAGAGATATTTTCTCACCCTGAAGAAGAGACTCAATTCCGTAAGTGATCACCTTGGCCAGTCGCAGAAATTCCTGTTTCTGGCTCTCGACCAGATAATTATTGTATTCCCGGTAATTCCAGCAGACCAAAAAGAACAAAAGACCTATGACAGCCAGAGACTTCCCGTATCGTTTCAGCCACTTTATCATCCTCGTCATCCTACTCTCTCCCCCCGCAGCTCCTGTATGCCTGCGGTCTTATTATACCCGTTCCCTGCCATAGATGTCAAATAAACGCAAAATACCGCCGGAAACGGCAGTCTCAAGCCGCCGCTTCCAACGGTACCGCTGATTCATTATCTTACGCCCGGACGCGCTCTATGGTCTCCAGCAGATAGTCGGTAAATTCCGCCGCGCTGGCGCCGTCCACGTCGGTGGTAACCACTTTCTTCCGCTCCGTGACGGTGCAGATATCCAGGGCCTGGTCCAGAACGGCCTTCCGGTCCCCGTAACCGATGTGTGCCATCAGCATTCCCGCGGCCCGGATCAGAGAACAGGGATCCGCGTACTCGCCTCTTCCGTGGCTCATCAGGTAGGGCGCCGTTCCGTGAATGGCCTCAAACATGGCGTATTTGTTGCCGATATTGGAGGAGGACGCCGTCCCCAGGCCTCCCTGATGCTCCGCGGCTACGTCAGTGACAATGTCGCCGTACAGGTTGGGAAGGACAATGACTTCGATTCCCTTGTTGAACTCCGGATCCAGCATCTTGGCGCACATGGCGTCCACCAGCCTCTCCTGGATCTCAATGTCCGGATATTCCTCGCCTACCTTGCGCACAGCCTTGATGAAATTGCCGTCGGCCAGCTTCACGATATTGGCCTTCGTCACGACGGTCACGTTTTTCTTGCCGTTCTTTCTGGCGAAATCAAAGGCCGCTCTCGCGATCCGCTCGCTTCCCTGGGCGGTCTGCACCTTGAAGTCCACCGCCAGGTCTTCGTTCACCTGAATCCCCTTGTTGCCCCAGATATACTCTCCTTCAATATTCTCACGGAAGAAGGTCCAGTCGATGTTTTTATCCGGAATACGGATGGGGCGGACCGCCGCGAACAGCTCCAGTCCCCGGCGCAGCAGGCTGTTGGCGCTGACCAGGTTAGGCCAGGGATCTCCGGCTCTGGGAGTCACCATGGGGCCTTTCAGAAGCACGTTGCATTTCTTGATCTCCTCGAACACATCATCCGGCAGGCTCTGAAGTTTGGCCGCCCGGTTCTCGATGGTCATGCCCTCGATGGGGCGAATCTCTACCCTGCCGCTCTCGATCTCCGGGGCCAGCAGGCAGTTCAGAACCCGCAGGGCCTCCTTCATGATAATGGGGCCGATGCCGTCCCCCGGCAGAATACCGATGACGATCTTTTCCAGCTTTTCAAAATCCGTCACTTCCTGATCTGCCTTCATCCGCTCGATCCGCTCAAACTCCGAACGGATCAGTTCCCCAAATTTTTCCTGTGCCTGCATAACAGCATCCATATCTGATTCCTCCTCTTAAAATGTACTCCGGTCAGGAGTCCCTGTCCTTTTGTTGGTTCCATCTTAACCCATCAGGACCCATAAGTAAAATACCATATATACACTCGGAACCATAGGAAAAATGCAACAGCGTTTTACATCATTTCTTTCAATGCAGTCAGGATCATCCGCTCCGCCTCTTCAAACTCATCCCGGCGCTGAACCGTGAAGCCGTGGCTGCTGTGCAGAAACCGCCGGCCATAGACCGGAACTCCCTGAGCCAGAAGCCTTCTCTGAAATTCCGCGTCCTCATCGCAGAAGGTATCGTTCTCGCAGTAGATCATCAGCGTAGCCGGCTCCTTGGACAGCTGCTCATCGGAAGCCAGAGCGGGACTGCAGTATATCTGAGACGCATCCTCCGGGTCTACATACATCTTGTCGTAGAAATCAGCTTTCCAGGCGGGAATCCGGGGATTGCTGTTCCCGTTCCGCTTGCTTTCGGCCGGAACAGACAGGTCAAGTCCGGCGTAATCCAGGATCTGCAAAGCAGGGACAAAGGTTCCGTTATCGATCGCCATCAGAATCAGGGCCGCCGTCAGATTTCCTCCGGCGCTGTGTCCTCCTACGGCGATCCGGCTCCGGTCCGCATTCAGCTCTTCCGCGTGTTCCGCGAAATACTGAACCACATCGTAGCAGGCATATACCTGCCCGGGATACCGCATAGCGGGCGACGGAACGTAGTCAATGTCCGCGATAGCCACGCCGGAACGGCTGCAGATATTCCGGCAGAACACAATGTCCTGATCCCGGCGTCCCTTGACAAAACCGCCTCCGTGGATGTTGATGTACAGCGGCACTTTGCCGTCCGCGTTCTCCGGCCAGTACATATGCACCAGCGTTTTTCCGGCCCGGGTATCAATCTCCATATCCCATTCTTTTCCCACACGATACCGGTTCAGCTGCTCCGGGCTTAAGCTTTTCCCGACGCCGCCGTTTCTGATCTCCTCGGCCATCTTCTCCTCTTCCGGAGATACCTTCAGGTCTTTCCAAATCTGTGTAGCCATGTTCATTCCTCCCGATTTCAAAATCTATTGTATCAACATATGGATCCACTGTTCGGCAAATGCCCGCGGTTCCTTATGGAACGCAGGCATCTGCGTTAAATACTATGGAGTAGGTTAAAGTGCCTCGGTCACGCCCTTACAGCAAGAACGAGAACACAAAGGAAGCGATGATCAGAACGATACCTCCGCCTACACGGCTGGACAGCTGGGCGTAGCTGATCAGTTCCAGACGGTTGGCGGCGCCAAGCACAGCCATGTCTCCGGAGCCGCCCCTGTTGGCCATGCAGAGGCCTGCGGTGACCGCCGCGTCGATGGGATAAAAGCCCACCAGCTTGCCTACCAGCGCGCTGCCCAAAACGGCGCCGATCACGATCACAAGAGCGATCAGCAGATTGGAAGGACTTGCGGCTGCTGCCAGTTCCGCCAGATCGAAATCCACGCCCATGCCGACCATCAGGGTAATACCGACTACAGACGTCATGACGCCCTGAAGGTTCTTGGCTGCCGCCCGGATATTGGCCGGGATAATTCCAAGGGCGGAAATGATCACCACAAAGATAATG
This sequence comes from uncultured Lachnospiraceae bacterium, assembly GCA_947626475.1. Taxonomy (GTDB): domain Bacteria; phylum Bacillota; class Clostridia; order Lachnospirales; family Lachnospiraceae; genus UBA3402. The sequence goes on from CANQSK010000056.1 coordinate 5,643, forward strand.
CTGTAGGCGAAGTTATGAATCTGAGCGCCCAGAATCGTAGGAAGGATCACTTTGCTGAACAGACGTCCCACAGCAAAGATGGTTCCTACCAGAAGCAGCGCGCCGCAGTAATCATTGAGCGTTACTTTTACCTTCACGTCTTCCTTGATCAGCTTGCTGTCCACCGGCATAATGTTGGTTCCGTCGCCGGTCAGGTCCGGCCTGATCTGACCCAGGCGGTTCAGAAGGGCGCCGGCCACAATGCAGAACAGATTGGCAATGGTCAGAATGATAATGGCAAAGGAATAATAATTAGCTGCCGGTTCTCCGCTGACCTGCTCATAAATCTGGGACAGTGGAACAGCTCCCGCTCCGTTGCCGCCGCCCATGACAGGCAGTACATAGCGGACTATGGCGTCAACAGGGCTCACTCCGAAGATAAGTCCCACAGCGCAGCCAAACAGCGCCGCTCCCGCAAGGCCGCCCAGGATCGTCGGAATATAGCCGCCGAAGCTGCGGATCAGCACATTGCGGTCCAGGGAGAGGATGGAACCGGTAATCAGCGCGATGATAAACACGTTCAGAATATTTACATCGCCCTGAACCATATTTCCGATCAGATCCACGTACTCTGCCGGAATCAGGTTCAGCTGCTTCAGCACCGCAGTACCGAAGAATACCATCAGCAGACCGCCGCCGATATAGGTATTCCAGATGGGAAGCACTTTTCCGATCTTGTTAAAGATAATGGCGATCACCATGGTGACTGCGATAAACGCGGTGATATCCGTTCCCAGCGCCCCTGTCATGACAACCACCAGCAGGATCGCGGCGCAGGCCAGATACAGCCATAAAGGCATGCCGCCCAGGTCGTTAAACTCTTCCCACAAAGTTTTCTTTTGTGACTTTTCGTTCATAGCTTTTCCTCCTCATAAATGATAACGAACCACGTTTTTTGTTTCTGTCACCATTATAGGAGAAATCTTTCTTCCTGTAAAATCAATCGTTTTTCTATGATATCAGTTTTTTTTATGATAAAACCGGTCCATATCCCGGGCAAAATCCTCCACTACTTTCTTCTGTTCCATCACTTCCCGATGCACGATCAGACTGGCGTCGATGTCCTTCATTCCGATCAGAGGCACCGCCGCGATCCCCTTCTGCCGCTCCGCCATCTCCCGCGGGAACACGCCGCACAGGTTCTCGCTGCGTATCATATGAAAGGCCGTACTCAGCTGGTCGTAGCGGTAAACCACATTGGGCTCCGCCCCATAGACGGCAAACAGTTCTTCAAGCTTCTGAGTCTTGAGGCTGTCATTCACCGTAGAGACCAGCTTCTCATGAAGGATATCCTCCACCGTCGCTTCTTTCCTGCCTGCCAGGGGATGATTCTCCGACACAGTCAGAACGAATTCCACAGGTCTTAAGGGATAGACCCGCATGGTATCCGGAAGTCCCTGAGGAGGCAGCGGAAGAATTGCCGCGTCAATATGCTTGACCTCCAGCTCCCGCACCAGTTCCAGAGCGCTTCCCGTAGTCACGTGAACCTGAACATTGGTGTGCTTCTGAGCATAAAAGGGAAAGGATTCCGCGTAGATCATGACGCCGGTGGAGCGGGTCAGTCCGAGAGTTAGGGAACTCTTCTTTTCTGCCATCCAGTGCATGCGCTGTTCAAAATGATCCGCTTCCGCCAGAAACTGCCGGGCCTCCTCATAGAAAATCCTGCCCTCTTCCGTCAGCTGAAATCCCTTATACTTCCGCTCCAGAAGCAGAACATTAAACTCTTTTTCCAGGCTTCTGACAGCCGCGGTGACCGTGGGCTGAGACACAAACAGCTGCTCCGCCGCCTTGGTAATATTGTGAAGCTCACAGGCCTTGCAAAAATACTGAAGCTGCGTCAGAGTCATCTCAGATTCTCCTTTCTTCCGGCTTTTACAAAATCCGACAGTTTCTCTGATTTTAGTATATATCGGAAATTTTCATCTGTAAAATCATAAATTCTGCTGTTATATCAAATTTTTTAATGGCATAAATCACAATTTGACGGTTGTATATGCTACAACTTTTTATCTTTGATGTGAATCTGCACAATTTCAAGCGGAGTCTCGCGAAGCAATTATATATTTTTCACATGGCATTTTCGGCCAGAAAAAAACTTGACGGCAATTCAGCCGAAACTGTCCCGGTCAAATTGACATTTACTGCAAAATGATGGTATACTCTTGCACATGGGAAACAAAGGCGTTTGCTCTCTGAGGAGCGGCGCCTTTCTTTTTTTACTATCTGCAGGAATGCAAACAGGGAGGATGCTCATGATCAAACTGGAACATGTTTATAAAAATTTCGGAGACCTGGAGGTCTTAAAGGACGTCAATCTGGAGGTAAAGGAAGGGGAAAAGCTGGTCATGATCGGGCCTTCCGGTTCGGGCAAGTCCACCACGATCCGGTGCATGAACTTTCTGGAGGAACCAACCAGCGGAAACGTCTACATAAACGGCGAAAAACTGACTCACCAGAATAAGACAAAGGTAATCCGGGACAACATCTCCATGGTGTTTCAGCAGTTTAATCTGTATCCCCACATGACAGTCCTGAGAAACCTGACCATTGCTCCCATGAAGCTCCATCATAAGAGCAGGAAAGAGGCGGAAGACCTGGCCTACCACTATCTGGATGTTGTGGGGCTCAGAGAAAAAGCCCACGCTTACCCCTCCATGCTTTCCGGCGGCCAGCAGCAGCGGATCGCTATCGCCAGAGCCCTCTGCACCCAGAGCAAGATCATTCTCTTTGACGAGCCCACCTCAGCTCTGGATCCGGAGACGATACAGGAAGTTCTGGACGTTATGATCAGGCTTGCCAGGGAGAATATCACCATGGTGGTGGTTACCCACGAGATGGGTTTTGCCCGTCAGGTGGCGGACCGGATCGTGTTCATGGCAGGAGGCCAGATCATCGAGGAAGGAAATCCGGAGCATTTCTTTGAGAACCCGGAAAGCGACCGGGTAAAACAGTTCCTGGGCAAGATCATCCGCAAATAGATCGGCCCGCAGATTATTTTCCATGATATTGGAGCCGAAAAGGCTTTGATATAACGCAAATCAAAAAAGGAGGAATTCTTTATGAAAAAATCTACGAAAAAACTTGCATCCGTTATGCTGACCGCGGCCATGACCGCCATGATGCTTTCAGGCTGCGGAGGAAGCGGCTCTTCTTCCGCCACTACGGCGGCCGCCGGCACAACTGCAGCTGACACAGCGGCCGATACTTCCGCTGCGGCCGACACTTCCGCTTCTGCCGATACTTCCGCTGCCGCAGATACTACTGAAGCCGCGGACGGCGCCGCCATTGGAGCCGACACTCAGGCCATCATCGACCGGGGCGTCCTGAAGGTAGGCGTCAAGAACGCTGTCGTAGGCTTCGGCTTCCAGGACACTCTGACCGGCGAATACAGCGGTATGGAAATCTCCATCGCGGAAAAGATTGCCGAGGAACTGGGCGTTGACGTAGAGTTCACCACTGTCACCGCCGCTACCAGAACCGAGCTTCTTGACTCCGGCGACATTGACTGCGTACTGGCTACCTTCACCATCACCGACGAGAGAAAACAGAGCTGGGATTTCACCACACCCTACTACACCGACTATGTAACCGTGCTGGTAGAAACCTCTTCCGGCATTACTTCCCTTAAAGACCTGGTTGACAAGACCGTAGGCGTGTCCTCCGGCTCAACCTCCGCCAAGTCCCTGACCAGCGCCATGATCGACGCGGGACTTATCGACGGCGCGTCCTTTGACGCCGATTCCTTTGACCCGGCAACCTGGAACACGGGAATCTCCTACAAACAGTATGAGGATTACCCGGCTATCTCCACCGCCCTTTCCGCCGGCGAGGTTGACGCCTTCTGTGTAGACAAATCCATCCTGGCAATCTACAACACGGAAGGCCGCAACTACATTGACGATCAGTTCTCCCCGCAGGATTACGGTATCGCCACCAAGAAGGGTTCCGATTTCTCCGCTTATGTGGAAAACCTGATCACCAAATGGCTTGACGACGGCACCATCCAGGGCTTTATCGACGAAAACAACCTGGGATAAGAAGTTATTTCCCGGAACAGCGCGCCAGGCAGGGTGCCACAGCCCTGCCCGGCATTTTCAAATCAGATTGAATGGGAGGAATCCAGATGTCCGGATTATTTTCACCAAGAGCCTGGGATAAAGTATGGACCTACCGCTCCACTTTCATTTTAGGACTTTTCAACACTGTAAGAACCGCCTTTTTCGGGATCCTGCTGGCTCTGGCCCTGGGAATCGTTTTCGGCCTGATGGCCGCCAGCGGCAAAAAGGTCCTGAAATTCATAGCGCGGGTATATGTGGAGATCATCCAGAACACGCCGGTGCTTCTGCAGTGCTGTTTCCTCTACTACGCGCTGGCATTTTCCAATCACAGCATCGGCATTATCCTGACCGGCATCATTTCCCTGGGCGTTTATACCGGCGCCTACATGGCGGAGGTCATCCGGGCCGGCATCGAAGCCATACCCACAGGACAGTTTGAGGCGGCGTCCTCCCAGGGGTTCAACTATGTGGAGAAAATGTATTACATCATTCTGCCGCAGAGCATCAAGATCATCCTGCCTCCTATGGTAAATCAGGTAGTAAATCTGATCAAGAACACCTCCTGCCTTTACATCATCGGAGGCGCGGACCTGATTTCCCTGACCTACAGCTTTGTCACCGGCGAAAATACCGGCGGCGCCTACGCGCCCGCCTACATTGTCAGCGGGATGCTGTTCTTCGTCATCTGCTTCCCCCTGTCCAAGTTCGCCAGCACCTGGGAAGCTTACCTGAAGAAAATGGATCAGCGCATCCAGTTCGCCCAGCATACCACTCTGGAGGAAGGAGCCGCAGCAAATGAGTAATCTGGAAGCCAGTCTCTCTATGTTCAAAAATGTGAACCTGCTGATTTACGTGGGGAAGGGCATACTCTTCACCCTGATCATCGCGATCATCGCGGTACTTCTGGGAATTGTCATCGGCTCAGTCCTGGCGATCCTCAGGAACTACTGCAATCACGGCGCCAGCCGCATCCTCAAGTGGCTTGCCACCGCCTACATCGAGATTTTTCGCAACACTCCGCTCCTGCTCTGGATCTTCATCTGCGTAGTGTTCTGCCCCAGTCCGGCCATGTTCAACCGGAAAATCTTCGGACTGACCTCCGTGGAGGCGAAGCTTCTGTGGAAAGCCGCCGTGGCGCTGATCCTGTTCACCTCCTCCGTCACCGCCGAGATCATCCGGGGCGGACTGAACTCAGTGGCCCACGGCCAGTTTGAGGCCGCCCACTCACAGGGCTTCAACATTGTGCAGACTTTTACTCTGATCATCCTGCCCCAGGCCTTCCGCAACGTGGTGCCTACCCTGCTCAGCCAGGTGATCACCACGATCAAGGACTCGTCTTATCTTGCAAATGTAGCCGTTATTGAGCTCATGGCCCGGGTAAAGCAGGTGCTTTCCGCCGCCAGCCAGTACAACGGAACAGGCGCTATCCACACCTCCGACGTCTTCGTACTCTTCGGCTTCGCGGCCCTGATCTACTTCATCATCAACTTCTCCTTAAGCCTGATGGTCCGGAATATTCAGGCGAGAAGGAAACGTCGGCCGAGAATCGCAGTCGAATGACCGAAGGACAGCCGAAGAAATACCGGCAGGCAGCATCAAATCACAGACAGGAAAGGATCGCGCTATGGCAAAGACTATTATTACTATTTCAAGACAGTTCGGCGGCATGGGACGCCCTATCGCCCGAAGACTCTCAGAGATACTGGAAATCGAATACCTGGACAGGGATATTGTGGAAGCCACTTCCCGGCGGATGGGCCTTCCTGTCTCCATCATCAGCGAGGAGGAGGAAAACAGCCCCTCCAGACTGTTCAAGGGCGCTTATCCCCTTGGCGTGGGAATCCCAAGCATCAAGGATGAAATCTTCGAGGTTCAGAAACAGATTATCCTGGATTTCGCCGCCAAGGGTCCCTGCATCATTGTGGGGCGCTGCGCCGACCACATTCTGAAAGACGAACCAGGACTTCTCAGCGTCTACATCTACGCTTCTTTTGAGAAACGGATGCAGAACTGCATCGAAGTCCTGGGCATGGATGAAAAGACCGCCCGGCGCATGATCCGGGAGGTAGACGCGGCCAGAGAGAATTACCACCGGCTCTATATTCCCGGCTATAACTCTCCCTTCTACCGCCGGGATATCTGCCTGGACAGCGGAGCCTTCGGCGTGGAGGGCTGCGCCAATCTGCTGGCTGAAATTGTGAGGAACCGTAAGAAGTACGGATAATCCCGTTATATTCCGGTTTGTCCGTTTTTACAACACATTTCAGGCAGTATTTGTCTGTTTTTCCAGGATTGTGAAAGTGACACTACGAGAGGGCTGCCACCGTCCGGATGACAGCGGCGGCGCACTGCTGCAGATCGGCAAGGATGATGCGGTATCCGTCGATTTCAGCGCCCTTCTCAACAGCCTCAATAATATCGTCCGCATTTTTCTGGCAGCCGGGCATCTGGACGTCATTGCCGGCATAGATACAGCCTGTGGACGCGGATATGGGATATGCCGTCTTCACGGTGCCGATCATCGCCGTCTGGTCCTGGGAGGTAAACCAGTCGCTCATCACAAACCCCTGAAAGCCCCATTCATCCCGAAGCACCTCTTGAAGAAGTCCCCGGTGATTGGCTGTGTGGATTCCGTTCAGCAGATTGTAGGAGGTCATAACCGCTGCGGGCCGGGATTCCTTAACCGCAATCTCAAAACCCTTCAGGTAGATCTCCCGCAGGGCGCGCCCGCTGACATGGGAGTTGGAAAAATACCGGTTGTCCTCCTGGGAATTGGCGGCAAAATGTTTGATAACCGCGCCTTTCCCCTTATGCTTCTGAACGCCCCTTATGATGGCGGCGGCCGTTTTTCCGGTGACCAGAGGGTCTTCGGAGTAATATTCAAAATTCCGTCCGCCCAGGGGATTTCTGTGGATGTTCATGGCAGGCGCCAGCCACAGATCTATGCCGAACAGCTCCATCTCCGCGCCGATCACGGAACCGGCCTCCTCCAGCAGGTCAGGATTCCAGCTCTGGGCCAGGGCCCAGCCGATGGGAAGGGAGGTACAATACTGATAACAGGTACGTCCGTCATCTGTATGAAATACCGGCTGAAGCCGCAGGCCCGCCGGTCCGTCCGCCATGATCAGGCTTCTGATTCCACGGGATTCGGCGATTACGCCGCTGGTGTCCCCGGCCGCTCCCGGCACGGCAGCGGAAGCGTTTCCTACGACGTGGCCGCCATCCGCGCGCAGCGTTCCGACGCAGAGCTCCGCCATTTCACGGACGGTCAGCTGAGCCGTCAGCTCTTCCGCCGTACATCTGCCGTCCCTGATATCCTTTACTGTCAGAATATCCTTTTTATCTGTGACAAACTCCTGCCGCCTTCCCCGGCAGACAGCCTTCTTCGTCAGAATCTCATCTCCCCGCAGAGTGACATGCCTGAGCGATTCCATCATCCGGTCCGCCCTTCCCGAAAGAGATGCTTCGCAGATTCCGCTCTCCCCTTTCCCGTCAGGCACCTTCATCTCCTGAACCGGATCCGCGTCCTCAAACACATATCCCGCCTCCTCCGTCACCACGGTCTTATCCAGAATGAGAACGACCTCCGGGCGGGCATGGGCGGAGCTGCTGCCCAGGCGCAGCACGTAATCCCCGGCTTCCAGAACCCAGGCCGTCCGGCTCTCGCAGTAGGACGCCATGTCCCTCACAGAAAAGACCAGCTCCAGCCTTTGCCGTTCGCCGGAAACCAGAAGCTTTGTCTTCTGAAAACACACAAGCCCCTGACTGGGTTTGGGTATGGTCCCTGCGGGGGCGGAGACATAAGCCTGCACCACCTCCCGGCCGGGAACATTTCCGGTATTTTCCACCGAGACGGACAGCCGGATTCTCTCTCCTTCCGTCTCTATGTCCTCAAACCTTATCTCAAAATCGGTATACGACATTCCGTATCCGAAGGGATACAGAGGCTCCACACGAAAGGTATCAAAGTAGCGGTATCCCACATAGATTCCCTCTGTATAATACTCGTCGTCCGTATTGCCGTCATTGCTGCTGAAGGAGGCGGAGGACGGATAGTCCCCGTACCCCTTCGCCCAGGTATCCGTCAGCTTTCCGGAGGGATTCACCTTTCCCGTGAGCACATCCGCCAGGGCGTCGCCGCCGGCACTGCCCAGCTGCGACATAAGAAGAACCGCGTTGACGCCGGATATTTCCTTCACTTCGCCAAGGTCCATGACGCCGCCCACATTCAAAACCAGGATCAGTCTTCCGTAGGCTTTGCCAAGCTGCTTAAGCTGCTTTTTCTCCTCCTCATAAAGCAGGTAATCGCCGCGGCAGAAACGCCGGTCGGCTCCCTCTCCTGAGATACGTGAGATTACGTATACAACTGTATCGGTATCAGAGCCTTCTATGTCCTCCGCCGTAATGGCCGCCGGGGCCGCCGCCGGAAGCGGATGGGTAAACATGGCGTGCTGCCGGCTGATTCCCTCCTTCTCAGTTATGGAACCTATCAGGCTTTGGTAATCCTGCTCCGCTGCCCGGGCGATTTCATCCTGCCGCCCAAGCCAGTCTTCTGTCGTGATGATAAATCCGGCATTTTTCAGTCCCTGCTCAATGCTGACGCTGCTTCTGGCGTTTACATCGCCGGATCCGGTGCCGCCTCTGACAGTCCGGCGGGCTCCGTTTCCGTAAAGGGCCAGCTTCCCGGGCGCAGAAACGGGCAGGGTTCCGTCATTCTCCAGCAGTACCATGCACTCTCCCGCCGCGGCGCGTGAAAAAGCCGTATGACTGATCTCACGCTGAGTAATCATTGGGTTGTCTGTCGCGTAAATAACAGGCATAAGTCTGTCCTCCATTCTGAAATTTCATGCTGCTTATTCAGCATCCGTTTACACAGATTCCGCCCTGCAAAAAAGTGCAGGGCGGAATCTGCGCACAGAAGTATATAGGAAACATAAACCAGGGAAAGCGAAATCTACTCTTTCACCCCGCCGAGAGCGACACCTTCAATGATGAACTTGGACAGGCACAGGTAGATGATGATGATCGGCACAATGGCGATAGTGATCATCATATAGATTTTGCCCATATCAAAGTTCATGTAATCCGCGCCTCGGAGCGTGGCGATCATGATCGGCAGAGTCTGCTTGTTCTTGGATGTGATCACCAGGGCAGGAATGAAGTAGTTATTCCAGGATCCTACAAAGGTGAAAATGGCCTGTACGGCAATGGCCGGCTTCATAATGGGAAGCACGATGCGGTTGAAGGTAGCGTACTCTCCGGAGCCGTCAATCCTGGCTGCCTCCACCAGGTCCTTGGGCAGAGACGACTGCATATAGCTGTACATAAAGTAGAAGGTAGCAGGCGACGCGATGGACGGCAGAATAAGGGGAAGCAGGGAGTCATCCATGTGCATGGAGGTGATCAGGCGCAGGAAACCAAGCGCCGTCACCTGAGTGGGCATGACCAGGATGGCCATGATAAAGGTAAAGGCTACCTTTTTCATCCTGAAATCGTAAGCGTAGATCCCGTAAGCCGTCAGGGCTGAGAAATAGGTCACGATCGCCGCGCAGCAGCCGGAAACGATCAGGCTGTTCATAATGCCCTTGGTAATGGGAATCGCCGGATCATTCAGCACATTTTTCAGGTTGGTCATCAGGCTGGACCCGGGCAGCGCGGAGAAGCCAAGCTGCAGCTGCGCATGGGAGCGGGTTGCGTTAATGATCAGGATATAGAAAAAGAACAGGCACAAAAACGACAGAAAAATAAGTACGGCGTGAGCGATAATCAAACGCATCCTTACACTTTTATTTTTCATCAGGCTTTGCCTCCTTTCCTTGCCTTCTTTGCAGCGGCTTTCGAGCCGTCCGGATCGTCGTCCATATTCATCTTAAACACCAGGAAGCAGAGAACGGCGCTGATAACGAAAAGATACATGCTCAGCGCGCCGGCCATACCGTAGTTCTTGGCCTGAAGGTGCTTGTTCAGGAACATGATCAGGGTCATTGTAGTGCGGTCCGGGGCGCCCTGGCCGTTGGTCAGGATCTGGGGCACATCGAACATCTGCAGGCCGCCGATGAGGGATGTGATCAGCGTGTAGGTCAAAAGGGGCCGGATCTGAGGCAGGGTAATCTTGAAAAACTTCTGGGACTGGGTGCAGCCGTCCAGCTCCGCCGCCTCAAAAACGGAAGGATTGATGCCCATGATAGCCGCCATCAGCATGATGGTGCTGTTGCCGAACCACATAAGGAAGTTCATCAAAGCCACCAGACTGCGGGCGCCAAGGGTGGATTCCATAAACCGGATGGCCTCCCCCACCACGCCCGTGCTGACCAGAATATTGTTGACCGGTCCTGTATTGGAGAACAGGGCGAAGAACAACATGGCAAAGGCGGACGCCATGATCAGGTTGGGCAGATAGATAACCACCTTGAAAAACTGTTTTCCCCGTATCTTGAACCTCTCGTCCGTAAACCAGGCAGCCAGAAGCAGGGCTACACAGATCTGAGGAACAAAGCCCAGAATCCACATGACAAAGGTATTCCACGCGTATTTGGGCAGGTCGGCGGAAAGAAGCTCCGCATAATTGTCAAGTCCTACCCAGGTAGGGCCGATCACCTTCAGCCCGGAGTAGTAATATTCATAGAAGCTGTTCCGGATGGTATCCGCCAGCGGAATCAGCGAGAAAACGGCGTATGTCACAAAGAAGGGCAGGATAAAGATATATCCCCATTTGGCATAGCTTACGCCCTTGCTCTTTTTCTTTCCTTTCACGAAAAATCCTCCTTTCACGAGCCTGCTATATCAAGAGGTGCGGAGAGGCGGTCCGTGCCGCCTCCCCGCGGCATTTACAGTCCTACGGCCACACTACTTCACCGCTGGCCAGTTCAGGATAACGCTCATGAATGGCAGTCTCAAAGTTCGCCTTGGCAGTTTCCAGGTCAATGACTCCGTTGAAGTAGTCTCCGAAGGCATTCTGGAACTCCTCGGTGCAGCCCTGGTCATAAGGAGAAACGTTGGCAAGGCTGATATTGGCCGCCGCGCTGGACAATACGCCGATGTAGTTCTGTCCGCCCAGCAGGTCGATGCCGAAATCAGGAGACTCCGCCAGCTCGTCCATCAGAGGCTGGTCGTTGCTCATCTCACCGTTGTTCTCCGCAAGGCTGCGCAGGATATCCGTGTCGGCGGTCATCTTCAGCATAATGTCCTTGATATGGACAGGATTGTCCGTACCCTGGCAGGCGATCAGCCATGTGCCGCCCCAGTAGAAGCTCTGGGGAGCGGGGCAGACGGCCCAGTCCTCAGCGGCATCCGTATCGGTTACATTGGGCTTGATGCACACATCCAGGCCCCAGGCAGGAAGGAAGAAGCAGAACACCTTGGAGTCAGGACCCATATCTTTGTTCCACTCGTCGGTCCACTGGCCGCCCACCTTGTGGTTGATGCCGTTCTGGGTATCTTCCATGGAGCGCTCTACCCAGTTCATCATATTGGGATCTACGACCACGTTGCTGCCGTCCACCCAGGAAGCGGAAACATTGTTGGAATATACGCGGTAAGTGTCGGCGCGTCCGGAATACATATAGTAGCCGGCATCCTTCATCTTGTTCGCGGTCTCGTAGAACTTATCCCAGTCGGCAACTGCCGCGCCTACAGTCTCCGGGTCATCGGTGCCCAGAACATCCTGAGCGATGGAGCGGCGGTAAACCAGCATTCCGGGTGTAGCCTGGTAGCTGAGGCCTCTGATCTCGCCGTCGGAGGTCGTCACAGCCTCCTGGGTGTATTTGTACTGATTGGAAATATCGTCCGCGGTGATTCCCAGCTGGGAAATCGGCACCGCCACATTCACATCCGGGTCAATGTACTTCAGAGCGTAGTCAGCTTCTACCAGGAACATGTCGATCTTGTCATCGGCAGCCGCGCTGTCCTGTTTCTGCAGGGCCTCATCCAGCTTCTGCTGATAGACGCCGTCCTGATTGGGATTGATGATCCAGTGAACCTCAGTGCCGTCCTTTAAGTAGGTGACGGACTTGTCATTGGAGGTCTTATCCACTTCCGGATAATTGGCGTTGAACTTTCCCTGCCACTCGTCATTCCACACATAGATGTTGATGACCTTGCCCTCCTCGCCGGCATCGCCGCTCTGGCTTGCTGCCGCTTCTCCGCCGCCGGAAGATGCTCCGCCGGAAGACGCCCCGCTGCCGGAAGACGCTCCTCCTCCGCAAGCACTGAGCAGGCCGATTGCCAGCGCTGCCGTCAACGCAAAACAGATTCGACTTTTTTTCATAATAATATCTCCTTTCGGTTTTCATTTTTGATATGTCTCGTAACTTGTACGTTAGCTATATTATAGAAATTTGGTTTCTGCATGTATATAATATTAAATAAACAAATATCAAATCCATGTGAAATTTCAGTGAATGTGTCGTTTTTTTATAAATAAGCCGGACCGCGGATTCATTGTTTCCTATTGTAAAACTGTCAGATTCATGCTATATTGGTACGATAGAAATTACATGCGGGGAGGCATTGAAATGGATGCTGAAAAAAACTGGAAGCCCATGGAGGTCGATGAGGACCGGGAAACTGTCAGCCACCGGGAACCCGGCGAGGAATTTTTGTTCTACCGGGCCGTAGCCGGCGGACATATCAGCGCCGTACAGGAAAACTGCAACCGGGGCGCTTTTGAGAACCTGGAGGGCGCCGGGCGTCTCTCCGACAATCCGGTGACCAATCTGCGCTATCATTTCGTAGTCACCGCGGCTCTGATCACCCGCTTCTGCATGGAAGGCGGCATGGCTCTGGAGGAGGCCTTCGGTCTCAGCGACGCCTATATCCAGAAGATGGACCGCTGCGCCAATCTGGCAGGAATCGTTTTGCTCCACGACCAGATGGCGCTGGATTTTGCCGGAAGAATGAGAACTTTAAGAAAAAGCGCCGCGTCCTCCAGGCAGGTGGCGGAAGCCATCGACTACATATACGTTCATGTTATGGACCGGATCACCGTCAACGACCTGGCGGACGCCATCTGCATCTCACCAACCTACCTGTCCCGTATTTTCAAGCAGGAAACCGGCGTCTCGGTCAGCGAGTACATCCGCCAGAGGAAGATCGACATGGCCAAGAACCTTCTCCGGTTCAGCGATCACAGCCTGGTAGAGATCGCCAATATGCTGTC
>CANQSK010000057.1 GCA_947626475.1 uncultured Lachnospiraceae bacterium
CAGGCCGGAATATCCCTCAGGGCCACTGACATAAACGTGTTGCTCAGCAGATTCATCTGCCTTGCTTCCTGAATCCTCCGCTCTCTGGAAGAGATCCTGCTCCCAGTCAGAATCTCTTCTCCGGCTGCCGCATTCCTTTTCACAATACTCATCCCGGATTTTCCTCCCTCTCTGCCTCTCCAAGCACGAATCCGGAGTATAATCCTTTTTTTGATTATAAGCAAGCGGAAAGCGGAATACAAGACGATAAAACAGCCGGCCTTCCAAAGGCTGGCCTTTTCGCCGATTTCCGCAAAATTGGCTTCTCCGACTAAGACCATACAGTATTCATTGTAAGCGCATGCACTCGTTTACCCATTCAATAAAGTTTGATGTGCTGTTTCCGGCCCGTTCGGCCTTAACATGCTGCTGACCCCATACTGTGGCAAAATCAACCGATTCCACGCCATTGTAATTTTCAAGCGCAAGCGCAAGATTAACCTCTGTCGTCAATGATGTATCACTCTGAGCTATGCCAGTCCGGATTCTCCAATGCTTTGCAGGTGTACTAGTGCCGCAGCCTTCTTCCGATTCCAGCAGGTAGTACAGCGGCGTATACATATTCAGCCTTTGTTCTGCCGTATATCCAAGCGCGTCTGTCTTCTGAAGATCATCGTCATAATCGGATGCATACTCGTTTCCGAGGTCGTTCAATATTCCTGCAAGTATGGAATCAAAATGCGCGCCATTTCCATCACCATATCCAAACAGGACATTTTCACCCTGTCCGGCATCCAGCTGATCAAATGCTCCAAGATTCTTGGACGCGTTTTTAAATGCTGTTACAAAATCCTTTATTTCCGTAATGGACGCAGTATTGGTCTCCGCGTCATATGTCACCCACGTTCCATTTGCATTCAGGGCATCAATATAATCCTCTGCCGTTTCATATGTGCCTGAGATTGTAATTCCGTTTGATGTTTCGGTACGGGAAATATTATCTTTCTCCTCATAGAAACCGTCACCAGCACCACCGAACTCACCAGCGCCGCCAAATCGTCCATTGCCGTCCATTCCACGGAATTCCCGGTCTCCGTCAGTCCCTCCGTCCGGGCCTCTGAATCCTCCGAATCCACCGTGCCCTCCGGGACCGCCATCGTTTCCTGCGGACGCGGAAGAGTCATAAGGGAACTCTGTGTCTTTAAGAAAATTGTTCAGAGATTCTTCAATAACCGACACAATATAATCATAATAGCTTCCTGACTGGTAAATGCCGTCTGCGGACTCCTCCAAAGTAAGGACATTACCGTTCTCGTCCTGAATGCCCAGACCATTAATATAACCGGCAAACGCTTCTGCCATCGCATCTGAGATTGCCTGTTCCTCTTCAGACAGTCCGCTTCTTGTCACGCCCATCATCCACTCGTAAGCTTCATCCGCACTGTCAAGATTTGTAATCGGACACCAATCCATAGAACCGTATACCGCATCGCTCACACCTGAAACTGCGCCAATGGCATTGAGATAAGGCTCATACAGGCTGCTGTCACCCGACGCGCCTACCAGCGCGGACTGCGCTCCGCCGCCGCTCATACCAAACACGAAGATCTTTTCGGCATCTCCTGGAGTGACATCGTCTGTATACCTCAGGTAGCGGATAGCCGCCTTCAGATCAGTAACTCCAGCAGGTGCACCTGCATCCCGTCCGCGGCATCCGGCATGAACGTATACAAAGCCTGCTTCCATATATTCAGTAAAACTCGCGTAAGAAGTTAATGCTGCCTGCGCCATATAACCGGGAGTCTCGATCGGCATTACAATAGGTGCCGTTTTTGCCGAATAACCGTTGACCGAAGCGTCAGGATTAATCTCGCAAGTGTACGTTCCATCTCCGTTCTCGCTTCCAGTGAAATAATCTCCCGGAACAAAAACAGCAAGTGTTTCATAAGATGAATCAGCAGGAATTTTGCAGTAAGATATTCCGATCTGATAATAGACGTTATCATCTGTGTTGTATTCCCACTTGGACATATCGATCTTTGAAAGATTCGTTGCGATACTTTCTTTTTCGATCTGTGGGACCTCATTTCCCATCGTTGGGTTTTCGTCTGCTCCCTGTGTACCACAGGCAGCCAGTGAACTTGCCATGAGTGCCGCGAGAAGCAGTGCGGTTGTTTTCTTGAACATAAGAATTTCCTCCAGTCTTTGATTTTGGAGCATTTTATATTGCGAACTACCATCCGCAGCAGCCTTGTTATACTGTACTGCACAATTTACTGCCTGTACCGGCGGAACGGACGTCCCAAGTATCTTAGCTAATTCTTTTTGGCAGTTCTGCCATCTTTCGTTTCCTCTGTTTGATCTCACGTCTTCAGTAACCCATTCTCGTTGTAATAGGGGGACAGCGCGTCCTTCATAATAAGAATTTTTTTAAAGAAATCGCCGGTCAGCATCAGGGAGCGCTGCTCCTGCTCCATTTTCGCCTGATCCGGAATCGCGTAAGCCGACTGGATATAATAACGCTTAGAACCTTTATTGCAGACAAAATCAATTTCCAGCTGCCGCCGGATTCCATGGCCGTTCTCATTGGTTTTATTTAAAGTAACAACACCAATATCCACGTTGAATCCCCGCATCTTCAGTTCATTAAAAATGATATTTTCCATCGTGTCCGTTTCTTCCAGCTGACGGAAATTCAAACTGGCATTTCTCAGCCCCAAATCCGTAAAATAATATTTAACCGGCGTATCAATATACTTCTTTCCTTTAATATCATAACGGAAAGCACTGTCGATCAGGAAGGAATCACAAAAATAATCAATATACTTTTTGAGAGTCGCATTGCTGATTGTTTTCTTCTTAACGGTTTTGAAGGCCGCCGACAGCTTTGTCGGATTTGTAAGCGAACCGATTGCGGACGAATTCATTCCAGCCATCCTGTTTTGTCCCCGAATAGACAGACATAAATTCCGCAAAACTGAGCGGGTACATATGAATTTCGTCCCCGCGGCCGCGAAACTCCATGATCACATCTTTAGATAAAAATCGCGCGTTGCTTCCCGTTACATATATATCCACATTTTTCATACGGATCAGGCAAGCTGCACCTCATCCAGCAGAACATAGTACATACCATTATCTTTAATCTGCTCTTTAAGGTAGGGATACAGGACATTCGGATCACGGAAACGCTTATTCTCGAAAGAATCAAACGCAATTTCAATAATATGCTGTTCATCGATCCCTTCCTTCAGCAAATGATCCTTAAACAGGTTAAACAGCAGATAGGACTTTCCACATCGGCGCATGCCGGTCACTACCTTAATAAGCCCATTTGATCTCTTATTGATCAGCTTATTCAGATACACATCTCTCTTAATTTCCATATCACGTTTTCTTTCTATTGAAAATTTTTGCGAGTCCTCGCAATTTCTTTCAATAGTGTTTTATAATCGTCCTTAGATATGGTGTTCCTCTTTTGTGCCCGATCAAGCAAAAATACAGTCTTCAAATCCAGTTTTCCATTAGAATGAAGCAGCCGTGTATAACTCTTACGCTCACCCGGTTCACTACATCCAAATCATACGACGGTAGTGGGAAGCATCTCATCTTCTGGATATTAAAAAACATCGGGATGTCCATGAAATTTGTATCAATCACGTTATCATTTCATCCCCTCACCCATACCTCATATCCCTGTCGTCGCGCCGAATCATACACCGGCTGCATATTCTTCTGCAAGATATTATAGAATTCCTCCTCCGAATTTCCTTTCCGATAAAGTTCCTGTCCTGCCCAGATTGAATGCAGATTGTCCTTGTAACAGTCCTCATATAGTTTATGGATCCCGTCCTTCTTATGGATCAGCCCGTACATCACATACTGGTTCCGGGCGAACCTTCCGAAGAACGGATCCCATTTCGGCAGCCGGTTGCTTTTCGCGGAATTCAGAGAGGAATCCATCGGCATCAAGTTCCACAACTCATCATTCATGACAAAGGACCAAGGGATAAAATGATCGACATCATACGACTTCCGCGCCACCGGTTCGTTCGTAAACACATCCCGAATTTCGCTGACCTGCAAAATACCGTTCCAAAGTTTGCGAACATGGTTCAATTTGCGCATTTTTTCATCCATCGGAGCAAGCTTGTATACCAGTCCCGGGACCTCCGGATTATTATTTTGCAGCCATTTCACCTTCTCATACTGCACCCAGCCCAGGATCGGGACTGTCTGGTCCTGGATCATTCTCATCCATGCTTCCTGGAAATAAATTGTCTTTTTCAGCTTACTCTCCGGGCCCAAAATGTACGGCAGAAGCACCACATTCCGGTTGATGCGCTCAATATAAGCGATCATTCTGCGCGTTTTATTCCATTCAGCTACTTCTTCGCTTCGGTTAAAAAATCCCGACAGCGCCCGGTATGGCACCATATTTGTCAACTGTTCTTTAAATACTCTCAGCTCATCATTATGCTCTTTGATCGCGTTTTTTATCTCAACCTTCGACGCATTTGCAGGAAGGCAGGTCAGTTCTGTCAATTTTAATACCGCTCTCTCCAGACCGTCCCGAACCTGACCGTCCGCCATTATGCCACTCAGATGAATGTGAAATTCCCTGACCGAATACCAGGCATTACATATCATTTCATCAATCACGACGTCAAAAGTCGTTTCCCGTATCCCCTCTGAAATAAGCTGAACGATCGCTTCCAGCCAGTAAAATTTATAGCAGTAAGAAGGGTCCTTCATCATCCGGGAAAACGACTCTATATCCAATGTGTTACGGTATTTCTCATCAATTTTCAATGCGAATCCATCTTTTGCAGGATCGTATTCAGCCATCTCTCATTTCCCCTGTTCAGTCTTACGTCATCTGTAATCCATAACATTTTGATACGGATACCTTCTATCCCATGAATATATTTTTCAAAAGATTCTTCCGTGAAATCCGTAAAATATCTGCCGTTTCGCATCCCTGCGAAGTTTCCGTACTTAAACGATGTATATAGAATCCCTTCCGTTTTAAGGGCACGTATTATCTTCTTAAACACATCTGTAAGCTCCACAAGCGGCAAGTGCAGGATGGAGGAACACGCCCATATCCCGTCGTATTTTTCCACTGCTGTCAACTCGGTAAAGAGCATCTTCCGGACAGGCATTCCTGTGTGCTCCCGCGCATACCGGCACATTTCCTCCGACCCGTCCACGGCGTCTACTGCAAACCCCTTCTCGTGAAAATATTTCGCATCCCGGCCGGAGCCGCAACCAAAATCCAAGATTTTTCCGTCCTGCGGAAGCAGCGCCAGAAAACGGTCTTGTATGTCAGTGAATGGGACGTCAACGGTCCCGGCTACAAAGGAACCGGCGTTTTGGTCATAATACTTTAAGGTTTCATTCGGAATCATATTTCCCTCATAATAATAGATATTCCTGTATTTTCAATCATTTTTCAGGCGCACGCATACTTCTTGACTGTTTGCGATTACTCAAGAATATTATACAGTAGAATCACCGCTAATTCAATGTAAGTATGGTATTTCTCTGCATTTCGTCTGCAACAGCGTCGAGGAAACTCTTAATGCACATCTTGATAAAGAAGCAGCGTAAGCATGCGAAGGATGTTCAGGTTAGGTTGGGGCACTCCAAGATTGAAACCACCCTTCAAATATATGTCCATGATACGGAAGCAATGGCTGCCCGATCCGTTTTTCTGTTCAAAGCACGTTTTCAGAATCACGGTGGCAAATGGGTGGCAAACCATCCTTTTTTCATGCCTTAAATACCTGGAATGTCCTTATTTTATGCGGGTCAGGCGGCACACGGTTTCTATATTCGCTGTCCCCGGGAACATGTCCACGCAGCAGACCCGCTCCGCCCGATACCCATATTCCGTAAGCTTCTCCAGATCTCTGGCCAGGCTGGTCGGCTTGCAGCTTACGTAGACCATCTGATCCGGCCGGATCTCGCCGCCGATGCGGTCCAGGGCTTTCGGATGGATGCCGTCCCGGGGCGGGTCCAGGACGATAATGTCCGGGGATACGCCGCCGCTGCCGGTGTCCGTACTGCTGGTACCGGTGTCCGCTCCGCTGGTGCCGGTGCCCGCGCCGACAGCGCCTGGGCCTGCCGCGGAAAGATTCTCCGCGCCCCAGGCGGCCAGCACCTTCATCACATCCCCGGCGATAAACTCACAGTTGGCCAGGCCGTTGCGGGCCGCGTTCTCGCGGGCCGCCGCCACCGCCTCATCCACGATCTCCACTCCGATCACCTTCTCCGCCACCGGCGCCAGCAGCTGGGCGATGGTTCCCGTGCCGCTGTAAAGGTCGAACACCACTTTGCCCCTTGTGTCGCCCACATACTCTCTGACTGTCTCATAGAGCACCTCCGCCCCCAGGGAGTTGGTCTGGAAAAAGGAAAAGGGCGATATCTTGAATTTCAATCCCAGAAGCTCCTCATAAAAATAGTCCTGGCCGTAAAGGACTGTCGTTTCGTCACTCTGAATCACGTCCGCCAGACTGTCGTTGCGCAGATGCAGGATCCCGGCAAACCTGCCGGACAGAGGAAGCCCCAGAAGCCTGTCCCGCCAGTTTTCCAGAAGAAACCTCTCCCAATCCCTGTCCGCAGGCAGACCGTCTCCTCCCGTCTGCCCCGACGTGACCAGAGCCGCCAGAATCTCTCCCGTCTTCACCGCCCGCCGTATCAGCAGATGGCGAAGATAACCGGCATGCTGCAGCTTACGGTAAAAACCGATTCCCTTTTCCGCAAAATATTCCCGGGTCGTCCGGAGTATCTCCGTAAAATCCGGATGAACGATCCTGCAGCCGTCCACATTGACGATATCGTGAAAGCTGCCCCTTTTGTGAAGGCCAAGGGCCAGCGGACCGCCCTTTTCCTCATCGCCGAAGGAAAATTCCATCTTGTTCCGGTATCCGTCTGTCAGAGGACTCGCCTTGATCCCCTCAAACCGGCTGTCCGGACACATTTCTCCCAAAAGATCCCGCACCTGCCGCTCTTTGATGCGCAGCTGCTCCCCGTAAGGGAGGCTCTGATACACACATCCGCCGCAGAGGCCGAAATGCGGACAGCAGTCCTCCGCCGTCTCCAGGGGGGATCTCTCAACCACCTTAAGAAGCCGTCCCTCACAGCGGCCGCCCCGCTTCTTGTTCACCGCAAATTCCACAGTCTGACCGGGCAGCGCATTCTTCACGATGACGGTTTCGCCTTCTATCTCAACCATTCCCCTGTTGGGGAACGCGACCTTCTTTACTGTACCTGTATAAATCTCGCCTTTTTTCATATCATTCTCCATTGCTGTTGTAAAATAGGATCCCAGAAAATGTTTTTCCGCTGAACAAAAAGAAAACGTGCCCCAAGCCACTGGGGCACGTCTCAAACCTCATCCTTATTCAGCAGCCGGTTCCGGAGTTTCCTCTTCCTCGAAAAAGTCGTCGTCGAAATCGTCATCAAAATCGTCGTCGAAATCATCCAGATAATCCGGAGTCAGATAACGGTACACAGCATAAGCGATGCCGGCAACCGCGGCAACCGCGCCGATAACAGCCAGTATCAGCAGGATCGTATTCAGCTTCTTGTCCATATCCTCTCTCTTGCTCAGCAGCTCATTCAGTCTGCTGGAGTTGACAAGTTCTTCCACGCGGTTTAAGGCTTCCTTGCTCATCATGTCTAATTTATTCATCACAAACACCTTCCTTTCAATTTCCCCACATGCAGCCTTCCACTACTTACCAGTTCATTATAACATTAATTTTCAAATATTACTATCACTTTTTGCTTCAATTTGCAAAAAATTCAGATACCGCCTGCCGCTGTTCTCTCGTTGTCTGCTTTATAGTGTTTCACAGCACGCGGCTTTTATACTTCCGTTTTTTCAGCTTAATTTTGATTTCAGAAATGACGCCAGGATCCGCCGGACCCCTACCGTATCAAACTCTACGGTCACCTCGTAATCCCGGGTTCCTTCCTTCACCTCCACGACCGTCCCCTCGCCGAATTTGATGTGGTTCACCCGGTCGCCGGGGTGAAACGCCGCTTCCTGGCTTTTATTCACCTCGAAAGTCTTACCGAAGCCCGGCCTGGAATCCGGTGCGAACCGGCTGGTCCCCTCCGGCCGGTTCCGTCTGGCCGTCCTGGGTGACAGACCAAGGCCTTTGAGCGGCTGGTTGAATGGCAGTCCCTCGTCCTGCGGAATCTCCGGGCGGCGGCGGTCAAAAGACAGCTTCTGTTCCAGCCTCCCGTCAGACAGCAGCTCTTCCGGGATTTCCTCCACAAAACGGCTGACTTTGCCGTAGCGGGTCTCACCGTTGACCATCCTCATGCGGGCGCTGGTCAGGGTCAGATTCTTTTTGGCTCTGGTGATTCCCACATAGCACAGACGCCGCTCCTCCTCCAGGTCCCCCGGTTCGTCGGAGGTGACGGACCGGTAGCTGGGGAACAGGCCGTCCTCCATACCGCTTAGGTATACATTTTCAAACTCCAGCCCCTTCGCGCCGTGAAGCGTCATCAGGGTCACCCGGTTCTCGCTCTGGTCCAGCTGGTCGATATCCGCCACCAAGGCCACTTCCTCCAGAAAACCATCCAGCGTCGGGTTCTCCGCTTCCTCCGTATAGCTGACCGCCTTATTCACCAGCTCTTCAATGTTCTGGAGACGGCTTTCCGCCTCCTCGTCTCCCTCTTCCTCCAACTCCTTCCGGTATCCCGTCTCGTCAAGAATGTCCTCGATCAGCTGCCGGATGACGCAGCCGGAGGCTTTCTCTGCCTCTGCCTCATCCTCGTCGCCGGTCTCCGGTTCCGCCGCTATCTGCTGCCGGAATTTCTCAATCATGTCCGTAAACCTGCCGAACTTCTCCGCCGCTTTGCCCAGCCCCGGTATCTCCCGGGCCCGCAGCATGGCATCATAGAGGCTGTATCCGTTTACAGCGGCAAACACCGTTACTTTTCCTATGGACGAGCTGCCGATCCCTCTCTTCGGCACATTGACAATCCTTGCCGCCGCCAGATCATCGTTTCCGTTGGCGATGGTCTTCAGATACGCCAGAATGTCCTTGATTTCCTTTCTCTGATAGAAATTCACGCCGCCGATCAGCCGGTAAGGCACATTGCAGGCGATACATTTCTCCTCCAGAAGCCTTGACTGGGCGTTGGTCCGGTATAGGACGGCGCAGTCCTGATAAGGGTATCCCTTGCTGAGAATATCGCCGACGATGAAATCCGCCTCCTCATAAGCCTGGTCAAACTGGCGGAATACCAGCTTCCGGCCGGCCTCATTGTCCGTCCAGAGCCTCTTCTCCTTCCGGCCGCAGTTATTTCCGATCACTTCGTTGGCCGCGTTCAGGATATTCTGGGTAGAGCGGTAATTCTGCTCCAGCTTCACCACCCTGGCCCCGGGAAACGCGTCCTCAAAATTCAGGATATTTCCGATATCCGCCCCGCGGAATTTGTAGATGGACTGATCATCGTCGCCCACCACGCAGATATTGCCGTATTTGGACGCCAGAAGCCGCACCAGCTCAAACTGGGCCTTGTTGGTGTCCTGGTACTCGTCCACCAGTATGTACTTAAACCGCTCCTGATAATACTCCAGCACCTGAGGTTCCGACGCAAACAGCTCCACCGTCTTTCCGATCAGATCGTCAAAATCCAGGGCGTCGTTTTTCTTCAGGGCCTTCTGGTATTCCTGATAGATCTCGCCTGTCCGCCTCTCAAAAAAATCCACTCCGGCCTGTGTTATATATTCGTCCGGCGTAATCAGCCTGTCTTTAGCCGAGGAGATCTTAGCGAGAATCACCCGCTCCTTATACATGCGGCTGTCCACGTTCATGGTTTTGTAAACCTGCTTCAGCAGCGTCTTCTGGTCGTCTGTATCGTAGATGGTAAAATGGGTGCTGTACCCCAAAAACTCAATATGCCTGCGGAGGATCCGCACGCACGCTGAATGGAAGGTGCTGACCCAGATACTGTCAGCCCCAAACTCCACCAGGTTGTCCACCCTCTGGCGCATCTCCTGAGCCGCCTTGTTGGTAAAGGTGATCGCCAGGATATTCCAGGGGTTTACCTTCTTCTCCCCGATCAGATACGCGATCCGATGGGTCAGAACCCGGGTCTTGCCGGAGCCCGCTCCCGCCAGTACCAGAAGGGGGCCCTCCGTGGCGAACACCGCCTCCTTCTGCATGGGATTCAATAAATCGTAATTACTCATAGGTACCTCACATGTCCTGCTGATTTTCGGCCAAACTACATTGACTATAACATAAAAAAAACAAAAACTCAACAAAATGGCTTCCGGAACAAAGGTTTTCCTTGCTATCTGGTTTTTAATACTATATAATGTGATATAGATACACAAACGCTCTCCGCGCCCCCGCGCGGCGGCAGCGGCCGAACTCTTTTTTCACGCCACAGGAGGCATTATGAAAACTAACCACGAGCGTCTACGGGAAATCTTCGCCCGTCTGGACAGCCTTGACTACGTAAAACCAAACCAGATTCCGGACATTGACCTTTACATGGACCAGGTGACCACCTTCATGGACGACCACCTGGAGAAATCCAAGCGCTATCCGGATGACAAGGTCCTGACCAAGACCATGATCAACAACTACGCCAAGAACAATCTCCTTCCCCCGCCGGTGAAGAAGAAGTATTCCAAGGAGCATATGCTTCTTCTAATCTATATCTATTACTTTAAGAATATGCTGTCCTTCAGCGATATCGAATCTCTCTTCGGCCCTATCACGGAAGGGCATTTCATGGATGCTTCCGGCCTGTCCCTCCAGGATATCTATGAGCAGATCTTCTCCCTGGAGAAGGAGCAGATGAAGCGGCTGAAGGAGGACATGATCCGCAAGTACCGCAGCGTCCAGGACATGTTCCCGGACCAGGAGCCGGAGGACCAGCAGTATCTGCAGCTGTTCGCTTTTATCTGTGAGCTGGGATTTGACGTATACCTGAAGAAACAGACCATAGAATTTCTCATTGACCAGATCCGGGCCGAACACCCGGCTGAGCGCAAAAAGAAAAAGCAGCCTAATTCTGCTGCTCTTTCAAACGGTTGATCACCATATCGTAACCATCGTTCCCGTAATTGAGAGACCGGTTCACACGGCTGATCGTGGCTGTGGAAGCACCGGTCTCTTCCGCGATTTCCAGATATGTCTTCTTCTCCCGGAGCATCCGGGCCACCTCGTATCTCTGCGAGAGGGAAAGAAGTTCATTCACCGTACATACATCCTCAAAAAAAGAATAACACTCTTCCGGATTCTTCAGCGTCAGAATCGCCTCAAACAGATGATCCACCGCATCCGTCTTAATCTTCTTGTTCATGTCATATCTCCCCTTGATGAAATAGATTCGCTGTCTACATTTTAGCATATTCCACTGTTAAAGTCCAGTTTTATCACTTTACAAAAGCATAAATTTTTCCGTCACCCAGGCCACGCCGTCCTCGTCGTTGGACCGGGTAATGTAATCGGCAGCTTCCTTCACCGCCGGCAGGGCATTTTCCATGGCCACTCCCAGACCTGCGTAGCGAATCATGGAAATGTCGTTGTAGGCATCCCCGCAGGCGATCACCTGTTCCCGCCGCAGACCGGTAACCGGAAGCAGCCTCTCAATGGAACTGGCTTTGTCCACTCCTTCCGGAAGCACCTCCAGAAAAAACGGGTCCGAGCGGTACACGCTGAAGCCCTTTCCCATAAATTCCCTGACCCGGGGCTCCACCTTCTCCAGGTAGTCCCCGTCCCCGCAGAGCAGAAACTTGGGCACCGGAAAGGTTACATAATCCGCCATGGCCTCAATGCTGTCCATGGCATGGACGGCCAGATGGTTATTCCTGGCCTCAAACTGGGAATGGGGACATTCCGGATTGGACATGACCGCGCTCTGTCCCTCGTAGGTCAGCACATTGAGTCCGTAAGTCCTGGCAAGGCCGATGATCCTCCTGTTGCTCTCTGCCGGCAGCATGCGGCTGAAAATCTCCCTGCCCGTGCGGCAGTCGATAATGATTCCTCCGTTAAAGGGAAGCATATATCCGCCGAATTTTTCCATCTGAAGCTCCTCAACCAGAGGCCGGACCCCGTAGGGCGTGCGGCCTGACGCCAGCACCAGGATCTTTCCCCTGCGCTGCGCCTCCATCAGGACCTTCTTCGTCCCCGGCGTTATGATCTTGTCACGGTTCGTCAGGGTGCCGTCCAGATCCAGCACCAGCATCTGATAATCCATATCGTAACCTTTCTCTGCCCTGCCCCATCAGGTCAGCAGCGTAAGCACAACGGCCGGAAGCAGAAACACCAGCCCTGAAATCAGGCTGGAAGCCAGGCCGCAGGCCGTTCTCTCCTCCGGCTCCAGCTCCTCATCGGTGGTAATGTGCTCGTCTACGAAATCTGCCATATCCGTATAACTTCTGACTACCGGCTTCTTCTTCCGTTCCTCCAGAAGATGGTGTATCTTCATATTGTCCAGACTCAGGTAGGAGAACCAGGCCATGGCCAACAGACACACGCCCACGAACAGCCCGGCGTCCCGAAACGCCACCAGAAGGCCTCTGTGACTGATATACCGGTTCCACAGAAGCGGCACCGTCAGGGCGACAGAAATCTTGGTCACGCATTTATAGATGATCGGGCGGATCATGTAGGACTGATACAGGGCCAAAATCTTTTTCATGAAGCTCTTTTCCTCTCATAGGGTCACGCGGCAGAAAAGAGACTGCCACACAGACTGCGGCAGTCTCTCCATTCTTTTTCCGCATCGGCGCGGCAGAAGCCGCGCGATTTACTTCGTACTCTCGATCTCCTTGCGGTAACCTTCCAGCTCCTTCTGGTTGCCCCAGACGAAATGTCCCGGAAGGATCTCCTCCCAGACGGGACCGTCCTTGCTGTAATCATGGACGGACGGATCGTAAACCAGAAGCTTTTTGTTCTTCTCCAGCTCCGGATCCGGGATGGGCACCGCGGAAAGCAGGGCCTTGGTGTAGGGATGAAGGGGATGGAGGAACAGTTCCTCCGCCTCCGCCAGCTCCACGATCCTTCCCTTGTGGATCACGGCGATCCGGTCGGAAATGAAACGAACTACCGACAGGTCGTGGGCAATGAACAGATAAGTCAATCCTCTGCTCTTGCGCAGCCGGTTCAGCAGGTTCAGCACCTGGGCACGGATAGACACATCCAGAGCGGAGATGGGCTCGTCAGCTACCACAAACTCCGGCTCCATGATCAGGGCGCGGGCGATACCAATACGCTGGCGCTGTCCGCCGGAAAACTCGTGGGGGAACCGGGAAGCGAACTCCGGAAGAAGTCCCACCTCGCGGAGGGCCGTCTCCACTTTCTGCTTCCGGTCATCCTCATCCTTGTACAGATGATGGTTGATCAGGCCCTCGGAGACAATGTAGTCAACCTTGGCCCTCTCATTCAGGGAAGCCATGGGGTCCTGGAAAATCATCTGGCATTTCTTGATCACTTCCAGATCCAGCTCCCTGGGAATCTTGCCGCTGATCTTCCGGCCTTTGAACAGGATCTCTCCGGCGGAAACCGGGTTGATCCTGGTAATGGCGCGGCCGATGGTGGTCTTGCCGGAACCGGACTCTCCTACCAGGGAGAAGGTCTCCCCCTTATAGATGTCAAAGTTCACGTGATCCACCGCGACGAATTTATGCTTGCCGGAACCGAAGGTAATCTGCAGATCCTTGATCTCAATCAGTTTTTCTCTCTCTGCCATGCAAATCACCCTCTTCCTCTCATTTTTTCCCGCAGCATCTTGATGGAATGGGGCTGCTCAATCTTGGGCGCCCTGGGATCCAGATACCAGGTCTTGGCCTTATGAGTGGGCGACACATCAAAGAACGGCGGCTCCTCCTCAAAATCAATGGCCAGCGCCCGCTTGTTTCTCGGCGCGAAGGCGTCGCCCTTGATCTGATTGAACAGGTTGGGCGGCGTACCGTCGATGGTGGGAAGATCCTCTCCCTTGACGCCCAGCTGAGGCAGCGCCTGCAGAAGGGCCCAGGTGTAGGGATGCCACGCGTCATAGAATATCTCGTCCACATTGCCCACTTCCACGATCTGGCCGGCGTACATGACGGCCACGCGGTCCGCCACGTTGGCCACGACGCCCAGGTCATGGGTAATGTAAATAACCGTCATTTTCAGTTCGCTCTGGAGGCTCCGGATCAGATTCAGGATCTGCGCCTGGATGGTAACGTCCAGGGCCGTAGTCGGCTCGTCGCAAATAAGGATCTGGGGATGGCAGGCAACTGCGATGGCGATGACCACACGCTGCCGCATACCGCCGGAGAACTCGTGAGGATACTGGTTATACCGGCGTTCCGGATCCGGAATGCCTACTTTGTCAAGCATCTCAATGGCCATCTTCTTCAGCTGATCGGCCTTCTTGACGCCCTGATTCAGGGAAATACTTTCTTCAATCTGCTTTCCTACCTTCTTCAGTGGGTTCAGAGAAGTCATAGGATCCTGCATGACCATGGAGATCTT
Source organism: uncultured Lachnospiraceae bacterium (assembly GCA_947626475.1). Lineage (GTDB taxonomy): Bacteria > Bacillota > Clostridia > Lachnospirales > Lachnospiraceae > UBA3402. The sequence goes on from CANQSK010000057.1 coordinate 14,484, forward strand.
TTTTCCTCGGATGGTCATCCACTCTTTTTCCGTGGAATACTTGGCCAGATCCTTGCCGTCATACTCGATGGTGCCGCCGACGATCCTGCCGTTGGCGTCCAGCATGCCCAGAAAGGACTTGGTAAACACGGATTTTCCGGAACCGGATTCTCCTACGATGGCCAATGTCTCGCCCTCGTACAGATCCAGGGAACACTTCCGGATAGCCGTCAGCATCCTGCCCCGCAGGCTGAACTGGATTTCCACGTCCTTAGCAGATAAGATAGGTTCTTTTGCCATGTCTCGTGTCCTCCAATTCTTATACGTGGTTTCTGGGATCCGCCGCGTCAGAGAACGCGTTGCCTACGAGATAGAAGGTAACGGTGATCATTGACACGATCACTGCCGGGAACAGCAGCAGATACGGATAATTCAGGAAATAGTTCCGGGCGTTTCTCAGAAGAATGCCCAGGGACGGCGTGTTGATGTCCAGGCCCAGTCCCAGGTAGGACAGGGTGGATTCCAGAGCGATGGTCTGCGGAATGGACAGAGCCAGACGCAGAATCACAACGCTGATCAGGTACGGGAAAATATTCTTGACCAGCACTCTCCACACCGGGGTGCCCAGGCAGCGGGACGCCAGATTGTACTCACGGTCCCGGTACATCAGCACCAGGTTGCGGACGTTTCTGGCCATGGTCAGCCAGCCGATGCAGATCATGGAAACGGCCATGTTGCGGAAACTCTGGCCGACCACCAGGGCGATCAAAGTCATGTAGATGATCATGGGGATGTTGTTGATCACATTGTAGACCTCTGTCAGGATACGATCCAGACTGCGGACATAACCCCAGATACATCCGATGGTAACGCCCAGGATACACTCTCCGGCCGCCACGATCAGGGCCAGCTTGATGGACACCTGTGCGGCGTACCATACCTGGCACCAGTAATCACGGCCCAGGTTGTCGGTCCCGAACCAGTACTCGCTGTTGGGAGCCGTGAAGGCCAGGGAGCTCTCAGACATCAGATGCTGATAATCGTACTTGCCGATCATCAGAGCGACAAAGGAAAAAATCACCAGCCCGAAGAAAATGCACGTCATGATAACAGCCGATTTTTTCTTCAGGAAATTCTGAAACACAGATTTCCAGTAGGAGTAGTCGGAATACCCGATCCGCTCCGCCGCCTCGGCGGAGTACTCCACCACGCGAAACAGCTCGTCCTGTGATTTGCTCATTATCTGGTACCTCCTTTGTCCACAAGTTTGATCCTCGGATCAAGGACCATCATAGCCACATCACCCAGAAATACGCCGATGATACCCAGGGACGCATAGAGGATAACCAGGGTCTGCACCACATTTAAGTCATACCGGGTGATGGCGTCGGTCAGCAGGGGGCCCATGCCGGGAACCGAGAAGAACCGTTCCGCCAGAAGAGAACCGGATATGGTCAGAAGCAAAGACGTGGGGATGTACTGGATCAGCGGCACGAAGGCATTCTTCAGCACATGCTTCACCATAATATCCTTGGTGGCCATGCCCTTGATTCTGGCCAGCTTAATGTAATCCTTATTCAGCTCGTCCACCATGTAGCGCCTGGTCCACAGGGCGTAATAAGCCACAGAGGACAATGAGATACAAATGATGGGAAGTACGCTGGACTCCCCTACATTCCTGGTGGAATACAGGGACGGCAGGCCGAACACCTTGGAGCCCACAACCAGAACCAGGGAGTAGGATACCAGGGACGGCACCGCGTTCACCAGAATAGTGTAGCCGGCCCCCACATGATCCAGCAGGTGATCCTTATTCCTGGTCTGAAGGATACCCAGCGCCACGCCGAGCACCAGTGAGAACGCCATGGAGATAAGGCCCATCCGCATGGAAACCGTAAACTTGGATCCGATCACGGCAACAACTGGCTGACCGTTTTGAATTCTCCGGGAGGTACCGAAGTCCAGCCGGATGATCTGCCCATAAAAACGGAGCAGCTGCTCCCCGATGGGATCCAGCATGCCGGCCGCCATCAACTGATCGTTCTTCTGCTCCTCTGTCAGCTTCATCACCTGATCCTCTGTAAAGTAGTAATCGGTGGGAAGCATCCGCATGAGCAGAAAAACGATCGTTGCGATGACCAGCACAGTAACCAGCGACTGAAGAAGCCGCTTTACTGTATATTTTGCCATGAATTATTCTCCGGCAGCCGCCTTGAATGCATCATACTGCTCTGTAGTATAGGCGTCTACAGAAGTCTCCCAGTTCTTATATGTATAGTTCTGGGCACCGTACATAGCGTACATCTTGGTATAGTCGTTGATCTTGGTCAGCTCCCAGCTCACATCATAGTAGCAGGGGATAACCAGGGCGTGCTGCAGCATGAAGACCTCAGCGTCCACATAGGCGTCATAACGGGCGTCCATATCGTCGCAGATCTCTCCGGCCTTCTCAGCCATCTCGGAGAACTCCTTGTAGGTAGCGATCAGATCCTCATCCGTAGCGTCGTTGATGTTGGAGTAGTTCTTGGCATAGTAAGCGCCGTCGTAGCCGTAGCGCTCCTGATCCACGAAGTTGGCGGGATCACCGTAGTCAGCGCCCCATCCGTTGATCTGGAAGGACTGCTTGCGGGGAACGATAACCTCCTGGGACAGGCTGGATACATAAGTTCCGATGTTCAGGGTTACAAAATCATCACCCAGGCTCTCGGAGAAGATCTGCTTCAGCACATTGTAGGTATCCAGAGCCGTCTGGCTGTTGGCCGCGATGTAAGCGTCAGCCTCCACCGGGAAGGTAACGCCCTCGGCTGCCAGCTCTTCCATAGCCTGCGCTTTGTATTTCTCAAACAGTTCTTTGTTCAGTCTTCTGGGAGTCGCGCCGTCAGACTCAGGAACGCCCAGCTTCTCCACAACCTTATCCGCATAATCGGTTCCGTCAGAGAAGTACAGAAGTCCCTTCATGGTGTAGGCCAGGTTCTCACAGTGAAGCGGGTAAATGAAGTTGTATCTTGCCCAGTAGTCGGTCAGATCCAGTCCGTAATACCAGGCCAGACGGAAGGCCTCATTGGCAACTGCCTTGTTCCAGTTGTCATCGGGAGTGCCGTCCTCATTGTTCTTGCTGTAGTTCAGATGCAGCTGATAGGAATACTTTCTGGGACGCATCTCAGCCAGGTTGTTGTGATACTGATGGCCTTCGTCGTCATAGATGGCTCTCAGCGTGGACTCATCCAGGGACACATGGTCGATCTCGCCGTTCTCAAACAGCTGATAAGCCTGAGTGGCGTCGGTGATACGGATGGTAACGGAATCAAACCGCAGGGCATCCTTATCCCAATACTCCGGGTTGGGAACCAGGGTCTTGGAGTTGCTGTTGATATATTCTTTCTCAATGTAAGCGCCATTGCACCACATCTGCTCGTTGGTCATACCGACCATGTTCTCCACGCCCAGGGTATCGACAAGAGCCTGAGACAGGGGATACAGGCAGGCAGAAGTGCAGACCGTATCAAAGTACGGAGCGTTCTGCGTGCAGTGATAGATCAGCGTATAATCATCAGGAGCCTCAATGCCTACCATCTCAAGGAACTTGGTGGTATCCAGCGCCATAGCCTCCTCCGGGCTCAGCTCCTTGGTATACTGAAGATAATCATCCGCGCCGGCGATCAGAGCGCTGGGCATGGACGTGTTGTTGGAACCGTTCTTATGGAAGTTCATAACCCACTCAAGACCGGTGATCCAGTCCTGGGCAGTACAGTCGGCCATAACATTGCCGTTATAGTCCACCCACTTCACATCGTCACGCAGCTTGAAGGTCCAGGTCAGACCGCCGTCATCGGTGCCCCACTCAGTGGCAACCGCCGGAACTAACTGACCCTTGTTATTTACCTCCAGCAGGGGAGAATAGACGTTGCACAGAACATTCAGATCCGCGGATTTCTCCGTGTTCTGCATCAGGAAGCCCTCCTGCTCGTTGTTCTGAGACTCATAAGTAACCAGATCGGTAATGGCATGGGACGCCTCGCCCACGCCGCTGGATGACGCGTTGTCACCGGAACCTGCGTTTTCACTGCCGCTTGCAGCGCCGCCGGATGCCCCCCCGTTGCCGCTGCCGCCGGAGCTGGAACCGCCGCCGCAGGCACTCAGTACCATGGCAGCAGCCAGCGCAAGCGCTAACACTTTTGCTGCTTTCTTTCTCATAAAACTCTCTCCTCTCTCATGTTGTTTGCCGTGTAAAGAAAAAAGGCAAAGAATGCTTATTGTGTACAGGGCTTCTTTGCCACACGAAATATTTTATCATTTTAACGCGTTATCTGTCAAGCAGATTCCTTCTTGAGTTTCCGCAGTTCTGTCCACCGACAATACATTACTTATGAACATCTTTGAAAAAATCTCAAAAAATAAGGA
>CANQSK010000058.1 GCA_947626475.1 uncultured Lachnospiraceae bacterium
CTCGTTATAGGCGGTATTCGTCTTGCCCAGATAGCTTCGGTTGGTAAATGTCTCCCTGGGATCGCCGCCGGCAATGCTGACCGGCCGGGCCGCCGCGGCCGTATAGGGCCGGTACTGCAGCGTGATCGGCAGATATCCGTTGCCGCCGTTTGCCGCGTCCTCGGCCGAATAGGGATTGCAGGCCGGACTCTCCACGAAGACCAGCGCCGCGTCCGCCTCCGCCGGATCATCCACCCTCTGTCCGAACTGCGCGGGAAGGCCGTCCGGCAGCGGATCTTCCGTATGGGCCGGAATATCTATGCGGAAAAATGCCTTCGACGCGCGGATGCTGCGGTTGGGCACATACACCTTCAGTCCCTTTTTCAGAGGAAGGACCGGCGCTTTGTTTCCAGCCGGCTTCCGGTTCTTAAGAAGCACCACTGATTTCAGCTGCGCCTCGTAGCCGTGGGCGCAGAATTCTTCGCAGCCCACAACCTGCGCCGAATGGTCCGGATCCAGATACGGATCCTCGAACAGTCCGCACTGGAAGATATTTTTCAGGAGCCGGGCCGCGGACAGTTCCATGCGCTCCCGCATCCATTTCTCCCCGTAACGCTCACAGCCAATCCGGTACGCCTCGATGATCGGCGCCGAGGCGCTGTTGCCGCCGAACTGGTCCACGCCGTTTACGATGGCTAAGAGATGGCGCTCCGCCTCGCTGAGATCCTGCACGCCGTAGCAGCGGCTGCCGAAGGAATCGATCTTCGGATCCGGATCGCCGGTAATGCCCCAGTCAGTGCAGACTACGCCCTGATAATCGTATTTCCCGCGCAGAAGATCATGGATCAGATATTCGCTGTAGGAGTTCCCCACATTCTTCCCGTTCTTCGTGTCCGCGTCCCAGGAAACCGTGTAATACGGCATGACCGCCGCCGCGGAACCGGTCGGACCGTCCAGCTTGAATGCCGCCTCGGTAAATGGCTTCAGATGCTCTTCGAAGTTACCTCCCGGATAGACCGCGAACTGGCCAAACGCGTAATGGGCGTCACGGCCGCCCTCGCCCGTACCGCCGCCGGGCCAGTGCTTGACCATCGTATTGACGCTGTCACGGCCCCAGCCGTCACGGCCGCCCTCGGTGGTCTGCATACCGTCGCAGTAGGCCTTCGTCAGCTTCTTCGTCATGCCGCACTCTTCGCCCAGCGTATCCACAAGCCGCATCCAGCGCGGCTCGGTGCAGAGATCGATCTGCGGTCCCAGCGCCGTTGTAATGCCGAGAGCCCGGTATTCCAGAGACGCGTCGTGGGCGAACTGCGCCGCGACCTGCGGATCGAAGCAGGCCGCAAATCCCAGTCCCTCCGGCCATTTGCTTACATCGCTGCCGCCGCTCTTAAACTCGGTTCCGCTGTCCTTCGCCCCGTTGCGCGGGTCGCTGGAAATGTTCACCGGAATGCCGTGGGGCAGTTTCTCTGCCCTGGCCTGAAGCGCGTTGCTCCAGCGGGCTGATGTCGCCGCGTCTTTTACATTAGTCAGCAGGATATGACGGATATGCTCCTGCTCCAGGTACTCCTTCTGCTGGTCGCTCAGGGCGTGGGGAACAACCCCCGATTCCTCGTAGGACTTGCCGCCGAAGGTTCCTGAAAACGGCCCGCCTGCCACCGGCGGCACCGCCTGATGCGGCGAATAGAGCATCAGGCCAGCGATCTCGTCAATCGTAAGCCGGCCGGCCAGATCCTTTGCCCTCTCCCATGCGGAAAGCCGCCAGTCCTCGTATGGCAGAAGTTCTCCTGTCCGTTCCAGATCCTTGAAATACAGTCCGTCCTGCTCGATCAGCGTAACTCCTGAATCCTCCGACCAGGAGAGAGCTTCTCCGCCCGCGGGCTGAGCCAGGCGGCAGATGCCGTCCTTCGTTGTTTTCACGCTGTCACTCATAGTTCGTCGCCTCCTTGGGAAATAATGTTTCTGCTTTTATCTTACTGTTTTCTGGTGCGGGGCGCAACCACTTTTTCAATGTTCCGCTATGTCATATCTTCTGCTTTATTCGCAGACATATTTTCACAGACCAACGTCCGTTCTCCATATCTGACGTAAGATACGAGCAGGGCGTCACCGGCGCTCTGCCCACATGGAAATACAAGAAACGCGTTATTGGCGCGTTTTTTGCATACTGACGTAATCAAAAAAGTACCGCAGCCTCCAGGGACCACGGTACTTTCGATTCTTTAATTCAACTCATTCCCGGGTTATACTTCCCGGCAGATATCAGAACTTCCCGGCCTTCGCCGCTTCTTCGACGGATACGGCTACCGCAACGGTCATACCGACCATCGGGTTGTTGCCTGCGCCGATCAGACCCATCATCTCTACATGGGCCGGAACGGAGGAGGAACCTGCGAACTGGGCGTCGGAATGCATACGGCCAAGGGTATCGGTCATACCGTAGGAAGCCGGGCCGGCTGCCATGTTATCCGGATGCAGGGTACGTCCTGTGCCGCCGCCGGAAGCTACGGAGAAGTACTTCTTGCCTTTCTCCTGGCACTCCTTCTTGTAAGTACCTGCTACCGGATGCTGGAAACGGGTGGGGTTGGTGGAGTTGCCGGTGATGGAAACGTCAACGCCCTCCTTCCACATGATGGCAACGCCCTCGCGGACATCGTTGGCTCCGTAGCAGTTTACCTTGGCGCGGAGGCCGTCGGAGTAGGACTTTCTCCAGAGTTCTTTCACTTCGCCGGTATAGTAATCCATCTCAGTCTCCACATAGGTGAAGCCGTTGATTCTGGAAATGATCTGCGCCGCGTCCTTGCCCAGACCATTCAGGATAACGCGGAGAGGTTTCTGACGGACCTTGTTGGCCTTCTCGGCGATACCGATGGCTCCCTCAGCAGCTGCGAAGGACTCGTGGCCGGCCAGGAAAGCAAAGCAGTCCGTGCTCTCTTCCAGAAGCATCTTGCCCAGGTTGCCGTGGCCAAGACCAACCTTACGCTGGTCGGCAACAGAACCGGGGATACAGAAGGACTGAAGGCCCTCGCCAATGGCCGCGGCCGCGTCGGAAGCCTTGCGGCAGTTCTTCTTGATCGCGATGGCTGCGCCTACGGTGTAGGCCCACTTCGCATTCTCAAAGCAGATAGGCTGAATGCCTTCTACCATCTTATATACGTCCAGGCCGGCATCCTTGGTGATCTTCTCGGCTTCTTCAATGGAAGCGATGCCGTAGCTGTTCAGAACTTCATTAATCTGTTTGATACGTCTCTCATAGGATTCAAATAATGCCATGATTATGTTTCCCTCCTTATTCCATTCTCGGATCGATAATCTTGACCGCATCCGCAACACGGCCGTACTGTCCCTGTGCCTTCTCCCATGCAGTGTTGGGATCGTCACCCTTCTTAATGAAGTCAGTCATCTTGCCAAGGCTTACAAACTTATAGCCGATAATCTGATCGTCAGCGTCAAGAGCGATACCGGTCACATAGCCCTCTGCCATCTCCAGATAACGGGGACCCTTCTTCAGAGTTCCGTACATGGTTCCAACCTGAGAACGAAGGCCCTTGCCCAGATCCTCCAGGCCGGCGCCGATCGCCAGTCCTTCCTCGGAGAAGGCGCTCTGGCTTCTGCCGTAGACGATCTGAAGGAACAGCTCTCTCATGGCCGTATTGATCGCATCACACACAAGGTCAGTATTCAGAGCTTCAAGAATGGTCAATCCGGGAAGAATCTCAGCAGACATAGCCGCGGAATGGGTCATGCCCGAGCAGCCGATGGTCTCTACCAGAGCCTCCTGAATAATTCCTTCCTTAACATTCAGGGTCAGCTTGCAGGCGCCCTGCTGAGGTGCGCACCAGCCAATGCCGTGGGTCAAACCGGAAATATCAGAAATCTCTTTGGATTTTACCCATTTCGCTTCTTCCGGAATCGGAGCGGCACCATGGTGAACGCCCTGTGCAACGTTGCACATTTTTTCAACTTCATGTGAATAGATCATGATAAAACTCCTTTCGATAAGTAATGATTGTAATACAATATACTCGTATTTATTTTCTCACAAAACCCGCTAATAGTCCAGCAGTTTTTGGAAAAATCCGTCAAAAAATCGCCCTGACCGGCCTTCAGTGCCGCCCGCCTCTGGACTGCTTTTTCTGTTCCAGCATCCGGTCGAACTCCTCCTGGCTGTATCCCAGCTCCCGAAGCCGCTGCCGCTGCCGCTCTCTTCGCCGCGCCAGCTCCTGCCGCTCCTTTTTTCTCCGGTACCAGAACCAGAATACCAGAAGCGCCAGAACCGCCAGCGCCAGGAGCACGCCGAGGGCCAGCTTCCAGTTCTCCGCAGATGAATGGATCTCGATCTCAGGACTGGTGTTTCCCGCCGCCACCGGCTCCACCTGGCTGTCTGCCCCTTCCGCCACTTTTACACGGAGCTGGTGCGTGTAGATATAGGCTGTCCCTACCTGCCGGCCGTCGTAGGTATACCGAAGCAGCCCCACCGCCATGCCGGGGCTTCCTGCCGGGACTTCCGCCTCAAAGGCTCGTTCCGCGTCGGAAAACTCCGCCCCGTTGGGCAGAGAAATGTATTCTGTCTCGCTGAGATAAAGGTCCGAAACCGGATAGACCGTTCCGCCCAGCTCCAGAGATTCCTGTTCCTGGAGAAATGTTTCCTTGTCGTACACCGGAATATCCGTAAACGCCGCGAATCCGAATTCGATCAGCGACTTTCCGTCCATGTAATACTGCGGCTGCTTTCCCTTCAGCACCACGGAAATCATGCCGCGGCCGTCCCGCACCGCGTAAGTTACCAGTGTGTTGCCCGCCACGGAAGTGTAGCCGGTCTTTCCCGCCACGGCTCCCTCCAGATAATACTGGCTGGAAGTGTCCGTGGTCCTGAGAAGGCGGTGCTCCATGCCGATGGTCAGTCCCTCCGGGTTGTTGATCGTCGCCGGAAGGGTGTACTTTCTGGTGGAACCCACCTCCAGCACCGTGGGATTCTGAAAGGCCGCCCTGGCAATCCTGGCCATATCGTAGGCCGACACATACTGCTCCGTACTGTTCAGTCCCGACGGATTGGCAAAATGGCTCTCCTCGCAGCCCAGCTCCCCAAGCTTCTGATTCATCAGCTCCACAAAGGCATCCCGGCTGCCTGCCACATGCTCCGCCAGGGCATTGGCCGCCTGGTTGCTGGAACGCAGAAGAAGAGCGTGAAGGCAGTCCCTCACAGACAGAACGTCCCCCTCCGTCAGAGCAAGGGCGTTGCCGCTGCCGGATTCCACATTATAAACCGCGTCATGAGAAAACGTTACCATCTCGTCCAGACCGGCGCGCTCCGCCACCACCAGGGCCGTAAGCAGCTTGGTGATGCTGGCCGGAGCGTAGGCCACATGAATATTCTGGCCGAACAGGACCGTACCTGTATTGGCGTCCACCACGATTCCGGCCTCCGCCATGATTCCCGTATCCGAAGGCCATTCCGGCTTCGCCCATGCCGAAATAATCCCTGTATTCAGCATAAGCCACAACGTCAGGATAATACAGAATACTCTCTTTTTCCGGTAACCAATCTGCATGCGATCTATCTCTCTTTCCTGTCCTTTCCTTACTGCACTACTCTGCGCACCGCCATGATGCTGCGGTAGGTGGCCGTGCTGACCTTGATACCTGTCGCCGCGTTGCTGGCGTGAACGATCTGACCGTTGCCGATGTAAATGCCCACATGGCCCGCGTAACAGATGATATCGCCGGCCTGAGCCTCACTGTAATCTACTCCCACGCCCACAGAACGCTGTTCCGAAGACGTTCTGGGCAGACTGTATCCGAAATTCCGGTAGACCGCCTGGACAAAGCCGGAACAGTCCGTTCCGTTGGTCAGGCTGGTGCCGCCGTATACGTAAGGATTTCCCACAAACTGAAGAGCATAATCCGCCACTGCCCGTCCGGCGGCCGTTCCGCCGCTGCTCTTGGTCACCTTCGGCGCGGAGCTGCTGACTCCGGGGCCGGTGGAGCTGCTTTTGGACGTCGTGGATGAGCTTCCGGAGGAACTGCTCTGAGCTGCCTTCTGGGCCGCCTCCTGACGTTTCCGCTCTTCCTCCTCGCGTTTCTTTCGCTCCTCTTCCTCCACCTTGCGTATCTGCTCATTCTTCTGGGCAATGGTCCTGGTATAGGCCGCCACATTGGCCTGGGCCTTGGCCAGCTGCGCGTCAAAGTTGGCAATCTCGGTCCGCTTCTGGGCAATGGTCGATTCCAGATTGCTCTGATGCTCCTGATACTCCACCTGCATGCCTTCCATCTCGGCCATCTCCGTATCCAGTTGTACCTGATACTCCTGCACCTGCCGTTTGGTCTCCTGATACTCCAAAAGCTTCTCCCGGTCATAGGAATAAATGTTCTCTATGTACTGGCTCTTATTCAGAAGCTCCGACATGCTCTTCACCCGGAGAAGGACGTCCAGAAATTCCGTATCGCCCTTCTCGTACATGTACTTAATCCGCTTCTTCATGGACTCGTACTGTTCCTGCTCTCTCTCTTTCGCCGCGTCAAAATCTGCCTGAGCCTGGGCAATCTCCGCTTCCTTGGCGTCCATGTCCGCCTCCAGAAGGGCCATTTCCGCCAGCAGGTCCGTCAGCTCCGCATTCAGGTCCTCCACGACCTCCTGAGCCTCATCCCGGTTGGCCTCCGCCTGTGCCGCCTGAGCGTTGGCCTCATTCAGACCCTTCTGGGCCTCGTCCCTCTCCTTCTGGATCTGGGATTTGCTGGTGGCCCAGACGGCGGCAGGCTGCCCCGCAGCCAGCGCCCCGGCGCAAAGCAGACACAGGATCTGCTTTTTTCTCATTTTCAGGAACTTAAACTTTTTATCAGAACGCATGTTATATGATCTCCTCTTTGCGCAGCTATTCTATGATATTCTCACATACCTGCGGAACGTGTAGCACAGATTAAAATAGGTAAACTCATCGCTCTCCAGATCCATCCTCCATTCCGGATCCCGGTCCAGATTCCGCATATAGGTGTCCGCATGGTAACTGTAATCGATGTAAGTGATGTGAGCCGTATCGCAGTACGGCAGAAATTCACGGTAAATGTCCGCTCCGCCCATGACAAACACATCCTCCGGCGGAACGTCCCTGACCTTCTCCAGAACCTCCTCCACCGACCGGCAGACGACGGCTCCCTTAAGGGAAAAGCGGGGATTTCTGGAAAGCACAAGATTGGTCCGCTTGTGAAGAGGCTGACCGCCGGGGAGGCTCTCCAGAGTCTTACGGCCCATGATGACCACCTTTCCCACAGTCTCTTCCCGAAACATCTGCTTGTCCGCGGGAATGGACACCAGAAGCCGCCCGTTCTTTCCGATTGCCCAGTTTCTGTCAACCGCGGCGATAATATTCATATGATTCCTCCCAACCGGCGGCGTCCCTCATCCTACGCCTCCTGCTTCTCTTCCCCGATAATGATCTCGGACGCGTAAGGCAGCGACTCGATCCAGCGGCAGAATTCATGCCACTCCTCCAGCTTATGATTCCGCCGGGCATAATAAATGTTCACCAGCGTCTCATAATTCAGGGTGCAGGTCCTCATCTGATTGTAGCTGGACGGCAGAAGCTGTATCAGATCATACCAGTCTTCCTTCCTTTTGCCGGCCACGTACCTGAGGCGGATCTCCTCCAGCTTCGCTACCATATCCCTCATAATGTCCAGGCCGTCCCGCGTCAGATGGTCATGGCTGAAATCATCCAGTTCAAAGGGTTTGGAATGGATCTTGTGCATGGTACTGGTCGAGTTGGCTACCGTGGCCACCTTGTAGGTATCGTACTCCTTCCACCAGTACAGCGGCGCCGTAATATCCACCGACACAAAAATCTGCCGGATAAACTTCCGGTGGTCGCTTCCGGCCTTTCTCAGGCGCATGGCCAGGCCCAGATCGTTGGGTCCAAGGACGTAGCTGCCGTCCTCATCGTAGCCGCTGTCCGACCGCTCCCAGCTGTTCATGGGATTGCGGGCGCCCCGCATGGCGTTCTCCAGGTTCATGACGCTGGTCCGCTCCAGTTTAATCATAGCACTCTCCATTCTCTTTCCACAAAATCTGGTTTCCGCATCAGACACTCACACAAAATACATTATACACCCAGACACGGGAGTTGTCTCTTACAATTTTATGAATCTGACATTTTTCTTTTCATCGGGACTCCGCTTCCCGATACGTCCCCTCAAGAATCGACTCCGCGTTCTCAAAATATTTCTGGTTTCTCTCCACCGTCATGTAAACGCAGTCGTCGATCCGGTACTGTTCAAACACCTCCGGAGTGTAAGACCCGTGGGTGAGAAAGATAACTCTCTCATACAGCCTTGACAGATAAGGCTTCATATTGTGAATAAAGGAGTCGCCGATCAGCAGCAGGGTCCTGTGGTTGGAGGAATCCGACTCGAACACCTCGTATCCCTCGTTTTCCTCACTGAGTACCAGCTCCGGCGTGACCTGAGGCAGATAGCCGGAAATCCGGTAATCCGGGTCGTCGCTGTACTCGCCTGTCATGCCCAGCATCCTGGCCAGGTCCCCGGAGACCCGCGTCCCGTCGTCGCCGACCGACACATCCTCCAGGGACACGCTTTCGCATCCCAGTGCTTTGGCTATCTCCTGGCTTCCCACAAAAGCGCCGATATAATTCCAATGGGTGTCATATTTGTAATAAACCTGATACTGTCCGGCGCTGCGCCTCAGACTGTCCGTCATGTCATAGACCTTAACGCCGTACTCCTCCGCCAGGACAGGAAGCAGCGCCTCCAGCCTGGACTCTTCCCCGTACACCCGAACCTTGTCCGGCATATACTGTCCGTAGACCGTCTCCTTGTTGGGCACCTCAAAGAAAAAGAAGCGAATCCCCTTCTCCTCCATCCCCTTCTGAATCCTCTGAAAGGACTCTCCCAGTCGGCTCCTTTGTCCGACCGTATACAGGTTGGTGTGCTGATAGTCCGCCAGGGCGTCCTCCCCCTTCACGCTGACCGTGTAGAACATCCACCCGTCCTTCCCCAGGGTCACATTGAAAACGGACGCCTTGCCGAACACCTCTGTTTCTATCTTGTTGTTCAGCTTTACGAAATAATTTTTAAAAGGCACATGGTCATTGTAGTACGCTTCAAATTCCGCCGGTATATGCTCAAAATTTCCCGGGGACAGATCCGGGAACGCCGCCAGCTCCCGGTTCTCATAATTGGCCGTATCCACATAGGGCTTCAGAACCGGATACAGCAGCGCGGGTCCGGCCAGGGAAAGCAAAAACAGCAGGATAAACAATTTCTTTTTCATGGCCGGCCTCCTAGAACCTGAAATAGATAAACGGATTGTAGGTATTGTTCACCAGAAGCATAATGGAGATCCACATCAGCGCCAGATAGCCCGCCATGGCCGGCAGGGACACTTCACCGTCGGAAGCCGCGGACCTGCCGACGCGGGCCAGAAGCCGCTGAAGGATCCCGCTTCCGCCGATTCCAACCGCCATGAGAAGACACAGCTTCCCGTCCAGGAACTGCCCTGCCGTCACAGCCGAATCATGAGGCGCGAACATGTAATAAAGATACTGTGCCGCCTGCGTCAGGCTTTCCGCCCGGAACAGGATCCAGCCGAAATACACCGCCAGGAGTGTATAAATGTGCTCCCAGAGCTTCCATTTGCCTCTCCCCATCCGTTTTCCCAGATACACCCGCTCCAGAATGATAAAGAAACCGTGATAAACGCCCCACAGCAGGAAGGTCCATCCCGCCCCGTGCCAGATTCCCGTCAGCAGAAACACAATCCCCAGATTCACATAGGTGCGCGCCGTGCCTTTCCGGTTTCCGCCCAGGGGGATATAGACATACTCCCTGAACCAGCTGGACAGGGAAATATGCCACCGGCGCCAGAACTCCCGGACAGAGGCGGACAGATAAGGGAGGTTGAAATTCTCCTGGAACCGGAAGCCGAACATGCGGCCCAGGCCGATGGCCATATCGGAATATCCGGAGAAATCAAAATAGATCTGAAGCATATAGAGAAAGGCCGCCAGCCACAGAAGGACGGATGACACATCCACCGGCTGATAGCCGTAGACCGTATCCACCACCTGCGCGAAGGTATTGGCCAGAATCACTTTCTTCCCCAAACCGAGGATGAACCTTTTCACTCCGTAGGAAAAACTCTCCGCCGTCACCTTCCGGGACATGATCTGCTCCTCAATGTCGTGGTATTTGACAATGGGACCGGCGATCAGCTGCGGAAAGAAGGAAATGTACAGGGTCATGGACAAAAGGTTTCTCTGGGCCCGGTTCTCTCCCCGGTAAACATCGATCACGTAGGACAGGGCCTGAAAGGTATAGAAGGAAATGCCGATGGGCAGCACCACCTGTATCTCCGCAAGCCGGGACAGGCGCCCGCCTGCCAGCTGATTGATTACCCCGGCCAGGAAGCTGAAATATTTAAAATACCCCAGAAGCAGCAGATTGGCCGCCGCGCAGGCCCCCATCAGAAGCTTTCGGACGCCCGGGGCCTCCTGCCCTTCGATCAGTATGCCGAACACATAGTTGAGGCAGACGGAAAACAGCATGAGCACAATGTAGCGCGGCTCTCCCCAGGCGTAGAAAAACAGGCTGAACAGGACCAGCAGGCCGTTGCGGATCTTCAGCGACGGAGTGATATAATAGCAGGCCAGTATGACCGGCAGAAGCACCCACAAAAATACGATCGAACTAAATACCATAGATTCCGTTCCTTTCCTGTCTCCGGGGCCTGTCCTGTGGGATCAGGCGGCGTTTCAGATACTCTGTCAGTCTCACTTCCACCAGACGGTAGCTGACCCGGGCGCACAGAAGCGTCACCGCCGCGACTGCCGCCAGAAGCGGCCAGCGAAGGACCGGCGCAATCCGGACGGCCGCCAGCTTGTAAGCCGCCGTAGTAAAATATTCTATAAGATAAATGGAAAAGGTCGCGTTGCCCAGGCTGACCAGAGGGGCCGGCATCCCGGTATCCTCAAAAAGGACCAGCAGGGAAACCACCAGGATCCACGCGGGGATTCCCAGGCGGAAGCATCGGTGTATCCCTACCGCTCCCAGATCCGGCACCAGCCACAGAAGGGAGGCCGCGGCCAGAAGCCCGCACAGAACCAGAAGCCCAGGCGTCCTTCTCTTCCGAAGCATTTCCACCACATAGTAGGAGCCCATCCCCAGGACAAACTCCAGCATGTACAGACTGGAATAATAGTTCAGGCTGAAGACGGGGAAGGCAAACAGTCTTCCCGCCGCCACAAATATCCCGATCATGGCCGCGGCCAGAAGCCCGCGGCGCCGGTGGCTGATATGCATGGCAGCCCAAAAGATCAGGTAAAAAAACATCTCGTAGTTGAGCGTCCACCCCAGGCCCAGGATCGGCGCGTCATAACCCCGGCCGTTGACAAAGGGCACAAACAAAAGTGATTTTATGAGATATTCCGGCCTGGCTTCACTCATCACCGACAGCTCCGGTTTCCACAGGATCAGTCCATAGAAGAACAGGGTCAGACCCCAGTACAGAGGGAGAATCCGAATCAGCCTTCTCCGCATAAAGCACTGTTCCGACTCCGGCCTGCAGGTGCTGTACAGGATAATATAACCGCTTATCATATTGAAAATCTCTACACCAAAATATCCGTGTTCCCCTGCGATTCCCGAGTGGTAGACCAGCACGCCCAGCGCGGCGGCCAGCCGGATAACCTGGATGATCTGAATCTTATTCTGCTTCATGAACGTTCCGGCTCCTTTTCCTGCTCCATCATAACAAAAATTCCCAATAAATTCAACAGTCGACAGATTATTACAATTTTTTGCTTGTGGGTTATTTCATCATCCGGTATAATAGAATTATTACCTGAAGGGAGCTCTTACTATTATGCCAATCGGAGTGATCTGCAACAGCCTCGCGATTCTTACAGGCGGAATTTTCGGCGTGGCCGCCGGACAGAAGCTGAGTGACGAACTGAAATCAAAACTGAATATGGTTTTCGGATGCTGCGCCATGGGTATGGGCATCAGTTCAATCCCACTGATGACCTACATGCCCGCCGTGATCCTTTCCATGATCCTGGGAACTGTCATAGGCGTACTAATCCATCTTGACGGCTGGTTCAGAAAGGGCGGCGCGCTGATGCAGAAGCCCATTGCCGGACTTATGAAAAACTCCGGTTTTGACACCAGCTCTCCGGAATATATGAATACCCTGATCACCGTGATCGTTCTGTTCTGCGCCAGCGGCACCGGCATCTACGGCACCATGGTATCCGGCATGACGGGAGATCACACGATCCTGATCTCCAAATCCATCCTGGATTTCTTCACGGCCGCTATTTTTGCCTGCAACCTGGGAGCCGTCGTATCTATGATCACAGTTCCGCAGTTTATAATTTTTATGGTCCTCTTCGCGGCCTCCAAGTTAATATTTCCTCTGACAACGCCGGACATGATCAATGATTTCAAGGCCTGCGGAGGCTTCATACTGGTGGCGACGGGACTTCGCATCGCCAAGATAAAAGATTTTCCGGTGGCGGACATGATACCCGCCATGATACTTGTCATGCCCGTCAGCTGGGCATGGTGCAACTGGGTTCTGCCTCTTTTATAACGCAGACGGAGGGCATCCCTCAAGTCTTTTGTGACTTTTGGGACACCCTCCGGATACACGCTTTCCTGCAGATTCCGCCCGCGGACGGTCACAGGATATCCTGCCTCATCTCTCTCTTTCGTTTCGTCACCAGGCCCCCGATCCGGCCGCTTTCTTTCGCCGTCAGGCTTCTCCAGCCGTTCTGAATCACCTTGTCGCTGAGTCCCAGCTCCTGGGCGATCTCAAATTTCAGCTTCTCCTCCGGTTTCAGATTCGCCGGGTCAAAGGGCTCGTCTTTTTTCTTTTTGGTCATGGCCGAAGGCATACTCCTTTCTCTCAATTCCTTTAGAGTATACCCGTCCAGCCGGGACCTATACATCATCTCTCCGGGCGCACCGGAATGATCACCGCCGCCACCAGATAAGCCAGCAGGCCCGTACCGCATGAAAACATACACGCGGCAGCCCACAAAAGCCGGATCAGCGTAGGATCAACATCAAAATACTCCGCGATACCTCCGCAGACTCCGCACAGCATCTTATCACTGTTGGAGCGGTATAATCTTCTGTTCAGATCCACTGTGCTCTTCTCCTTTCATCGATTCGCAAAATCAATGGCTATGGTGCCAAGCTCGCATTCCAGATTGGCCGCCTTCGCGGCATTTTTGTTGGTAAGGGTGCGTTTCCCTCCTCTGCTGAGGCTCTCTCCGTCTATCTGAACGGTCCCCGCCTCAATCTCCGCAATATAGTTAAAGTCTTCCCTGCTGCCGGCCAGATGCAGGATCAGGCTGCCGGCCTCACAGTCCGCCTCCAGATTTGACGAGACGGAACCTGTATACTCCAGACTGCCCAGATCGCAGCCTGCTTCCAGCCGCTGGACCGAACCGCTCTTCACCTGAAGGTCGCCCGCCTCCGCGTCAAGCTCCAGAATACGGGCCAGAATCCGGTCCGCCTTAAGGCTGCCTGCCTGAACGTCCAGACTCACCTGGTCGAACTCATATCCCGCAGGCACAGTGATGACCGCCCGGGCGTCAGGGGAGACATTGATTCCCGAAGCACGTCTAAACTCCAGCTTCCTCTCACTGCCCTCCGTCCTGCTGTTCAGGACAATATCATCCGAATAAAGCTGCACCTGTATCTCATCCTTATTGGTTCCTTCCACTATCTCCACATTGCCGGCCTCCACTTCGATCTCCAGCCGGCTGGGCAGCTCGTAGGTCCCACCGGACGAAGCCCTGCCTGCGGCGCTGCTTTCCGGGACACTGCTTCCCGCGTAATGGCTGTCCGGATGGTGCTCCTCTTCATGGTGCGCCGCCGAAGAAGTGGCCTCCGCAGCGGCACGGCTTTCGATCCTGTCCAGGACCCTGCGCTCAAGATCATCCCAGTCATCCGCATCGTCCCAATCGTCCCAGTCATCCCAGTCATCATCATCGTCGTCATGAACCCGGACTCTGTCCTGATCAGCCTGACGGAGCTTTTCAGACAGCTGTCTGGTCCCGCCGCCTATGGCGGCCCCCGCCGTTATCACCACTCCCAGAGTAAAACACACTGCAGCAAGTATCAGCACTACCTTTGAAAATTTTTTCATACGCTTCTCCTTTCTCTGTGAAACAGGCGGCTTACCAGGTCAACAAGATTCCTGATCAGCCACGGAATAAATTTTCCATAAAACAGCACGGATAAAACCAGCCCCAAAAGTCCGAAGGACAGACAGATCAGTCCCAGGCCGATACACATCAGACCTCCCGCGAAATTGGAAATCAGCAGGGTTATTCCGTAGAATACCACCGCCGCTGCCGTAAGAAGCAGGATCACCGTCAGCGCCGCCACAAAGACCACCAGTATCACCAGTATCGTCATCACCGCCGCGACGGTCCCCAATGCGCCGCCGCCGATTCCCAGAAGCACCGGGAAAAGGACGATTACGGCCAGAATGATCAGCGCCGCCTTCAGGAATGTCATCCCTTTCTGACCCTGAGTTTTGCGCTCAGGCTCGCTCTGCGCCTGCCTCTGCTCCGCTTTCGGCACAATCCGGTAATTGGGCTCCCTGAACCGTTCATCCGTATAGCCAGTATCGGTAAACGCTCCGCCGTCCTTTAAGTCCCCCCGGATATCCGACCGGATGATCGCCGCGATCCTCTCCGGGCTTCCGAATTCCCGGAGAACATCCTGCTCCTTCTCTCCGGCTTCCTCAAGATAGTCACGATAGTAATCAATGGCGTCCCTCTTCTCCTCTTCCGGTATATCGGAAAGCAGGTATTCCAGTCTTCTCATAAATTCATCTCTGTTCATAACCGCGCCTCCTCGAAAATCCGGGCAATCTTACCGGAATAGTTTCCCCATTCGCCCTTGTACAGATTCAGCTGCAGGCGGCCCTTTTCCGTAATCTTATAATACCGCCGGTTTCTGCCGTCATAAGCCTGGTCGTACACGTCCAGACACTCATCCTTCTGCAGCCGCCTGAGGACCGGATACAGAGTGGACTCCGAGATATCGATGGCTCCCCGGACATCCTGGGTGATCTTGTATCCGTAGGTCCCTTCCATATCCCTGGACACTACTGCCAGAACAATGGCGTCCAGGAGCGCTGTCCCTGTATTAAATACCATGTTCTCAACTCCTTACATACATTTAAAAGATATAGTATTATATGTTTATCCATATTATATACTATATAATATTGTGTGTCAATAGGATATTGTAATTTTTATAAATATTTTTACAGAAACCTCTCGCAGCAATACGTTCAGCGCACAAGAAAAGGCACCTGACGGTTCTACTCCTGCCAGATGCCTGTATCTTCTTTATATTTGATCTTATCCCGCCAGCTGCGCTCCTACGGCCTCAACGTCCACATCCGCCACGTCCGCATCCTCAGCGGCAGGCGCCTTCTCCTGAGCTGCCTGAAGAGCTTTCATGCTCAGGCTGATCTTATGTTCCGCCTCGTTGAAGTCCACAACCTTGGCTTCAATCACCTGACCGATGGTCAGGACATCCGCCGGCTTATTCACATGCTCCCTGGAAATCTGGGATACGTGAAGGAGAGCGTCCACACCGGGCTCCAGCTCTACAAAAGCGCCGAAATCGGTCATACGCGCCACCCGTCCGGTGACAATGTTGCCCGCGGCGTACTTCACCGCCGCGTCCGCCCACGGATTCTGCTCCGGGAATTTAAGGCTCAGAGCAATCTTGTCCCCGTTAATGTCCTTGATCAGGGTAGTCAGAGTCTCCCCCGCCTTAAAGACTTTCCTGGGATTCTCCACACGGCCCCAGGACATCTCAGAAATGTGAAGCAGTCCGTCCGCGCCGCCCAGATCAATGAACGCGCCGAAATCGGTCACGTTCTTAACTATGCCTTCTACTACGTCGCCTACATTGATCCGCTCAAACAAAGCCCGCTGCATCTCGGCTTTTCTGGCTGCCATAAGGCGCTTGCGGTCGCCGATGATCCGTCTCCGTCTGGGATTGAATTCCGTCACAACGAACTCAATCTCCTGACCCGCGTACTTGGTCAGATCTCTCTCATAGACATCGGACACCAGGCTGGCCGGGATAAAGACTCTGGTCTCCTCGACCACAACGCTCAGACCTCCGTCCAGAACCTGGGCAACTCTTGCAGTCAGAACCTCCTGGTTGTTGAAGGCCTCCTCCAGCCTCTTGTTGCCTCTGTCAGCCGCCAGACGCTTGTAGGACAGAGCCACCTGGCCCTCTCCGTCGTTTACCTTTACTACTTTGGCCTCCATCTCATCCCCCACGTGGACTACGGTTCTGAGATCAAGGCTGGAATCGTTCGTATACTCACTTTTAGGAATGATGCCATCTGATTTATATCCTATATTCAGGACAATTTCATCTTCTTTCACATCGATGACCTTACCGGTAACAACCTCTCCTGTACGTATCGTTTTTAACGACTCTTCCAACATTTGTTCAAAACTTAATTCTGACATTAGTATGAACCTCCTCGATTATATTCTTTGGGGTGGAAGCCCCTGCTGTAATGCCTACTTTGCGCACAGAATTTCCACTTTCAGGTTGCAAATCGTCCAGTGTCTGAATGAAATGAGTGTGGTTGCATTGCATTTTACAAATCTCATATAGCTTGCGGGTATTCGAGCTGGTCTTTCCTCCAATGACGATCATAACATCTACCTGCGAGGCAATATGCTCAGCTTCCTTCTGCCTTTCCTCGGTTGCACTACATATCGAATTAAAAACAATTATATCATAACTCTTTTTTGAAAATTTTTCAACTAATTCTTTAAATTTCTTGTAATTAAATGTCGTTTGTGCCACAAAACACAATTTTTCGTCAAAATTAATCAACAGAGAATCTATTTCTTCCCCGGATTTCACTACCAAGGTCCTCTCGTCTGCCCATCCGCGGATTCCTTCCACCTCCGGATGGCGGCTGTCGCCGGCAATGATCACCCTTCTTCCCAGCCGGTTCTGTTCCTCCACGATGCGGTGGATCTTCTTGACGAACGGGCAGGTGGCGTCCACGATCCGGACTCCCTGCTCCTTCAGCTGTTCATATACCTGCCTGCCTACCCCGTGGGAACGGATGATGACCGTTCCCTGATGAATCTTCCTAAGCTCCTCCTGTGAGGAGATCACGCGGACGCCCCTGGCCTCCAGGTCCTTCACCACCTCCTCATTGTGGATGATGGGCCCCAGAGTATAGATAGGCTTCACTCCGTGTTCAATCTGCTCATAGACCTGATTGACCGCCCGCTCCACGCCGAAGCAGAAGCCGGCGGTTTTGGCTACGATTACCTGAATATCCCTTTCCATATATACCTGCCTCTGCCTGTTCAGTTTTCCTTCAGGCCCCGCTCCCTGGCCGCCTGGATGATACAGTCGATCACCTGGGCAACCGTCATGTCGGAAGTGTCCACATACACCGCGTCCTCCGCCTGCTTCAGGGGAGCGATCTCGCGATGCATGTCCCGGTAATCCCTCTCTATGATATCTTGCTCAATTTCCTGCAAATTACACGTCAGTCCTTTTTCCGCCAGCTCCCTGTACCGGCGCAGGGCACGGACGTGGCTGGACGCCGTCAGATAAATCTTGGTCTGAGCGTCCGGCAGCACGCAGGTTCCGATATCCCTGCCGTCCATGATCACATTGGCGGTCTGTGCCAGATTTCGCTGCAGATTCAGGAGTTTCCGGCGCACCGGAGCGTATACGGAGGACGCGGAAGCCATCTTGCCCACCTCTTCTTCACGGATGAGCCCCGTCACGTTTTCCCCGTTCAGAAAAACCTGCTGCGCCCCGTCCTCGTACCGGATATCGATCTGAATATCCCGGCAGGCTGCGGCGATCTGCGCCTCGTCGTCCTGCGAAATTCCCTTTCTCAGAAAGCAGACCGCCATGGCGCGGTACAGCGCCCCCGTATCCACATAGACAAAGCCCAGTTTGGCCGCCACGGCCCTGGCAATGGTGCTTTTCCCGGCTCCCGCCGGACCGTCGATCGCGATGTTGTAAGTCTCAGACATAACAATTCTCCTTCAAGATGATTATCTGCTCATAACAAAGTGTTAAACTAATGGTAAATCTCTGTTGAACATTTTATAGGTAAATTAGCACTTTTTTAACATGGTTCCCGATCCCACGGCACGCTGCTTCCGGCAGCCCATCCGGTGGACCAGGCGATCTGAAGATTGAATCCCCCCGTCACCGCGTCCAGATCCAGTACCTCCCCCGCGAAATACAGTCCGCGGACCTTTTTGGACTCCATGGTGGCGGGATAAATCTCCTTCACCGACACCCCTCCCTGGGTGATGACCGCCTCATTGTACCCCCGCAGGCCGGTCAGCGTCACCAGAAAGCCCTTTGTCAGCTCCGCCAGCCTCTGCCTCTCCTCCCTGGTAATGCTGTGGATCGGTTTCTCCGGATCGATTCCGCTCCTGCGCACCATGACCGGGATCAGCCGGGCGGGAAACAGCCGGTTCAGGCTGTTCTTAAACTGCCGGTTGGGAGATTCGGAAAGATCCCGAAGGATCCTGTCATCCAGCTGCCGGACCGTAAGAGCCGGCTTCAGATCGATCCGCAAAGCGAGGGGGCGCTTCCTCAGGGTCTCCGCCACAAAGCTGCTGGCGCTTAAGATCACGGGGCCGCTGACCCCGAAATGGGTAAACAGAAGCTCTCCGAACTCCCGGAACCGCTCTTTGCCGCCGTCCGTGATCACCGCCTCGATATTTCTCAGGGACAGTCCCTGAAGCTCCTTCA
>CANQSK010000059.1 GCA_947626475.1 uncultured Lachnospiraceae bacterium
CGCGTTTGGTTCCTCCCACAGGGCCCATGCCTCTGTTGAGGGCGTAACCAAATTCATTACCGCCAAGGGCGGCACCAACGCAGTTGGCTACCTGATGCAGAAGGAGATCGATTTCCTGGGCAACGCGGTTGAGAATCCCGTAAGGCCTTTCGTAGCTATCCTGGGCGGCGCCAAGGTTGCCGACAAGCTGAACGTGATCTCCAACCTGCTCGAGAAGTGTGACACTCTGATCATCGGCGGCGGTATGGCGTATACCTTCCTGAAGGCTCAGGGCAAGGGCGTAGGAAACTCCCTGGTTGACGATGAGAAGATTGATTACTGTAAGGAAATGATGGAGAAGGCCGCGAAGCTGGGCAAGAAGATGCTTCTTCCCGTTGACACGGTCGTAGCCGCTTCCTTCCCCAGCCCCATCGATGCTCCCATCGAGGTTTCCGTAGTTTCCTCCGACGCTATCCCGGCTGACATGGAAGGCCTGGATATCGGACCCAAGACGGCTGAGATGTACGCGGAGGCTGTGAAGTCCGCCAAGACCGTTGTCTGGAACGGCCCCATGGGCGTATTTGAGAACCCGATCCTGGCAAAGGGAACCATTGCCGTAGCCAAGGCTCTTGCCGAGACCGAGGCGACCACCATCATCGGCGGCGGCGATTCCGCGGCGGCTATGAATCAGCTTGGTTTTGCCGACAAGGTAAGCCATATTTCCACCGGTGGCGGTGCTTCCCTGGAGTTCCTTGAGGGCAAGGTGCTTCCGGGCGTTGCGGCGGCGGATGATGCGGAATGATCCCTTCGGCGCTTAATGACAGCGACTACACGTTACTCAGAAAAAAGGAGACAAGAATATGGCAAGAAAGAAAATCATCGCCGGCAACTGGAAGATGAACATGACACCCACCCAGGCCGTTGCCCTGGTGAATGAGTTAAAGCCCCTGGTAGCAAACGATGACGTGGACGTAGTGTTCTGCGTTCCGGCTATCGATATCATCCCGGCTATGGAGGCAGCGAAGGGCACCAACATCAACATTGGCGCTGAGAACATGTATTTTGAGGACAAGGGTGCCTACACCGGCGAGATCGCTCCCAGCATGCTGACTGATGCAGGCGTCAAGTACGTGATCATCGGCCACTCCGAGAGAAGAGAATACTTCGCCGAGACGGACGAGACGGTCAACAAGAAGGTTCTGAAGGCTTTCGAGTACGGGATTACCCCCATCATCTGCTGCGGCGAGTCCTTAAAGCAGAGAGAGCAGGGCATCACCATCGACTGGATCCGCCAGCAGATTAAGATCGCGTTCCTGAACGTGACCGCGGAGCAGGCTAAGACTGCTGTCATCGCCTATGAGCCCATCTGGGCCATCGGCACCGGCAAGGTGGCCACCACGGAGCAGGCCCAGGAGGTCTGCGCGGCTATCCGCGTCTGCATCGGCGAGCTGTATGACGAAGCCACGGCGGAAGCCATCCGCATCCAGTACGGCGGCTCCGTATCCGCTGGCAGCGCTCCCGAGCTGTTTGCCCAGCCGGATATCGACGGCGGTCTGGTAGGCGGCGCGTCCTTAAAGCCGGACTTCGGGAAGATTGTAAATTATAACAAATAATTAAAATCTGAGCAGTTTGACCAAATAGAATATTACAAAACGCCACAAAACGCTGCTAAATTTAGCGATTCCTCTAATTGGAAAGTGTTTCGTGGCGTTTTATCATTTTATTACTATCACTTTTAACTATCACTTTATCACCTGCAGTATCATCTCTCATGAAAAAGTGATAGTTTTATGGGAATGTATTATTCAGGGTTAGCTTGTGATGTTTTTATATTTATGGTAAAATGTATTTAGTTACCGGATAAGGAATGGATTTGAAATGGATAATGAGAAAATGGAATTTGCGATTTTCTGTATAGAAAATGTGGCTGCATGTCTGCATGTGGACGCAGCCGTTGTTTATGATGCCTTTACACGGGAAAGCGATATCTTAGACGGTTATATTATTCCTTGTTATGATGTGCTTCACACGCAGGGAAGGGATTATATTGTGAATGACTTGATCAATATGATGAAGGAAAAGGGAGTAATCGTATGATTTTATTTCACGGTTCTGACAGGATAGTGATGAAGCCAGATATTTTACATTCCCGAAAAGAAGTTGATTTTGGAGCCGGTTTCTATACTACCCCTATTGAAGAACAGGCAAGGAGTTGGTGCAGGAAGTTCGTTCGAAGGGGAAAACCTGGAGTTGTTTCGGTATATAATCTGGATGAGATTGCATTTAAGATATATTGTACGAAAAGATTTGAAAGTTATTCGGAGGAATGGCTGGACTTTATTTCGCAGTGCCGTACTGGAAGGGATTTGTCTGATTACGATATAGTGATAGGCGGCGTAGCGAACGATCGTGTATTTGATACAGTGGAGTTGTATTTTGACAAATTGATCAGTCGTTCAGAAGCAATCGGTCGGTTAGCTATGGAAAAACCGAACTTGCAGATTTGTTTTCGCAGGCAGGAGGTTTTAGATCGATACTTGAAGTTTGAGAGGAGTTTTCCAATATGAAGGCCAATGCCACGTTATTGCACATGAAATATGGTCGAATTATCCTGAAGTTTGCAGAGCTGGCAGGTATATCCGCCCGAGAAGCCATGGATTTTTTTTACCATTCGACAGAGAGGGAACTGATTCGTGATGGCGTATCGGATCTTCATTGTATGAGTGATGCTTATCTGGCGGAAGATTTGCTGGAAGAGTATCGGGAAGGAAGGTCGTAATAGTTGTATGCGATACATGCCACGCTGACAATCCATGCTTACAGACAAAATAAGAGCCTCAATCAATTGATTTCTGCGCATTTTAACTTAATATAACACGTGAAAACGCCGCGGAACGTTATGAAATTCAGCAGTTATTGCTGAATGGAGGGCGTTTCGTGGCGTTTTATAATTATACTACTATCATTTTTGCGCGTGCAATATCCTCTCTCTTGGAAAAGTGATAGTTTTCAGAAAAGGAGATATAATGGCGACGAAAGACATCTCCCCTTACCTGATCAGCCAGTTATAGTCCTTTCTGCAGTCAAGAATATATTCAACATACACCACATCATCTTTAATCTGAAAAAGCACCAAATACCAGTTCTCTATAAACATTTTATGGTACTTGTTCGGAGGTATATATGGTTCGTTAAAGAACGGAAAACGCTCGGGTATTCTGCTAAGCGACCGTATCGCCGCCATGATCTGATCTTTCTCTGCTTTCGCGGCTTCTTTGTTAACCTGAGCCATAAAACGGATATGCACTCCCAGCATTCGCCTGGCCCGGTCGGAAATTATAATTCGATATTGTTTCTTCTCCATAAAGCTATACCCCGGCCAGCACTTCATCCAGATAAGTGTCCAGCTCATCCACAGTACAACCGTCCCGCCCTGCCAGTCTGTCTTCTTCGACTGCCAGCAGTTCTTCACGGAGCTTCAGCATCTTTTCTCTGCGATTGAAGGTCTCTATATCCATAACGACCAAATCCCCTTCGCCGTTCTTCGTAAGGAAGATCGGTTCCGCGGTTTTCCGGCACAGATCAGCTATTTCATTATAATTCTGCCGGATTGCGGCAGATGGGCGAATATTCATCATCACATTCCCTTTCTTCTTTTATAGTAATATTCTATCTAAATTATATATATATCATACCACAATGTCAACCAGCCTATGAACACTTTTCGCTGTCATTGTGCATGTTCAGCCATTCGTACTGGGGTTCCCAAGTGAACTCGTTCAGTTTTGGGAAACATATGAGGATGTCACCTTTATCCTCAACAGGAGATGGTACAACACTTTCGAAGGAGCATAAGCCGTTCGCATGCAAGAAACAAGACAGACTCGCTCTCAATCGTCAATAACGCTTCCGCCGCTGATCGCTTATACAGCGTAGTGTGGGAGCCTTTGTTGTCATATAAGGGGTATTGACAGATCTGCTGGCTTGTGGTAGGATTGTGAATGGATTAAAATCGAATAATGATTAATTCATGAAGTCGGATTTTGTTAAAGACTAATTATGTGTACACCCCGAAGGGGGTAGTACGCATTTTTTAGCAAAAATCCGGCTTTTTTTGCGTGCAATTATCTATTTGAAGGAGGTGCGCGATGGTAGTAGACATCACGAAAAAAATCATGCAAACAGAATGGAAAAGGGCTGGCAACGGAAGAGTGAACCATTATACGCGGGAAGATATCCAGCTGGCCAGGTTACACAACGTAGAGAAGCTGCTTAACCGTGGGAGAACGATTTATCTGGTCGTCCTTGATGAGGATAAGCAACTGGTAGAAAGGGCGGTTCTGCACCCCGGGAGGGCCAACGACAGGAACACCCGCAGCAAGGCAGGCGATGCGGCCCGGGCGCTCGTAAAGAAATACAACGAAACCCATATGATGCAGATCAACGCCAAGCGGGCGATGAACGAGATCATCATCCACCTTGGCAAGAAATTTCCTGAGAAGGAACAGGAAGAACGGGAAGAAAAGAAGAATCTTAATATATGAAAAAACTCCTGATCTTTAGGCCGAGCGCTGGCATCCCTGCCGGCGCCTGGTCTTGCCCGGCTTCGGCAGGAGCCACTTGGAGGAATTGGTGAAAACCTATGTGTCTTTTAAATTGAAACAGACGTTGTTGGATGCGATAACCTGATTAAAATAAAACGGGACGCTGTTTCCGTCAAAATGGAAGAAACGGTAGGCCCAGCCGTCTTTCCCTGCACAGTACTCATGAGGCCGGCGGCAGTCCAGGAACATGATGCTGCCATCCTCCAGGCAATAATCCCGCCCATCATAGCGAAGGCGTCCACTGCCTGAAAAAGTCATGGCAAGCAGATAGGATGGCAGTCCTTCCCGTTTTGTGTGGTGATGATTTCCCACCTCCATACTTGCCAGCGTCTGCAGATAAATTAAATTTGTGCAGGCAAGGGAAGGAGGTTATTTCCACTCATCTGGTCAGCGAAGACGGCAGACCGCTCTGGAACTACATGGGCGCTTATGTCCTCCTGCTGTATTTTGATATGGCAAAGGGTTCTGACCGTCTGCTGTGTGAGAAAGAGCTGATCCGGCGCATTCACGATAACGGGGACTGCCTGGATACCGGGTTCCGTCACGCAGTGATAGCGCCGAAACCCTGCAAAAGGATCTGCAGCGCAGAGCGTACTTTCCATTCCGTGAACGGGCAGTACCGGGTGCAGTGGGATTGCAAAAACGATATGTTCCGTATAAACATAGAGATTCCCTGTAACTCTACCGCAACCGTACTGCTGCCGGACGGCACGCGGTATGATGTCGAGAGCGGAAGCTATTCATATACTTGCAATGTAATGTAGGAAAGAACAGGAAAAATTATGCTGAGATGGAGCCGGACCTGGATTATCAGCTATTACGCGAAGCTGTGGGATGGGAAGGAAGTAAACGGACTGCGTGTATGAAGATATGCGCGGTCCGTTTATCTTGGTGCGCCTGGCGGCGCACGTTTCTAACGGGTGAAAGTCCCGAATCCGCCCGGTAGTGGGAAGGATACAGCCGAAGGCAAGGGTGTCCGTCGTGAGACGGAATCTGAAGGAAGCCGGATGTGGGGAACCTACTAACCCACGGGCAAACCTCTGGCCTGACGAACAGAAATCGCATATTTGTAACGGCTGCGGCAAGAAGCTGATCGTGAAGGGCGGAATCCTTCGGGAGGGAGCCCTTCGCCTTGATCATGCCTGGGATTTTTTCTCGGAGAAGGATGGAGAGGTCCATCATATGGATCTGTGTGAGGACTGCTATGATCAGATTGTCCGTAATCTGCGAATTCCCGTGGAAATTGAAGAAAGTACGGAGCTTCTGTGATAGGGATTGTAATAAAAAGCATATTTTTAGTAAGATAAAGTAGTGTTTTCGCCTGCGTTTCTGTGTTAAGATAAATGCAGGTTCGGAGAGGAAAACTGTTTGCGGTACTGAAGAGGCGTAAGATGTTCCCGGTCCTTGAAAATTTTGATGAAATTGTTGACATTGATGTAGCCTACGCGGCTGGCGATTTCATCAATCGGCAGGTCGGTGGTGATAAGCAGTTTTTTGGATTCCGTGATGCGAAAGAGAAGCAGGTATTCTTTGAATGTAATGCCGGTAACATCTTTGAAGGCCAGAGACAGAGCATGGCTGCTGATGAAAGCAGCTCCGGCCGCTTCCTGAATCGTGAGTTTCCGGTTAAAATGTTCGCTGATATAGTGCTGGGCGTTCAGCACGGATGAAGCGATTCCGCCAGGCGTCCGAATAGGAAAATATTCCGGGCAGGTCCGGTACAGGTCGATCAGAATTGCTGTGACCAGTCCGACACTGCGGGTGGTAAAGAACTGCTTCTGCGCCTGATATTCCTGCTCCAGTGCAGTAAAATGGGGAAGCAGAGTCTCGTAAACGGAATCCTCCAGGGTGATTACGTGGCAGAAATCCCGGGGATGCTGGATAAAGATGGAAATCAACTCAGGCTCTTTTATTGTGGACATAATCAGTTCGCTGGATATGGAAGTGACATACCTGGTGTAGGGCATTTCGTTAATGATGAAGCGGTGAGCCTCCAGGCGGCTGATGAAGATCAGGGATTTGGTCTTCAAGGCATAGGTCTTTTGATTGATGATTAGTCTGGCTCTGCCGCCGGTAACGAGAATCATCTGATATTCGAAGTGAGCGGTAGGGGCGACATGAGCGGATTCCGTAGTGCTGGAGAAAAAACAGCTGACAGCAGGAATATGAGTGCAGAGCATGGCTTCTCCTTTCTAATCTAAGAGACGGGTGAAAAATTGCCGCCATTTTCCTCATGCGAACGTAAAATCAATGATTAGGTATTTGTATTATATACAAAATAAATACCAGAGTCAAATCATAAAGGAAGGCGGGGACACTATGGTACACGAGAAATTTCATTACAAGAGTGTAGAAGAAATTCAGGCGAAAGCTGCGGAGTTGGGAGTACATATTCCTTTTGGAAAGGACACGGCTGTGCTGGCGCAGCCGCTGAAGGCGGGAAGAGTAACCCTGGCCAACCGGATGGGTATTGCGCCTATGGAGGGGGCGGATTCCCTTCCGGATGGTTCCCCATCGGAGTTGACCACCCGGCGGTATGTAAGAGAGGCCGTGGGGAAAAGCGCGGTCATCTGGTTTGAGGCCATTGCCATCGTTCCGGAAGGACGGTCCAGCGCCCATCAGCTGATGCTGACAGAGGAGAATCTGGAAGCCTATAAGGTATTTACGGCGGCCATCAAGGAAGCAGGCCGAAAGGCCAACGGCTTTGAGCCATACCTGATCATGCAGGCTAACCACAGCGGAAGGTATTCCAATCCCGGCGGAAAGCCTGCCCCTATGATAGCGTACCGCCATCCGGAATATGAGAAGCTGCGTCCGGCGGATGATTCCTGCATTGTCAGCGATGATTATCTGAAGTCACTGGAAGAAAAGTTTGGTCAGGCGGCCCGTCTGGCCAGGGAGGCAGGGTTTGATGCCATTGATATTAAGTCCTGCCATGGATATCTCCTGGCGGAATTGTCGTCTGCGTATAATCGGTCGGGACTTTACGGTGGGAGTTACGAGAACCGGACCCGTCTATTGAAAAATGGTATTCTGGCCGCAAAAGCCTGGGAGAATGACACGTTTCAGGTGACGGCCCGGATTGGAATTTTTGACGGTTACGCCTGGCCTTACGGTTTCGGCGTAAGCAGCAGCACACCTTTTGCACCCGGCAGGTTTGGTGCCAGAGGTGAGGGAGCAAAGCCGGATTTAATAGAGCCGATAAAGCTGGTCGGCGAGCTGCATGACCGATATGGCCTCAGCATGGTGAATCTGACTATGGGAAATCCTTATGTGACCACTCATGTAACCAGGCCTTTTGACGGCGGGAAGTATGTGCCGGAGGAACATCCCCTGTACGGAATCGCCCGTATGATCAACGGAATCGGACAGGTGAAGAAAGCGGTGCCTGATATGGTGATTTCCGCTTCCGGACCATCCTATCTGCGTCAGTATTCCGACCTTTTTTCGGCAGGAGCCATTGAGGAAGGGCTTTGCGACGCCATGCTGTTCGGACGGATGTCCTTCGCGGATCCGGAATTTGCAAAACAAATTATCGAGGAGGGCCGCATTGATCCGAAGAAGACCTGCGTTGCCTGCGGTAAGTGCGGGGATTTGATTCGGGCAGGCAAACCGACTGGCTGTGTAGTTCGGGATTCTCAGAATTATTTGAACTATTATAAGGAATATATGTGTGAGATACAGTCTTGAAGGAAGGCTGACCTGCAGGAAGAGATTTCTTCCTGCAGGAGAATCAGACGGAATTGAACGATACATTTTTGAAAAGAACGGCGTCTGGGAAGGCAGCCGTTCTTTTTCCGTCGACATGTCATCTGAAAATATACATTTCTTGCTATTGGATATAAGATTATTGCCAATAACCCAGCACTTTATTTACAAACAATAATCAAGTAAATATAATAAAAACACAATAAAGAGAGAAGATACTCTCAATAAAAAAGAAAGGTGAGGAAACTACAATGAAAAAGACGGTGGCGATGATTTGTATGGCAGCATTGGCGGTTTCGATGACTGCCTGTGGTTCAAACAACAGTTCTCAAAGCGGGCAGACGACGGCGGAAGCAGGGACGACAGCAGCAGCGACGTCGGCAGCAGAGGCAGCCTCTGCGAAAGCAGGAGCAGCGGAAGCTCCGGCATCCGATGTGGAACTGCCTAAATTTGTGACAGTAGGAACCGGAGCGACAGGCGCGGCTTTCTATCCCATCGGCGTTTCCATGGCGGAGATTCTGACCAATAATCTGGGGGTGGAAGCCTCCGCGCAGGTAACAGGAGGCGCTCTGGAAAATCTGCAGCTGGTGCAGGAAGGAACTATTGACATGGGAATCACCATGGGCAACTCCGCTCAGGAGGCGTATGAGGGAACAGGAGATTATGACGGGACTCCCTATGAGAACGTGAATGCCCTGTTTGGAGGTTTGTCCAAAGGATACTTCCAGGTGGTGGTTTTGGATGACAGTTCTATTCAGACTATGAACGATCTGATAGGAAAAAAGGTCTGTATGGGTCCGGCGGGAAACGGCGCCATCAGTGTGGCTCAGACAATTTGGAATGCCTGCGGATTTTCTATTGAGGACGTTAATGCTACCTATCTTTCCTATGACGATGGAATCAGTCAGCTGACAGATGGCAACTGTGATGCCGTGGTGGTGCAGGCAGCGGCCCCTTCCTCCGCCATTCAGGAGTTGGCGGCTTCCGGCAAGGCGTACCGCCTGATTCCGATTGACGAGGCCGTAGCCCAGACTTTGTGCGATGAGTATGCCTACTTTGGTTATGGAACACTTGCAGCTTCTATGTACGACAATAACCCTTCCGATACCGATACCATGTATATTACCAATATGGTGGTAGTACGTGCTGATCTGCCGGAAGATGTAGTTTATGAGATGACAAAGGCCCTCTTTGAGAATATGGACACGATCAAAAATTCTCACCCGGCGGCTGCCGGAGTTTCTCTGGAAGGCGCAGTGAGAACATCCATCCCCCTGCATCCGGGCGCGGATAAGTATTTTACTGAAGTAGGAGCGAAATAAATGCTGTCCAACGCAATTACATAGAAGAAAGTAAGATAAAAGAAGCGCTTGGAAGCCGTAAGGAAACTATGAGGAAGGGAGAGGCATATGAAAGAACTGGATGATAAGATTCGTGTGAATCTGTGCAGAACGCTTTATATTATAACGGCGCTGATCTATCTTTATACAGCCGGGTTTGGTTCTTTTTCGGAAATGACCCAGAGAGCTCTGTTGGTAACCATCTGCGGATTTACCATCTTTTTGCGGAAGCCGCTGAAATGGAAAAAGGAACAGACGACGTTTACCCGTGTTCTGGACTGGGTGCTGGCTCTGGGATTTACAGCGGCGGGAATCTACATTATGGCAATCTGGAGCGACCGGATCAGCAAGGTGGGAGCGGTTCCCATGCCGGACGTGATCATGGCGACGGTTATGATCGTACTGCTGCTGATTGCTACTTATAAAGCTACGGGATGGCCGCTGGTAATTACCTGCATTGTGTTTTTGGCTTACACGGCGGCAGGTCCCTACCTTCCGTCCATTCTGGCCCATAGAGGGGAAACCTGGGCCAGAACCGCCAACTTCATGTATGTTTCCACCGGAAGTATATTCGGCGTGCCGGCGGGGATTGCTGCCACCTACATTATCAGCTTTGTGATCTTCGGCTCTTTCCTGGAACGGTTTGGCGCAGGCCAGTGGTTTGTGGATCTGGCCTATGCGGGAACCGGAAGGTTCCGCGGCGGTCCGGCCAAGACGAGCATTGCCTCCAGCGCTCTCATGGGTATGATCTCCGGCTCGCCGGCGGCCAATGTGGTGACGACAGGCGCTTTTACCATCCCCTTGATGAAAAGAACCGGCTATAAAGACTATGAAGCGGGAGCTGTGGAGGCTGTGGCCTCTACAGGAGGCATGTTTACACCGCCTATTATGGGTGCGGCGGCCTTCATGATGGCGGAATTTCTGGGAATCCCTTACATAGAAGTGGCAAAAGCTGCCATTGTTCCTGCCTGTCTGTACTATCTGTCTCTGATGCTGGTGGTGGATTCCATCGCGGTGAAAAACGGGTT
This sequence comes from uncultured Lachnospiraceae bacterium, assembly GCA_947626475.1. Taxonomy (GTDB): domain Bacteria; phylum Bacillota; class Clostridia; order Lachnospirales; family Lachnospiraceae; genus UBA3402. Next base: position 10,660 of record CANQSK010000059.1, read on the forward strand.
GGTCGGTCTGCCCAAGGATCAGCTTCCCAGCGTGAAGAAGATCATGCTGGAAAGAGGCCAGCTGGGACTGCCTATCATTTTCGTGATCGCGGTTATCCTGATGGGATGGAGTCCTATGAAATCAGCGTTTTACGGAACCATTGCCGTTCTGCTGGTAGCCTTTGTCAAGAAAGAGACCCGGCCTACCTTGTCCTCCTTCCTGGATGCGCTGGAAAGTGGTGTTAAGGGCGTATCCAACATCGTGATTTCCTGCGCGGCGGCGGGAATTATCGTTGGCGTTATCAGTATGACCGGTCTGGCAACCAAGCTCAGCTATACCCTGGTCAGCATTTCCGGAGGCAACATCTTTGTGGCCGCCGTTCTGACCGCGCTGATCACGATCGTATTGGGCTGCGGCATGCCTCCCACACCGACTTATGTCATTCTGGCTACGGTGCTGGTGAGACCATTAACGGAAATGGGAGCGACAGCCCTGTCGGCTCACATGTTCATCTTCCTCTTTGCCTGCATCGGAGCATTGACGCCTCCTGTGGCGATTACCGCCTATACGGCTGCGGCCATAGCTAAGTCCGATCCCAATAAAACCGGTTTTCGGGCGTTCCGCATGGGGCTGGTGGCGTATATCATTCCCTTTATCTTCCTGTTGAGTCCGGCTATTCTGCTGATGGGCGGCGCGGCGGAAGTGATGATGGCGGTTCTGACAGCGACTCTTGGAATTTTCTGTCTGACTGCGGCGGTAGAAGGATATATGTTCCGATGCTGGGGGAGCGTGACGAGAATTCTCATGATGGCGGCAGCGCTTCTGATGCTGGTACCGGGAATCTTTACCGATGCGGCAGGTATAGTCTGCGCTGTCCTGGCGTTCCTTCTGGAAAAACTGATTTTCAAGACAAGTCTGGGAGGTGCCGTTCATGCCTAGAATCATCGATATGTTTAACCACTATCTTCCGCCGGAGTTTTATGACAAGATCACAGCCCTCGGCGGAAACGCCCACATGATGAACCGGGCGAGGAAAATGCGGGCTATGGCCGATCTGGATTACCGGCTGAAGAAGATGGAAGAGTTTGAAGGTTACCAGCAGATTCCCTGTATTGTCAGTCCGAATGTGGAACAGCTGGTTCCAGCGGAGCACACGGCAGAGCTGGCCAGGTTTGCCAATGAGACCTTTTATGATATGTGTCAAAAATATCCGGACAAATTTCCCAGCTTTGTGGCTGTGCTGCCTCTGGATGACATGGATAAGGCATGCCGGGAGGCGGAGTACGCCATTACCCAGTTGGGAGCTGCCGGCGGGCAGATTTTTACCAATCAGGATGGCCGGCCGGTAGATGGAGAAGATTTTTATCAGCTTTACAGGACGCTGAACGATCTGGACAGCGTATTGTGGATTCATCCTCAGAGAACGGCGAAGCAGCCCTATTATCGGAATGAAGAGATTGAGAGATATGAACTCTGGTGGACTATGATGTGGCCGATCGAGACGACAATGGCTGCTTCCCGGCTGGTGTATTCCGGCATTTTTCAGCGCTGCCCAAGGTTAAGCATTGTGCTGCACCACGCCGGAGCCATGCTCCCCATGATGGAGGGTCGTCTGGAAAACGGGCTGAAGCTTTATTCCACCAGAACGGCGCCGGAACAGCAGTATCTGGTGGAGAGTCCGGTCAGGGAGAAAGTACAGGTTGATGAATTCCGGAAATTTTACGCGGACTGTGCCACTTTCGGCAGCAGGGCGGCTATCGAGTGCGCCGTCAACTTGTTTGGAATATCCAACATGGTGTTTGCAAGCGATATGCCCTTTGATCCGGAGGATGGGTTCGGGTATGTGCGCCGCGCCATCCGGGATGTGGAAGGCCTTTCCATATCCGCAGAAGAGAAGAACGCGATTTACTGCGGCAATGCCATTAGAATTATGAAAAAAATAAAGTAGCCGGTTATATGGAGGGATTATTTCCCCTGATTGCGGTATTGCAGCGGGGAGATGCCCTCCATCGACTTAAAGCTGCGTATAAAATGAGAGGTGCTGTTGAAGCCTACGGAGGAGCCTATTTTCTGGATTTCCTCCGAAGAGCGAAGAAGGAGATCCTTGGCTTTGGATAAGCGGGCCGTGATGACATACTCTTTATATCCATATCCGGTAATTTCACGAAAACTGTGGCTTAAATGATATTTGCTGATGAAAAATTTATTGGCGACCGTTTCCAGCCGCAGATCTTCGTCCAGGTGGGATTCGATGTAATTCTGGATATTGTAAATAAGCCCCTGCCCGTTGGCCTGGCGGGTGCCGGGAAAGGCATTGGGTTGGGTCCGGTACATATAAATCAGGATATCTGTCAGCTTGGAGAGAATCAGCTGTTCCCAGTAAGGGCGCTGAAGCTGGTATTCATGAACCATAATATCCAGAAGCCGGGTATAGCGGACGGTTTCCTGAGGAGTACAGATGTACTGATGGCAGAATCCGGGAATCCTCTGCTTGAAGATGGACAACAGAAGAGGGTCATGAACCATACTTGCCAGAATTTCATTGGAAAAACGGGCAGTGTATCGGTCATAACCTTCGCTGTGAGAGAGGATGGAATGGTTTTCCAGATTGTTGATCACCAGGATGTGTCCCGGTTCCAGATGGTACATGGTTCCGCTGATATTGAAATCAGCGTATCCGCCCACATTAAGAATCAGCTCACACTGGTTGTGGAAGTGGGGTGTTTTTTTCTGAACGTCCGGATGCATATAGGCCTGGACTTCATCCTTGCGGTGAAAAATTCGGACCGAAGGATTTGACATGTCAATTTCAGCCATAAGTCGCCTCTTTAAATCGTAATGAAAAAGGGAATGGGAACGCAGCAAAACAATATAAAGCCGGATATTACAGATTCAGTATATCACAGCAGATTTTGGAAAATCAAGAGGAGGTAAGCAAATGAAAAAGACAGCGATTGTGACCGGCGGAAGCCGGGGAATCGGGTATGCGATTGCGAAGCGTCTGGGAGAAGACGGATTCAATGTAGTGATCATGGATATGAACCGGCAGGAGGATTATCAGGAGAATCTTGACGGGCTGGCGAAAATGGGAGTAGAATATCTCTATATTCAGGGAAATATCTGCAGTGCAGAGGACCGGCAGAAGCTGGTGGATCAGACGGTAAAGCGGTTTGGCGGGATCCATGTGCTGGTGAACAATGCCGGGGTCGCGCCGAAGGTGCGGGCGGATCTTTTGGAGATGACGGAAGAAAGCTTTGACCGGGTGATCGGCATCAATACAAAGGGAAATATGTTCGTAACCCAGGCAGTGGTTCGCCAGATGCTCCGGCAGCCGGTAGAGGGCAAAAAGAGAGGCTCTGTCATCAATATTTCTTCTTGTTCCGCTGTGGTTTCTTCTACCGCCAGGGGCGAGTACTGCGTCTCCAAGGCCGGCGTTTCCATGCTGACGACGCTCTATGCGGATCGCCTGGCAAAAGAGGGGATCCTGGTCAATGAAGTGCGTCCGGGTGTGATTGCCACCGACATGACCAGCGCGGTTCAGGAAAAGTATAATAAAATGTTTGCGGATGGAGTGTTCCCTATTGCCCGCTGGGGAACTCCGGAGGATATCGCCAATGCGGTTTCGTCCCTGGCCGGAGATTCCTTCTTATATACCACGGGAAATTATATTGATGTAGACGGAGGCTTTCATATTCAGAGATTATAGAGAGGTGCGGTCATGAAGGAAGAACGAATCAGGGTGGGAGATGTCTCCCTGAGAGAATATCAGCTGAATACAGTGGTGGTGGGGACAGGTGCCGCAGGATATAACTGTGCGGACCGCCTGTATTCCTACGGCCAGAAAGACATTGCCATTGTCACCGAGGGAATCAACCGGGGAACCAGCCGCAACACCGGAAGCGACAAGCAGACTTACTATAAACTGACGCTGTCGGGAAATGATTCGGACAGTGTACGGGAGATGGCCCAGACTCTTTTTGAGGGCCAATGTGTGGACGGGGATATCGCTCTCTGTGAGGCGGCCCTGTCGGTTCAGGGGTTCCTTCATCTGGTGGAGCTGGGAGTGCCGTTTCCCAGAAACCGGTGGGGCGAGTATATTGGCTATAAAACGGATCATGACCCCAGGAGGCGGGCTACCAGCGTGGGACCCTATACCAGCCGCATGATGACCGAGTGCCTGCAGAAGTCGGTGGAATCAAAGGATATTCCGGTGTTTGACGGATTTTTGGCCGTTGCCATCTTAAGCGACGGGGAAACCTGCGGAGGTCTTCTCTGCCTGGACTGCAAAAACGCGGAGAATCCGGCAGATCGGTACGTGGCTTTCAAATGCAAAAACGTAGTGTGGGCCACAGGCGGTCCGGCTGGAATGTACCGTGACAGCGTTTATCCCCTGGGGCATCTGGGCGCTACGGGAACTGCCTTTGCTGCAGGTGCCAGAGGCAAAAATCTGACGGAATGGCAGTACGGGCTGGCGAGCGTGCGGCCCCGGTGGAACGTGTCGGGAACTTATATGCAGGTGCTTCCCCGTTTTATCTCTACGGAGAGCGACGGTTCTGATGAGAGAGAATTTCTGAATGATTTTTTCAGCGACAAAGGGCAGCTTCTGACCAATGTATTTTTGAAGGGTTATCAGTGGCCTTTCGATGTGCGGAAGGTGGAAAAGGGCAGTTCCATCATCGATATCCTGGTTTATCTGGAACAGAAGAAGGGGCGGAAGGTATATCTGGATTTCCGGACGAATCCCTGCTGTGGAGAAGAGGGATTTGACGAAGCTCGTCTGAGCTCGAAACCGGAGTCTTGCGCAGAACTTTCAGGCGGAAGGCCGGAGTCCGGAGCAGAGCTTGCAGATGGAGAACTGGATTTCCGTCTTCTCTCAGAGGAAGCTTACGATTATCTGAACCGGGCCGGCGCCTGTTTTGGGACACCTATTGAACGGCTGCGCCATATGAACCAGCCTGCGGTAGATTTTTATCTGGATAAAGGAGTTGATTTGTCCAGGGAGCCTTTGGAAATCGCCCTGTGCGCCCAGCATAACAACGGCGGTCTGGCTATCGACGCCTGGTGGCAGACCAGTGTAAAGGGTCTGTTTGCCGCAGGAGAGGCAGCGGCCAGTCATGGCGTCTATCGGCCCGGCGGCAGCGCACTGAATGCGGGGCAGGTAGGTTCCACCCGGGCGGCCCAGTACATCGCAGCCCGGGGACAGGGGGATGCCGACGAGATTGTCTATGAAAACAGCCTGAAGAAAACCCTGCAGGAGTGCAGACAGCTGGAAGCACCCGCGGAGGCGAACTCCGTCTATAATATTCAGCGGCTGTGGGACGAGGCAGCGATGGACATGAGTACTTTCGGCGCGGCAATCCGAAGCCGCCAGGGAATCGAAGGACTTCTTCAGAGAGTGAGACAGAGAAGAACGGAGCTTCCCGAAACTGCCAGAATTGCTTCACCGTCGCAGTTTCCGCAGCTGTTCCGCCTGCGTGACATGCTTCTGTGCCAGCAGGTGTATCTGGAAGCAATGCTTAATTACCTGACAGAGGGAGGCGACAGCCGGGGGAGCGCACTGTACACCAATCCGGAGGGAATCCATCCTCACGGTCAGCTGCCGGAAGAGTTCACTTACCGCCTGGAGCAGGAAGGCGGCAGCGGCCGAATTCAGGAGGTTTTGTGGAACGGACAGGACTGTGAGTTTTTCTGGCGCAGTCCCAGACCAATCCCGGAGGACGACGATTTCTTTGAGAATGTCTGGAGAGAGTACCGCCAGACCGGAAATGTATATTAAATTAATTAGTCAATCTTACATTAAAGAACAAACAGGCACATGGATGATAATCAGAGGGAGGCTTGCGATACCGGCAGACTTCCCTCTGATGATTTATGCGTTATAAGCTGCTGGCGTGGAAAAATTCACCCTACCGCAAGCCTTTGATCTTAATCTGATGCTGGCCAGCGGCCAGAAGATCATGCCGGAAAAGACCCTGATCATCTTTGACGAGATACAGGACTGTCCGAACGTCATCAATTCCATGAAGTACTTCTGTGAAAACGCTCCGCAGTATCATGTCGCCTGCGCCGGTCCTCTGCCGGGTATTGCTCTGGAAATCCGTACCGTCCCAGCTGGCAAGAGAAAACAAGAAATTCATTTATAAAGTTGTGAAAAACGGCGCCCGGGCCCGTGAATATGAGGACGCCCTGCAGCGGATCGTTTCCGCAACAGACTGAATACGCATATTAATGCGGCTGCAGGTCATAGCGGCGAAGAATGATGGCGGCACTGGGATTGATTTTGATAAGACGATGAAGGAAAATCGTGTGCGCGCATGTATATGATCGCCGGCTTAAAGTCCTTGTGAAATAGACCGTATTATCTTCGCTCTTAGTGACAGGCATGAGCGGGGTGTCAAAGCAACAATTCTGACTTGACGTCCGGATGCCTGTAAACATGGCAGGAATAGTGAGTATGGACGCACGGGAAACCTTAAAATTGTATTTTGGATATGATTCCTTTAAACCGGGTCAGAAGGAAATCATTGAGGCAATCATAGGCGGAAAAGATGTTCTCGCCATTATGCCGACGGGATCCGGCAAATCTATCTGTTACCAGGTGCCGGCGATGATGCTTCCTGGCATTACGATTGTCATATCTCCGCTTATTTCCCTTATGCAGGATCAGGTGAAGGCATTAAATGAAGCCGGGATACACGCGGGATATATCAATTCATCTTTGACGGAAGAACAGATATCAAAGGTTTATGCGAAAGCCCTGGAGGGAACATATAAAATTCTGTATGTAGCGCCGGAGCGTCTCGAGAATTACAAGTTTACGAATTTTGCAAGCAGGGTTGACATTTCAATGGTAACGGTGGATGAGGCACATTGTATCTCCCAGTGGGGGCAGGACTTCAGACCAAGTTACCTGAAAATCATAGATTTTATAGACCGGCTTTTAAAAAGGCCGATCGTCAGCGCTTTTACGGCAACCGCGACAGAGGAAGTAAGGACAGATATTGAATGTGTTCTCAAATTGCAGGATCCGAAGATCGTCGTGACAGGATTTGATCGCGCGAATCTGTATTTTAATGTCGAGACGATCAAAAGAAAAGACGGATATGTGCTGGAGTATATCAGGAAACATCCGGATGACAGCGGGATCATTTATTGTGCTACCAGAAAAAATGTGGACTCATTGTTTGAATTGCTTTCCGCTTCCGGGGTCTCTGCCGCAAGATATCATGCCGGAATGAATAATGATGAGAGAAAGACAAGCCAGAATGATTTCATTTATGACAGGACTCCTGTCATTGTCGCGACAAATGCGTTCGGAATGGGTATTGATAAATCCAACGTGAGGTTTGTAATTCATTACAACATGCCTCAGAGTATGGAAAACTATTATCAGGAAGCAGGGCGGGCAGGACGAGATGGGGAACCGTCTGAATGTATATTGTTGTTCTCGGCACAGGACATTATGATAAATAAGTTCCTGCTTGAGCATAAGGATTTTACAGATATCCTCGATGAAGATATTGAGCTGATCAGACAGAACGATGCAAAAAGGCTTCATGCCATGGAAGGGTACTGCCGGACTTCAGGATGTCTGCGTAACTATATTCTGAACTATTTTGGTGAGAAGAGGAATGTGCCCTGTGACAATTGCGGGAACTGTCACAAAGAATATACGGAGATCGATATGACAAAGGACGCAAAGCTTGTCATCAACTGTGTCTGGGAGACAAAAGGGCGATATGGTTTGAACATAGTGATTGGTACGCTTCTTGGCGCAAACAGAGCAAGAATAAAGGAGCTTGGAACCAATCAATATAAAACATATGGTTCGTTAAAGAATCGATCCGAATCGGAGCTGAGACTACTTATCAGCCAGCTGATCTTGGATGGATACCTGTATCAAACTGCAGATAAATACAGCGTGATCCGCCTGGGTGACATAAAACCGCTAAAGGATCCGGATACTCGTGTTTTGATACGAACATGTAAGGATAGAGAACCTGAACGTCAGACAAAGAGCCGTGGCAAAATGCTCATGTACGGTAAAGAAGCACAATAAACAACACTGATACAGACAGCCGCCCATGCTATTCCGTACCGCAAGG
>CANQSK010000060.1 GCA_947626475.1 uncultured Lachnospiraceae bacterium
GTTCTCTTCCGGTATGATCAGAGAAGTGAAGATTCCCCGGATCCCCGCCCTATGACTCCGCTTCAGCAGCTCCAGATTCTTTTCATAGTCCCCCGACAGATAAACGGAAATACCAAATTTCATTCTGCTCCTCCAGACCTTTAAATCTCCGTGTCAAGATACGGCGCGTCCATGTAGGCTTTTACAAAGCCTTCGCTGTCTATCTCCACCGCCCGTACCTTTCCCATAGCGTTATAGTACTCCTTATAGGGCATGTCGTTTACTTTGCCGTTGAAAATGGCGTACTGTTCCAGACCTTCAAACCAGATCCTTTTCTGCTCCTCGGTCAGCGGCACATACCTGGTCGGCGCAAAACCGGCCAGATCCTCACAATTCTCCCCGTACAACAGCCGGATCTTCATTCCTTCCGACTGCAGCTGCCTTACGGCGGACGTAACCGCCTCGTACACATAGTAATGGCGGGGATGGAGGGTTCCTCTGGCGTGGGTGATCACTAAATCGGCCTTTTCGTCCTGCAGGTATTCTTTTATGATTCCGGCAAACTCGCTCACCGGCGGCAGCTGGCTGGACAAATAGCCGCAGGCCTTCACATCACACAGCATAGCCCGAGCCGCTTTCTGATTTTCCAGGCGGATCTGCTCAAGATACGCCGCCTTTTCCTCTTCCGCTGCATCCGGGCGTTCCAGTCTCCCCTGAGTCACATGACAGAAGGTACAGTGCGCCCCCTGTTGGGCATACCGGATCATAAGAGGTCCTCCCATCAGCTCCGCATCAAGACTGTGGGCGCCGATGCTGATAATTCTGTGATATCTCATGAGTCAAATCTCCTTCCTGTACAATCGGTAGCTGCGGTAGGGATGGATTCCGTGACGCTCATAGAACCTCTGCCCGGCACCTCCGGTCCATAAAAAGAACAGGTAATATATCGCCCTCTTCTTCATATCTTCCATCATCATATCCAGAAGTACCCCGCCCAGTCCCTTTGAGCGGAGGCTTTCGTCCACCCCGATGGGGCCAAAACGAGCATCGTTGCCGTCAATCTTCCGCATGCAAAATCCCAGGATCCGTTCCTGTCCGTCTACGCAGATCAATACGGTTTCTTCCGCTTCTCTCTTTTCAACGGCAAGCATGGCATTCCGCAGCCATCCGGCTCCGAACTCTCTTCCGAGAAATTCAAACAGCCCGTCCTTATACTTTTCCTCATAGGGGATTATTCGTATTCCTTCTTCCTTAAGACTCTGAATCTTTTTCTTTGCGGCGTCGCTTAAATAATAATCCCACAGGCTTCGCTGCATGCTTACAGCATCATCTTTATAAATGTATCCCAACTTCTCAAAGAATCTGATTCCGCTCTCATAACGGATGTCAATTCCGGGCGTCAGATAGTTGGGACTGTACGCACAGAGAGTGATCTCCCGTACCCCATGCTCCGCCATCCGTTTTTCTGTCTCCCGGACCAGCCGGGTCCCTACACCTATTCTCCGGAAATCCGGGCGGACAACCACATAGTTGATCCACCCTCTGCTTTCCTCCAGACCTCGGGTAAGATAGGGAACCCTTCTCCTGACCGCCCATATAAAACCGGCTACGGTTCCTTCATACAGCGCCGTCCGGCAAAGCTCCGGTCTGAAATTGTCATCTCCCGTTATCAGCGTCTCAAACCTCTCCCGGTTGATCAGATCGTAGGGAAGGCATTGGTTCCACAGTTCCAGGATTTCTTCCAGATAGCGGTTCTCAAAACCGGTCGTACAGATCTTATCCAATTCTGCCATAAATTCTCCTTTTATTTTCCATCCTGATTCGCCATTAGCTGCTCGTTCATTTTCTCGGCCTCAAGCTCCTGCTTCTCGTAAATCTTAAAGAAGGGCAGGAAAATGAAATAGAGAATCACCATGGACAGGATGCTGATCACCAGTGCGGATACCTTAAAACCGGAGCCGATAAACGCCCCCAGAGGCACCGGCATCGTCCACACCGTCATGGCTACTACCGGAGGCGTAATGCCTACGGCCGCCACCAGCACCTGCAGCAGGAACAGAACCGGGAAGCCGATGACCCACGGCACAAACATAAGGGGGTTCAGCACGATGGGAAGGCCGTACATAACCGGCTCTGCAATGTTGAACACAGTGCCCGGCAGGGACAGCTTTCCGAGAGTCTTAAACCTCTTGCAGCTGGACATGGCGCACATCAGGGCGATGGGGAATACGGAAACGCGCACGTAGTAGTTGCACCACTGTTCCGTAAACATATAGGGGATTGCCTGTCCATTGGAAAACGCCGCAATGTTGTCCGTGATCATAGTATTCCAGATCGGCTGCATGATGCTGGATACCACGTTGGATCCGTGAATCCCCACGAACCACAGAACGCGGTCCAGGAGGAAGCCGAAGAACTGCGGAATCGGACCGGAACCTCCGATCACCAGATAGGAAAAGACATGATTGATCATTCCAAGCAGGTCCACTCCCGCGATTCCTCTTCCTATGAGGGCGAAGAACAGCACATTAATGCAGACCGGCAGCAGCGCGGTGAAGGCGTCGGCCACCATCGGCGGAACGCTCTCCGGCATTTTGATGGTAATCTTCTTTCCCACCAGCATACGGTATATCTCGACTGACGCGATGGATATCAGGATAGCTCCAAAGAGGCTGGGAGACCCCAGAATATACGCGGGCCAGTCCCAGTTGGCCGAAATGGCGGAGATGTCCACAAAACAGAGAAAGCTGACCATGGCAACCACCGCTCCCGCTACAGGGCTGACATTACTGTCTTTCTGGTGATAATATTCCGCCAGAAAATATCCGTTCAGAACTGCCACAATGAACGCGAGCAGATCAATCGTGACGAATATAATCTGCGTAAGCCAGGGCCGCAGCGGCGCTATGATCCCGTTAATGGCCGCGGCCACGCCGGGGAGCCCCAGGCCGGTTCCCTCATCAAAGAGTCCTCCCAGATTCAGAACCAGAGTTACCATCGCCCCCAGTATCATGTAGGGCATCAGTATCATAAACGACTTCTGGAGCGCGTCCAAATACCTTATATGTGAAAGGCTGATCAGCGGAGGCGCCAGTTTTTCTTCTATAACAACCGTGAGTCTATCAACAAACGACATCTTCTTTGCTTTTTCCATACCTTTTCTCCTTCTCCTCAATCAGAGCACGTATACTTCCCTTGGCCTTTTCCAGTTCTTCTCTGGCTGTCGCGGCGTCACAGGCAAAAATGATCATGGCAATCGCCAGCTTGGCGCTTCCCCCGGCGGCTGCCAGGCTAACTGCCGCCGTCTCTCTGAGACATCCCGTTGCCTCCATCACAATGTTTTCCGCTCGCTTCACCAGTTTTTCATTAGTCTGCACCACGTCTACCATTAGATTCTGATATGTTTTTCCGTTTCCTACCATGCTTCCCGTGGATATCATATTCAAAACCATCTTCTGGGCGGTTCCCGCTTTCAGCCTGGTAGAACCTGCCAGCACCTCCGGTCCGCACAGAAGCACGATCGCCACATCCGCAAGCCGTTCCAGCACCGTATTCCTGTTGCAGATTATGGCTACCGTCCGGCATCCCCGGCTGCCTGCAAATCTAAGACCGCCCTGGACATAGGGCGCCCTGCCGCTGGCGGAAAGACCGATGACAATATCCTTATGATTCACGTTCAGATTCCTTAAGTCCGTCTCCCCAAGCTTTTCGTCATCCTCGGCCCCTTCCACCGCCTTTTTTAACGCTTCTTCACCTCCCGCTATCAGACCTACCACCAGACCTTCCGGCACTCCAAATGTGGGAGGGCATTCAGCCGCATCCAGAACCCCAAGCCTTCCGCTGGTTCCCGCGCCCATGTAAATGATTCTGCCCCCTCCTGCCAGACTCTCTGCCGCGTACCGAATTGCCTCGGCAATCTGAGGCAAGGCCTCATGAACCGCGCGCACGGTGTTTTCATCCTCCCGGTTCATCAATTCGGCTATCCCCATTGGACTCAACTGATCCAGGTTCATGGTCTGCGCATTTCTTGACTCCGTCAGCAAACCCGACAAATCATCTGTCATTTTTTACACCCCTTCTTAACTTCAGCCTTCATACTCTCAGCTTTTTCGTCCCTCCTTTGTAATCTGCGTTCTCTCCAGACGGCGAACACTTTCCTCATAGTTCCTGTTGATATAGGCGGAATACAGGATATCAATAATGTTCAGCGACGCGATTCTGGACGGCATGGCCCCGCTCCGAAACTGTTCCTCCGACTCCGCAATATACAGATTGCAGTCTGCCAGTCTGGACAGGGGAGAGTCTCCGAAACGGGTAATGGCGATTACCGGCGCTCCGGCCTCCCGGGCGCGCTTCGCGCATTTGTTGACCTCTTCCGTTCTGCCGGAATAGCTGATCACCAGAGCCAGATCACCGGCCTTCATGTTGATGGCGTGAAGATACTGGGAATGAGATTCCTCCGACAGGTTACACCGTTTGTCAACTCTCAAAAATTTCAGATACGCGTCCTGCGCCACCAGGTAGGATGCCCCGATCCCAAACAGGTTCAGGGTATCGCACCGGCATATCAAATCCACACTGTAAGCCAGCTCCTCCATGGATATGAGCTTCTTGGTACTTTCCAGAGATGTGATATTGCGGAAGGTCACCTTGTCTACAATCTGCTCCAGGCTGTCTTCCTCCGATACGTAAATGGAGCTTCTCTGCAGGCTCTCGTTACGGACGGCCAGCTCCCCTATCAGAGTCTTCGACAACTCCCGGTATCCGGCAAAACCAAGCTTCTTGCAGAGGCGCACCACCGTAGATGCCGAAACATAAGACAAGGCCGCCAGCTGATGAATGTTGCACTGGGCAGCCGCCTGAGGATTTCCCAGAACAGTGCGTATTACCCCCTTTTCCGTCTCACTGGCCTGATGCTCATACTCGCTCATCCTCACAAGTACGCTTTTCATCAAGTTGTTTCCTCCTTTTTCCGCCTCTGATTTTAATTATAGGCAGCGAAATATTATTGTCAATTTGTTCTGCACTTTATGAAATTTTATTTCAAAATTTGGTTAAATTACGTTTCTTTCCTTATTTTTTTGAAATTATTTCCCTATGTCTCCAATAATTTCAGAAAAGGCCGCACAATGGCGGCCTTTTCCTTACAAACACAATATTCCGTTTCTTCCTGACCCATATTCTACGCGAAAGGATTCTCTGACGGATACAGCATTCCCTTCGGCTGGTTGAACCCGATACTCTCCGCTCCAAGATACTTGAACACCTCAAAGAGCGCCTTGCCGTAATGACCGAAGGCCACCGCGCCGTGATGGGGGAATCCGCCCTCGATCAGCACATGGCGGTAGAAGCGTCCCATCTCCGGAATCGCGAACACGCCCACGCCGCCGAAAGAGCGGGTAGCTACGGGCAGAACCTCTCCCTGAGCCACGTAAGCTCTCAGATGGTTGTCCGCCGTGCTCTGGAGACGGTAGAAGGTGATCTCTCCGGGAACGATATCGCCCTCCAGAGTTCCCTGAGTCACTTCCTCCGGGAGAGAGCGGGCCATGATCAGCTGGTACTTCATGGAGCAGCTGGTCAGCTTCTTGGAGCAGGTATTGCCGCAGTGGAAGCCCATGAAGGTATCCTTGTGCGTGTAGTCATATTTACCCCTGATGTCCGCCTCGTACATATCGTTGGGAACCGTATTGTTAATATCCAGGAGAGTCACAATATCGCCGCTTACGCAGGTTCCGATATACTCGCTGAGGGCACCGTAAATATCCACCTCGCAGGATACGGGAATCCCCCGGCCTGTAAGACGGCTGTTGACGTAGCAGGGCACGAAGCCGAACTGGGTCTGGAAAGCAGGCCAGCATTTTCCGGCGATGGCTACGTACTTGCGGTATCCCTTGTGGTCCTCGATCCAGTCAAGAAGGGTCAGCTCGTACTGAGCCAGCTTGGGCAGGATCTCAGGCTTTTTGTTGCCTGCTCCAAGCTCGGCCTCCATATCCGCAACTACCTCCGGGATCCTGGGATCCCCCTCATGTTTATTGAAGGCCTCAAACAGATCCAGCTCTGAATTTTCTTCAATCTCCACTCCCATGTTGTACAGCTGCTTAATGGGCGCGTTGCAGGCAAGGAAATTCAGCGGTCTGGGGCCAAAGCTTATGATCTTCAGCTGAGACAGGCCCACCAGCGCCCTGGCGATGGGAAGAAACTCCTCGATCATATCGGCGCACTCCTCGGCGGTTCCCACCGGGTACTCAGGAATATAAGCCTTGATATTGCGCAGCTTCAGGTTATAGCTGGCGTTCAGCATGCCGCAGTAGGCGTCGCCGCGTCCCTGAACCAGGCTGCTTCCGTCCTCCTCCGCAGCAGCTATGAACATTACAGGCCCGTCAAAGTGCTTGGCCAGAAGGGTCTCGGAGATCTCCGGTCCGAAGTTGCCCAGATACACTGCCAAAGCGTTGCAGCCGGCCGCCTTCACATCCTCCAGCGCCTGAACCATGTGAATCTCGCTCTCCACGATGCAGACGGGGCACTCATAGATATTGGCCTTATCATATTTGGCCGCGTAGGCGTCGATCAGGGCCCTGCGGCGGTTAACAGACAAAGACTCCGGGAAACAGTCGCGGCTGACCGCCACGATTCCGATTTTTACTGCTGGTACGTTGCTCATAGCAATATCCTCCATTTATCATCATTTATTTTGTGAGCCGCAGTCTGCGGCTCCCGATACCCTTCGCGCCACAGGGATGTCCCCGGGCTTCCTGCCGCTCTCCGCTATATGGACAGATTCTCGCCCTTCAGCCCGATAAAGGCATTCGCGGGCAGGCCGCCCTCCTCATGCCCGATGAGCCATTTGTTCTTCGCAAACAGAAGCCTGTCCTCTCCCGAGATCTCCTCCACCGGCTCCATGTCCGTGTTCGTATCCCTGGGAAGAACCACCACGCACCGGAATCCGCCCTCTTCCACATTGCAGGGAGCATAGTGAAGAGTCGTGGCATAGACCTCGATGACGGTCCCGGCCGGAACCAGATAAGCCTCCACTTTAGACGTATCGTAAGTATAATCCGCCTCAATATCCTGCTGTCGTCCGATCAGAAGCACCAGGTCATCACAGGCCACGTTGATCTCCGACGTTCTGTGATACTCCAGAGCGTTCAGTTTTTTATTGTGGCCGTTGCAGTATCCCACCTGAATGGGAATCTGGCCGTACAGGTTCTTCGCCATCTGTCTGCATACGGGAAGCGCTTCCAGATCCGGGTCCGACGGGACATAAACCGTATCCGCAGGAAGCGGCGTCTTCTCCATGGCCGCCAGCAGTTCCCCGCAGTCATAGCCGGTCACCACTTTTCCGTAGACGGCAAACGACGGGTCAGTAACTTTCTTAATATTCATGATCACGCACCCTCCTTTTTCACGCTCACAGAGCCGCCAGCTCTTTATAACTGTCTTTCAGATTAAGATAAAGCTTTTTATACAGCTCATGATACCCGGCGTAAGTCACGGCGTCCTCCGCCACAGGCTCGCTGCACTTATCGGCGGAGATCAGTTTATCACAGGCCGCCTCCACGCTTCCGTAGATCCCGCAGCCGACTCCGGCCAGTATGGCGACGCCCAGAGCAGGGCCTTCCGACTGATGGACCGTCTTTACCTCACAGCCGTACAGATCCGCCAGCATCTGCCTCCAGATCGGGCTCTTTCCGCCTCCTCCGCAGGCCATCATCTGGTCCACGGAAACACCCATTTCCTTCAGAATGTCATTGCAGTCCGACAGGGAATAGGATACGCCCTCCATCACAGCCCGGAGAAGATGGGCCTTGGTGTGAATGGCCGACAACCCGAAGAATACGCCCCTGCAGTCCGGATCCAGATGAGGCGTCCTCTCGCCCATCAGATAAGGAAGGTAGATCAGCCGGTCGCTGCCTGCGGGAATTTTTTGGATATCCCGGTTGATCAGATCGTAAACATCCACTCCGGCCTTCTCCGCCTCCGCCACATAATCCTGACAGAAATTATCCTTGAACCACTTCAGGGATAGTCCCGCTCCCTGGGTCACCCCCATGATGTGCCAGGCTCCCGGCACAGCGCAGCAGCAGGTATGTACTCTTCCCTTGGGGTCGATGGTCACCTGGCTGGAGTGGGCGAACACCACTCCGGACGAACCGATGGTGGTAAACGCCGTTCCGTCCCGGACCACGCCGGTTCCCACGGCGGCAGCCGCGTTGTCCCCGGCGCCTCCGACCACCTTTGTATTCTCAGAAAGTCCCGTCGCCTCCGCGATCTCCGGCAGAAGCTGTCCCGTCACCTCACAGGATTCATAAACCTTCCCCAGCCACTGAGCAGGAATGTCCAGAACCTTCAGAACCTCCCCGGACCAGCAGCGTCCCGGCACGTCCAGAAGCTGCATGCCGCTGGCGTCCGACACCTCCGTGGCAAATACGCCGGTCAGAACGTAGCGGATATAATCCTTGGGAAGCAGGATATGGCGGCATCTGGCGTAATTGTCCGGCTCGTTCTTCCGGACCCACAGAATCTTGGCCGCCGTCCATCCGGTCAGAGGCGGATTGGCCGTGATCTCGATCCACCGCTCTCTGGGCATAAGCTTCAGCATGTCCTCCACTTCTGCCCCGGTCCTCTGGTCGCACCAGATAATGGAGGGCCGAATCACTTCTCCCTCCTCATCCAGCATCACCAGCCCGTGCATCTGTCCGGAAATGCCGATTCCCTTAATGTCATCCGCCGAAACGCCGGACTGCTCCTTCACCGCCTTCAGGGTCGTAAGCACTGCTTTCTTCCAGTCCTCCGGCTTCTGCTCCGCCCAGCCGTTATTGGGCTGGTACAAAGGATATTCATAAGACGAAGAAGCAATCACACCGCCGTTTTCATCAAACAGCACGGTCTTCGTGGCAGATGTACCAACATCAATACCAATCAGATAATTCATAGCGCCCTCCTCCTGTTCATTCTTATGAATATCATACCACGATTCTCAGGAAAAGGAAAGAAGAACAGGGCCTCTTCCAAGGCCAAAATCATCTGGTCACCAAAGCGCCGCTGCCGTCGAAGGCATAATCCGTTCCGTCTATATTCTTCACCGTATCGCAGACCATCTTCCCGTCCGGCTCCAGATAATACGTCTTGTCCCCCAGGGTCAGCCAGCCGGTCTGAATCCGGTAGTCCTTGGCGTAATACCAGGTATTGTCAGCCAGCCGCCAGCCTTCCGCCGGGATCAGGGCGCCATAATCCACAAAGGAATACTCCAGAGCCACATTGCCGGCGATTCCGTCCACGGTGCCGGCGTCTGTATACTGCCACACAGTCCGGTTGGGGCACGTGCTGTCCGAGCCGTAGCGGGCGTACCAGATATCATAGGGCTCGCCGGAAGCGGCTGTCAGCTTTGTCACATCCAGATAATTGTCCAGCCAGTTCTTATTGGTGTAAACCATGGGACGATATCCTGCCTGGCGAATGATATCGCAGAAAATCCTGGCGTGACTGGTAATCTGCTCCCTGGTCAGTCCGTTGTCCAACAGATACTGGGATTCCACATCGTAGGCTACCGGATAGGAAACCGGATAATCCCTGATCTGGCTCAGGACAAACTCTGCCTCCTGAGCCGCCGTCTCTTCAGTCAGGGCCTGGGTATAGAAGAACACGCCGGTCTTGAGCCCCGCCGCCGAGGCCCCCGTCATATTCTGCTGAAAGTAAGGGTCCAGATCGTTCAGATACCCAAGCCGCACCATGGCGAAGCTGACGCCGGAGGCTCTCACCTGCTGCCAGTTGATGCCTCCCTGGCTCTCGCTGGCCCGGTTCTGATATTTGCTGACGGAGATTCCCTTCTCCACCGCTCCCGAAACCGCATTGCCGTTTGCGTCCACAAAGGCCACAGGCCCGGCAAATATTGGCATGGTAGAAACGCCCGGTCCTCCGGACTCACTGGCGTAAGCCGTCAGGGTCGCCGCAAAACCGGCGGCCGTCAGAAAAACTGCCGCAAGAAGCGCCTTCACCGGCGCCGCCCACTGTTTGAATCTGCATGTTCTCATAACTGTCTGCCTCCTTTTATTCCAGCAATTCCAGAAGCTCCCGGCTGCTCAAACTCCCCAGAGAAACCTCATTGCCGGTGATCACCTGCTCCGCCAGAGATTCCTTGGCTTTCTGCAGGTTCAGTATATTCTCCTCAATCGTCCCCCGCGCGATCAGCTGGACCACCGTAACCGCCTTGGTCTGCCCGATGCGGTGGGTCCGGTCCGTGGCCTGGTTCTGGGCCGCCACATTCCACCAGGGGTCATAATGGATCACCATATCCGCCGCGGTCAGGTTCAGGCCGGTCCCTCCCGCCTTCAGAGAGATCAGAAATACCGGCGTAGTATCCTTCTGAAAGGCGCTGACCAGACGAACCCTCTCCTCCTTGGAAGTCTGGCCGGTCAGCATATAATACCCTATCTGCTCCCTGTCCAGCCTCTGCGCGATCAGCTCCAGCATGGAAGTAAACTGGGAGAACAGAAGAATCTTGTAGCCGGAGCCTACGGCGGAACTGACCACCTCCACGCAGGTTTCCAGTTTGGCGGAGCCTTCCCCGTAGTCTTCATAGATCAGCCTGGGATCGCAGCAGAGCTGGCGCAGCCTGGTCAAAGCCGCCAGAATCTGCAGCTTGTTCTCCCCGCTTTCCGCCGAACCTTCGGCATCGCGGTACTTCTCCAGCTGCCGGCGCAGCCGCAAAGCGCTGGCCCCGTAAAGCTCCCTCTGCCGTCCTTCCATCTGAGAATAGACCACAGTGTTCAGCTTCTCCGGAAGCTCCTTAAGCACCTGGCTCTTCAGGCGGCGCAGGATAAAAGGACCGGTCATCTTCCGCAGAAGACTCAGCGCCTCCTGGCTGTCCTCCCTGATAATGGGAATCTCAAACGTCTGTTTGAACCGCTGATAGGAATAGAGAAAGCCCGGCATCAGATAATCGAAGATACTCCAAAGCTCGCTGAGACGGTTCTCAATGGGAGTTCCGGTCAGAGCGAACCGGGTGACAGCCCGGATTGATTTGACCGCCTGGGCGCTCTGAGTGGAAGGGTTCTTTATATACTGGGCCTCGTCAATGACCTGATAACGGAACTCCACTCCGCCGTATGCCTCCCAGTCGCGCTTCAGCAGATCATAGGAGGTCACTGCCACGTCATACTCCTTCAGACGACGCAGCTTCTCTTCCCTCTCCTGGGCGGTTCCCACGATCAGAAGCGTCCTCAGAGACGGCGCGAATTTGCGGATCTCATATTCCCAATTATATACCAGAGACGCAGGGCAGACAATTAAGGAAGTCTGAAGATTTTCTTTCAAAGACTCCTCGTACAGAAGGGACAGGATCTGCACTGTCTTTCCCAGTCCCATATCATCGGCCAGAATGCCGCCGAAGCCATAATAATCCAGGGTTTTCAGCCACCGAAAGCCATGCTTCTGGTAACTTCTGAGCACACGGTCAAAACCGGGAGGAATCTCAAAATCACTGTCCTCCACCGACTTCATGCCCCTGACGATGGATTTGAATTTCTGATCCCGGTACAGGCTTACGTCTCCCCGGTCCCGGCAGAGGCTGTCCAGAAACAGGGCACGGTATCTGGGCACTTTGAACCGGCTCTTCTGCAGGTCGCCTCTGGCAACGGCCATCCCGTCCACCATGCGGGCCACGGTCATAAGACCGTTGTCCCCCAGCTGGAGAAACTCCCCTGATTTCAGACGATAGTAGGAGCGCTTCTCCCGATAGGCGTCCAGCACCTTCATAAGCTCTCCGCCGTCAAGGCCCTCGGCGTCCACCTGAAGCTCCAGCCAGTTTCCCGCCGCCTGAATCCCTATCCTTACGTTTCTGGACGGCATAACCTTCAGAAGGCTGGAGTCCTCGGGAAGCAGCACCTCGCCCAGCTTCCGAAGCTCCCCGATCCCCTCCGACAAAAGCCGGTAGATGGCCTCCTCGTCATCCCGGATCACCAGATCCTTTGTCTTCGCGTCCCGATATTTAAAATACCTGGTCAGCACCTGGCTGATGCGGTATTCCCCCGGCACGTCCCGGCAGACGCTGCCGGGCACCTGCCCGTCCTCCATTGGATGGAAGGAATAGGAACCGTAACGAAGCTCAGGATGCAGAATCACCTGGTTGGCGTCGGGACTCTCCAGCACAAACCGGGCAGTCAGTTCCGCCGGGCGGTAGCTTTCCAGGTTCACTCCCTCTGACCGGAGAATACCCAGATTCTCGATTTTTTTCAGGACTCTCTCATAAAAAAGAGGAATATCCTTCTCATTTACCATCACCTCGTAAGGCGCTCCGAAGCCCTGAGTCATCTGCCGGAAAAACACTGCCATGGTGCTGCTGAAAGCGTCATCGCAGATATAAAGCCGGTCCCCCGCAAACACGTAGAGATGCTTCTCTCCCTCAAAGCTTGTCACCGACCTGTCCAGAGCCACCCGGATTCCTCTGGCTCCCGCCTTCTCCACCCGGATCGCAAGCTCCGGATTCTCAGAAACAACGGCAAGCTTCCGGCGGCCGCCTCCGCTGTCCTCCGCTTCTATCTCCCGGCCTGCCAAAAGCCCCAGAAACCTGTCGCGGCGGACCCTGCTCAGGTTCAGCTGGCGGAGCGGGGGCACCGTCACATAGAGACTCCGCTTAAATTCAATGTAATGCTCCCTGTAGGATTCGGCCAGCTCCAGAATCATATCCAGCATTTCCCTGGAGTCCTCGGAAAAGGCGGATATGCTGTGATAGAAGGCCAGCTCCTTTCCGTACTCCACAAAGCTGCCCTTATCCACGGCCTCAGAGAAGGCTACCAGGTCCTTCAGCACGTACAGCCGTTCCCGGCCCACCCGAAATTCCACGCGGATATCCTGACGGCCGAGCAGCAGCCTGGGAACCAGACTGACCGGCTCCTGCCTCTCCTGCTCCGTCACAGAGGCCATTTCCCGGTTAGTATACTCTCGGATCATGTTCCGCACCTGGACAGAGGTAGAAATCTGGCGGGCAGGGCTTTCTTTCGCCCTTTCCCGCCAGCTGTTCAGCAATGCCTTCTGATGAGGACACAGCCCCTTGTAGGAGCTGCCCATGGCACACGAACAAGAGCAGCTGTTGATATTGCTGCCCTTGATCTCCAGCCGGACCCGGTACTCCCGGTCATTATCCTGTACCAGGCCCGAAACTCCGACTTCGCCTTTCCAGAAAGTCTTCACTTCAATTTTTGAAACCTTCATGGACACCTCCGCGGCTGCCCTACATCCTCTCCGGGGCTTCAAATCCAAGAAGGTCTATACAGGTTTCCAGCACTTCCTTCACCAGGGTGATCAGCTGAATGTATCCGGCCTTTTTGGTCTCATCTTCCTCCTTCAGAATCATGGTACTGTTGTAAAAGCTTCCGAACGCGTCGGAAAGTTCATAGATAAACTGACAGATCTTATGGGGAGCCGTCTCCGCGAAGGCGCTCTCAAGCACCTCGTTGCAGGCAGACAGCTTCAGCATCAGGTTCTTTGCCTCCTCCGAATCCGGGGGAAGGATGTCCACGACCTCCGCCCGGCCTCCGTTCTCCTCATACCGGGCCAAAATCGACTTGATCCGCACAATGGTATAGAGAATATAAGGCCCTGTGTTGCCCTCAAAGGAGGTAAACCGTTCAATGTCAAAAACATAATCCTTGGATACCTGGTTGGACAGATCGCCGTATTTCAGGGCCGCCAGACCAATGATCCGGGCCGTATTCTCCGCCTCCTCCGGAGTCATGGTACGGTTCTCCATGATCCTGTCGTAAACCGCGCCGTCAATCTCCTTCACCAGCTTCTCCAGCCGCATGACACCGCCCTCTCTGGTCTTGAAGGGCTTTCCGTCCTTTCCGTTCATGGTTCCGCACATCATGTGGATCATCGGGGTCTCAGGCTTCACATATCCGGCCTTTTTGGCTACCCTGAACACCTGGATAAAATGCAGCTCCTGCCGCTTGTCCGTAATATAAATATACTGGTCCGGCCGGTAATCTTTCTCTCTCTCGATGATGGTTCCCAGATCGGAAGTAGCGTAAAGCGCCGCACCATCCGACTTGCGGATGATGCAGGGCGGCAGCTCCTTGGAATCTCCCTCCTGAGCAATATCCACCACCAGCGCACCCTCGCTCTCATAGGCCAGTCCCCGCTCCTGCAGGTCCTGAATCAGCCCGGGAATGTACGGCTGGGCATCGCTCTCGCCTTTCCACAGATCAAACGTCACGCCCAGGCTTGCGTAATTCTTCTTGAGATCCGCCAGGGAAACATTCATAATGTGCTTCCAGATGGCGCGGTACGGCCCGTAACCGTTCTGCAGACGGAATGTGGCCTCCTGGGCCCTGGCCTTAAAGGCCTCGTCCGCCTTGGACCTGGCGCTGGCCGCCGGATAGATTTCCTCCAGCTCGCCTATGGTGAAGGGCGCCTCCTCCGGATAAGGTCCCTTATAATTCTCGTCAAAATAGGGCAGCTCCGGCTGACGGTCCCTCAGTTCTTCAATGATCAGTCCCATCTGAAGGCCCCAGTCCCCCAGATGAACGTCTCCTATCATGTGATACCCCAGAAACCTTCCCAGACGCTTGATGCACTCGCCGATGATGGCAGTCCGCAGATGGCCTACGTGAAGAGGCTTGGCCACATTGGCCCCGCCGTAATCCACGATCACCGTCCTGTCTCGGCCGGTATCCTCCACACCCAGTTTGTCCTCCGCCCGCATCCGGTTCAGATACGCGGCCAGATACTCCCCGCTCAGCCTCAGGTTAATAAAACCGGGCATGACGGCGTTCACTTCGGAAAACATGTCCGCTCCCTTCAGCCGGGCCACCACCTCGCCTGCAATATCTATGGGCTTCTTCCTGTATGCCTTAGCGGCCGCCATGGCCCCGTTGCACTGATACTCACACAGATCCGGCCGGTTGGAAAGCGTCACCTTCCCGTAGCCGGCGTCATACCCGCAGACCGCGAACGCAGCCTTCAGTTCCTCCGCAATACAATCAAGAATCTTTTTCAATGTCGCATTTCTCCTTATTTTTCTGACTGCTCTTTTTGATGTTGAATATCTATTATACAGGAAATCTCCGGCAAATGCAATAAAAAACAGAGATACGGAAGTCTGACGTAGAAATGCATGAAAAAGCCATGTCCCGTTCCCGCCAAAATCAGACACCGGAGGAGGAAAAAACACCGTATTGTCACTCTCCTTGGAATCTGTTATAATCTGACACATGGGAAACCAGAGCGCATATAGGCGGCCTACCCTCCAGCTTTTCGGAGGGGCTAACCCTCCGGATATCATGCCCTATGGGCACGAAAGAAAGGAGGGCGTGCCAATGATTACATATTCTGACTTGATTCAGATTGGTATATTCATTGTAGCCCTGATAGGTCTTTGTCATCAGATCTTCAGAGGGAAAAAATAAGCCGCCACTACTCACACTAGTGACGGCGGCCCGATAAGGGCTTAACGCATCAATTATTGGGGGTGGGCCGTGTCTCTGGCTTTCCCTCTGTGCTTCAACTATAACATATTTTGAGATACAATTCAAGAGTTTTTTGCCGTCTCGTTTTCCCATCATAAAAATGACCTTCTGTGGCTGATATCATAACTGTACCGCACAGAAGGTCATTTATTTAATTCGTCAACAAATATCCGCACATTACGCTCTGGACAAATACTCGCCTGTCCTGGTGTCGATCTTGATCCGGTCGCCGGTGCTGACAAACAGAGGAACGAAAACCGTGGCGCCGGTCTCGACAACAGCGGGCTTAGTTGCGCCGGTAGCGGTGTCGCCCTTGAAGCCGGGCTCCGTGTCGGTAATCTCAAGCTCCACAAACAGCGGAGGCTCTACGGAGAACACCTTGCCGTTGTAGGAGCAGACCTTGCACATCTCGTTCTCTTTCACAAACTTCAGGGCATCGCCGATCAGGTCGCTGCTCAGAGCGATCTGCTCATAAGTGTTGGTGTCCATAAAGTTATATAAATCACCGTCAGCATAAAGATACTGCATATCTACCCGGTCAATCCTGGCCGCCGGGAACTTCTCGGTAGGACGGAATGTCTTCTCGACTACGCCGCCGCTCATCACGTTCTTGATCTTTGTTCTCACAAAAGCAGCGCCCTTGCCCGGCTTCACATGCTGGAACTCCAGAATCTGATAGACATTGCCATCAATCTCCAGTGTCACGCCATTCCTAAAATCGCCTGCTGATATCATAAATGATATTCCTCCTTAACAGATCTGGTTATTTCTCATTAGTCCATTTTATTCTATACTAAAAATGACATTCTTTCAACTGTTTTTTGCAAAGAAAGCCGATTTCTTTTCCTTTCAGGCCTTTCCCGTAAGATAATCCATGGCCAGAATATACCCCTTCAGCCCCAGGCCGACGATCTGACCGGTGCACACGGGGGCCGTCACGGAAACATGCCGGAATTCCTCTCTCTTATGAACATTGGAAATATGGACCTCAATAATCGGAACTTCGATGGACGCCAGGGCGTCCCGGATGGCGTAGCTGTAATGGGTATAAGCGCCGGGATTTATGATGATCCCCTCTACCTTCTCATGGTAGGCTTCCTGAATCCGGCCGATCAGTTCTCCCTCGCAGTTGCTCTGGAACACCTTCAGCTCATGACCCTCCGCCGCGGCTTTATCCTTCAGCATGTTCACCAGATATTCATAATCCTCCGTCCCGTAAATGCCTTTCTCGCGGATTCCCAGAAAATTCAGATTGGGACCGTTTATCACAAGAAGCTTCATACATCCGACCTCCTTACTCTCTCCGGCTGCCGCCCCGGGCTTCCTCAGCCGTTCCCAGGCGCAGCCTGTTCAAAATATCTTCCGCTATCTTCGCCGGCTTCCGTCCGTCAGTCTCCACCACCAGATGGGCTGTCTCTCTGTAGACAGGGTCCCGCCGGGCCAGAAGCTGTTTCACTCGTTCTTCTTTTCCTTCTCCCTGAAGGAGGGGCCTGGTCGTATCTCCGGAGAGTCTCTGAAGCACGGTCTGCGGCTCCGTCCGCAGGTAGACCACACAGCCCATGGCACGGAGAGCCCTTCGGTTCTCCTCCTTCATCGGCATTCCGCCGCCGGTGGAGATCACAGCCGGCCGGTCCATTTCCGCCAGCTCCTCAAGAACCAGGGTCTCGGTTCTCCGGAAGAAATCCTCCCCTCTGGTCTCAAAAATACGGCTGACGGTCATTCCCGCCTGTTTCTCGATCATGGAGTCCGTATCCAGCAGACGGGCAGACGTTAACCGGGCAAGCTGCCTGCCTACCGTCGTCTTTCCGGCGCCCATAAATCCGATCAGTACAATGTGCTTATCCATGGAGCCGTTCCTCCAGCATCTGCCGCACATGCGCCACAACAACCCACGGCACCTTCACCTGGGGATTCCACAGCTCCAAAGCGGCAATTCCCTGGTAGATCAGCATATCCAGGCCATTGATCGCCTCTCCCCCCGCCGCTTCCACATACTCCATGAACCGGGTCGTCGCCGGCGCGTAGACTGCGTCGGCCGCCTGGCTTATCTTTTCATAAAAACGCCTGTCTTCAATGACCGCGCGTCCGGCGTTGGGCTGCATTCCCACGCTGGTCGTCTGGATGGCCAGATAGGAATCTCCCTCCAGCTGCCGCCACCCGTCCAGAGGAAGAGCCCGCATCAGCGGACGGCCGGCCTTCTCATTCATCTCCCGGGCCAGCATTTCGGCCTTCTCGAGGCTCCGGTTCAGAACCGCCACCGACTCCGCTCCCTCTCTCATGAGCAGGTACGCCGCCGCCTTGGCCGCCCCGCCGGCTCCCAGGAGAATACACCTGCGCCCCGCGATCTCCATTCCATGTTCTTTCAGGGCGCGGCCGAGACCGTCGGCATCCGTATTATAGCCGACATATCCGTCCCCGCGGCGGATCAGAGTATTTACCGCTCCGATGCTTTTTGCGGAATCATCCAGATCCGCCAGGCAGGACATCACCTGCTGCTTGTAGGGCACTGTCACGTTAAGCCCCGTAAACCCCAGGGCGAAGGCCCCCTCCACAGCTTCCTCCACCCGGCCGTTCTCCACGTGGCATGGGACATAAAGATAGTCCAGCCCAAGAGCCTGGCCGTAAAAATTATGCATAAGCGGCGACAGGGAATGTCCCACCGGATTTCCGATAACGCCGCACACCATGGCATGTCCAGTAATCATCAAGATTTTCTCCTTCTGCCTTTTCTCTCATAGCAATACAGAACCAGCTTCTCCGGAATCCGCTTCAGCACGATCTGAATCTCCTCCCTGGGATCAATGGGATTCACCAGAAAGCTGTAGATCCCTGCCCGGTTGGCCCCGTATACATCGGTAAACAGCTGGTCTCCCACCAGGACGGTAGATCGCCTGTCCGTGC
>CANQSK010000061.1 GCA_947626475.1 uncultured Lachnospiraceae bacterium
CGCCTTGAGGCGTGGCCAAGTAGGGCGGGCTTAGAGCCCGCGTCCCGAGCCACCCGTTTTACGGGTGGCGGCGACTTCTTTTTTCCTTTCTAAAATTCTGCCCGATCATTTATCTTTTCACAGGAGGGCATCCCTCAAGTTCAAAACCATCTTTTCCATCTTTTAAGAAAACCCTCGATTTCATAAATTATTCATAAAATGTTTACAAAGCAGGAACGCTTTTGGAACGCTTCGGTTTCTTTCGGGGAACGGCAGGTCAGTACAATGAATCATGTTAAGCAAGCGGAAAACTGCTTGAAAAATTTATGTTGGAGGCGTTTGATCATGTATTTTGATGTTATCGCAAAAATTGTGTCAGAGCGCACGGGATGTGATGTTTCTGCTGTAAAGCCGGAAAGCACCTTCTCCGAGCTCGGCATCGATTCTCTTGACACAGTGGAGCTTCTTATGAACCTGGAGGACGAAATCGGCATCGAGATTGAACTGGATCAGAAGGTGGAAACGATCGATGATCTGGACAAGTTCATCCAGAGTAAGCAGGGCGGCGCGGAATGATCAGGTCAGCAATTTGTGAGATGCTGGGTATCGAATATCCCGTGTTTCAAGGAGGCATGGCCTGGATCGCAGACGGCAGACTGGCCGCGGCCGTGTCAGATGGAGGAGGGCTCGGCATTATTGCGGCGGGAAATGCTTCCGGTGATTATGTCAGGCAGCAGATTCAGATTGCCAGGGATATTACCCATAAACCCATCGGCGTAAATATCATGCTGCTGAGTCCCTTTGCGGATGAAGTGGCCAAGGTTGTTGTAGAAGAAAAGGCGGAGGTCGTGACTACAGGCGCGGGCAATCCCTCCAGGTATATGAAGGATTGGCTTGCGGCCGGTATCCGGGTGATTCCCGTTGTCGCTTCTGTCGCCATGGCAAAGCTGATGACACGTCTCGGCGCGTCCGCCCTTATTGCGGAGGGCGGCGAAAGCGGCGGCCATGTAGGGGAGCTTACCACCATGGTCCTTGTCCCGCAGATCTGTGACGCCACCTGCCTGCCTGTTATCGCGGCCGGAGGCATCGCCGACGGCAGAGGCGCCGCGGCGGCCTTCATGCTTGGCGCCCAGGGCGTTCAGATGGGGACCCGCTTCCTCAGCGCCTGTGAATGTTCCATTCATCCCGCGTACAAAGAAAAGATTCTGAAGGCTTCCGACCTTTGCACAATGGTTACCGGGAAACGTCTGGGGCATCCCGTCCGCAGCCTCAGAACACCCTTTGCGAGAGCGTATTCCAGGGCAGAGTACGGCGGGGTGCCGGATGACGAGCTGGAGGCGATGGCAGCGGGGGCGCTGCGGCGGGCCGTTTTGGAGGGTGACAACGAAAAAGGCTGTTTCCTCTCCGGTCAGATTGCCGCCATGGTTAAGAAAGAACAGCCGGCGGCAGAAATTGTGAAGGAAGTGATGGAGGAAGCAGAGCCAATCCTCCTGAGGGCACCACAATGGGTCAGATAGCTTTTGTTTTTTCCGGTCAGGGCGACCAGTATCCCGGTATGGGAAGAGATTTGTATGAAAATTATGCAGCTGCCCGAAAAATATATGATCTGTGTGACGCAATCCGGCCCGGAACCTCGTTTCAGTGTTTTCATGGTACGGAAGATGAGCTGAAGGAAACCGCAAATACGCAGCCCTGCCTTTTTGCCATGGAGCTGTCAGCGGCAGGTATTCTGCTGGAAAAGGGTATTGTTCCCGGCGCGGTTGCCGGGTTTTCTCTCGGAGAGGTCGTCGCGGCGGCGGTCAGCGGAGTATTTGATTACGAGACAGGTTTCCGCCTGGTCTGCAAACGCGGAGAGCTGATGCAGCGAGAAGCTGAAAAGTATAAAACTTCCATGGCGGCGGTTGTCAAGCTTACGCCCGGACAGGTGCGGGAGCTATGCGGGAAGTATCCGGATGTTTATCCCGTAAACTTCAACTGTCCCGGTCAGATCACGGTCTCAGGTCTTTCCGCTCAGATGGCGGACTTTTTTGCCGGTGTAAAAGCGGCCGGCGGCCGGGCGATTCCCCTGAAGGTAACGGGAGCATTCCATTCTCCATTTATGAAGGACGCGGCAAAGGCGTTTCAGGAAGAGCTGGAGGCAGCAGATGTGAGAGAGGGGACGATTCCTCTTTACTCCGATATGACAGCCAGACCTTACGGAAATGATGCTGTAAGCCTGCTTTCCGCTCAGATCTCCAGTCCCGTACAATGGGAAAAGCTCGTTGGCAATATGATCGGGGACGGCGCGGATACTTTTATTGAGATCGGTCCCGGAAGGACGCTTACCAATATGATTAAAAAGATCAGTCCGGGAATAAAGGCCATAAACGTGACCGAATACCTAGCGGAGGTGGAAGTATGCTGAAAGGAAAAACCGCGGTTGTAACCGGCGGTTCCCGGGGCATCGGCGAAGCGATCGTTTATAAACTGGCTTCGCTTCATGCCGGTGTGGCCGTAATTTACGCGGGAAACGCGGCTGCCGCGGAGCGTGTTTGTATCACATGCCGGCAGAAATACGGTGTCCGCGCAGAGGCCTACCAATGTAATGTGGCTGATTTTTCCGCGGCGAAGGAAACTGTCGCGAAGATCAGATCAGACTTTGGCGCGGCTCAGATTCTTGTCAATAACGCGGGCATTACCCGCGACGGTTTGCTCGCCGTCATGAAAGAAGACGACTTTGACGCGGTTTTGGATACCAACTTAAAGGGCGCGTTCAATATGATCCGCCATATGACAGGATTGTTCATCCGGGCACATGATGGCTGTATTGTCAATATCGCCTCGGTCGCCGGTATGACGGGCAATGCGGGACAATGCAACTACTCCGCGTCAAAAGCAGGGCTTATCGGCCTTACAAAGTCTGTGGCAAAGGAGCTTGCGCCGAAGGGGATCCGATGCAGCGCGGTCGCTCCCGGCTTTATTAAAACGGATATGACAGGCGGCCAGACGGATAATCCCCTTCTGAAGATGATCCCCCTCGGCAGAATGGGTGAGACAGAAGATGTGGCCGGGGCGGTCGCCTATCTTGTGACCGCAAAATATGTGACCGGCGAGGTCCTCCGTGTGGACGGCGGTCTCGCTATGTAAGGAGAAGAATTATGAGTGAAAACAGACGAGTTGTTGTCACGGGAATCGGCGCGGTTACTCCTTTGGGAAACAATGCCGCCGATACCTGGAACGGTATGAAAACCGGCACAAACGGCATTGCTCCTATTACACATTTCAATACAGAAAAATTCAAAGCCAGGCTGGCTGCCGAAGTCAGGGGATTCGATCCGAAAGAATATCTGGATGTCAACGACATACTCCGTACCGACCGGTATGCTCAGTTTGCCGTCGCGGCCGCGCAGCAGGCGGTGGAGGAAAGCGGCGTCAAAGGCACGGTGGCGCCTGAGCGCTTCGCCGTTATGTTCGGTACGGGCATCGGAGGTATCGGCACGTTTGAAACCGAGCATGCAAAACTCATGGAAAAAGGTCCCCGCCGTGTGTCACCGCTGCTCATCCCTATGATGATCGGCAACATGGCGGCGGGGCTGATCGCGATCCGTCATGATTGCCGCGGCTGCGCCATGCCGGCTGTTACCGCCTGCGCTTCCGGCTCCAACGCCATAGGGGAGGCCATGCGTCTGATCCGTCACGGCTATGCGGACGCGGTGATCACCGGCGGCGCGGAAGCGGCCATTGTTCCTTCCGCGGTTGCGGGATTTGCCAATATGCTGGCCCTCTCCACATCAGAGAATCCCGATGAAGCGTCCCTGCCCTTTGATAAGCGCAGAGGCGGATTTGTCATCGGGGAAGGAGCCGCCTCCCTGGTTCTTGAAGAATATGAACACGCGAAGGAGCGCGGAGCGGCCATTTACGGCGAGGTGTGCGGATATGGCGTTACCTGTGATGCCTATCACATTACCGCTCCCCGTCCCGACGGGCGCGGCGGCGCGCAGGCCATGACGGACGCCATGAAAGAAGCCGGCTATAGGGAACAGGATATTGTGTATATCAATGCCCACGGCACAGGTACTCCCATGAACGACATGATTGAGACGGCTGCCATCAAGAAAGCCCTTGGAGAAGACCGGGCGAAGAAGGCATACATAAGCTCCACAAAATCCATGACCGGACATATGCTGGGCGCCGCGGGCGCCGTGGAGGCGCTGGCCTGTCTTTTCGCCCTGAATGACGGGATCATCCCTCCCACGATCAATTTGAAAGAACGGGACGAAAACTGTGATCTGAATTACACTCCGAATACGGCGGCAGCGGCGAAGATCACGCTGGCCCTTTCCAATTCTCTTGGTTTTGGCGGTCACAATGTCTGCCTTGCTTTCAGAAAGGTGTGATTCCTATGGACGAAAAAGCGATACGCCGGTATGCCGGGCTTATGAAAGAGCTGGGGCTCACCGGCCTGGAGATTACGGAAGATAACAGGAAGGTCCGTCTGGAACGCTCCGCGGCCGTGCCTGCGGGGGAAAACGTGTATCCTCTGTCCGGGTCTTTTGGCACCCCTTCGGCGGAACCGGAACAGAAGGACTACATCAGTGTGAAATCCCCTGTCGTCGGCGTATTTTACGCGGCCCCCGCGGAAAACTCCGGCCCGTATGTCTCCATCGGGGACCGTGTGACAAGAGGGCAGACTCTCTGCGTTGTAGAGGCGATGAAGCTGATGAATGAGATTGCCGCCGAGGAAGACGGCGTTATTTCCGAGATCTGCGTTACCGACGGTCAGGTTGTGGAATACGGTACGGAGCTGTTCCGCATGAAAAGGTAACATAGAAAGAGGTAAGGATATGAACCGAGAAGAAATCATGAATATACTGCCTCACAGAGATAGGATGCTTTTGCTTGACGATGTGGAGGATCAGGACGGAACCGCTGTCGGACATTATACCGTTCGCGGCGACGAGTTTTTCCTCGAAGGACATTTTCCCGGTCATCCTATCGTCCCGGGCGTGATTCTCTGTGAGATACTGGCCCAGTCCGCCTGCGTACTGATGGGAGACGCTGTGAGCGAGGGGAAACTGCCGGTTTATACCGGGCTTAACAATGTAAGATTCCGTTCCTCCGTAAAACCGGGTGATACTGTGGAAACACGGTGTCATATTACCCGCGCAAAGCATCCGTTTTACTTCGCGGAAGGTTCGGTTACGGTGGACGGAAGGCTTTGCGTCTCGGCCGATTTTTCCTTCGCGGTCACAGGGGTGTAGGTTATGTTTTCAAAAATACTGATCGCCAACCGCGGCGAGATTGCCGTCCGCATCATTCGGGCCTGCAAGGAAATGGGAATAGCCGCGGTTGCCGTATACTCCGAGGCGGATAAAAACGCCCTTCATGTGGCCCTTGCCGATCAGAGCTATTGCATCGGAGGTCCCGAAGCCTCGGAAAGTTATCTGAATGAAGATCAGATTATCAGCGCCGCCGTTCTGTCGGGGGCTCAGGCAATTCATCCCGGTTACGGATTCCTTTCTGAAAACGCTCACTTTGCCCGTGCCTGCAGAAGGAACGGGCTGGTGTTTATCGGTCCCGATCCCGAGAGCATGGAACGCCTTAGCGATAAAGCAGTCCTGAAAGAACTGATCCGGAATACCGGGCTGTCGGTCATTCCTGGAACAAAAGCCGTGACCTCTGCCGCGGAAGCGAAGCGGGCAGCCGGCAGGCTCGGATATCCTGTCATGCTCAAGGCCTGCGCAGGCGGCGGAGGACGCGGGATCCGTCTGATCCGTTCCGAAGAGGAGCTGGATGACGCTTACCGCCAGGCCACAGGCGAGGCCGTAAGCGCCTTTGGCGACGGCAGCGTATATCTTGAAAAATATATTTTCCCCGCGAGGCACATTGAACTGCAGATGCTTGCCGATGAGTACGGAAACGCGGTGTGTCTCGGAGAACGTGACTGTTCCCTTCAAAGGCGGAATCAAAAGCTGCTGGAGGAAACGCCCTCACCCGCCGTTTCTGATGAGCAGCGCCGGAAGATGACGGAGCTTGCGGCGGATGCCGTAAGGAAGATCGGTTATGTCGGCGCGGGCACTCTTGAATTTCTGCTCGATCAGGAAGGGCGTTTCTGGTTTATGGAAATGAATGTGCGGCTGCAGGTAGAGCATTGCGTGACGGAAATGCTGACCGGTTTTGATCTTGTGAAATGGCAGATCCGTATCGCGGCCGGTATCCCCCTGGGCTTTGCGCAAAATGATGTCAGACTGCAGGGCTCTGCCATCGAATGCCGCATTAATGCCGGGGGCTGCGGAACCTTGAAAATGCTCCATGTTCCGGGCGGCCCGTCTGTGCGGTTTGATACCTGCCTAGTTGCCGGTACGGTCATAACGCCCTACTATGATTCGCTGCTGGGCAAGCTGGTCGTATATGCCAAGACAAGAGAGGAAACCCTTCGCAAGATGCGGGCAGCCCTCTGCGAGCTGGTCATCGACGGGATACCGACAAACATTGAGGAGCAGCTGCGGATCGTGGAGGATGACCGCTTAACATCCGGAAATTATGATCTGACTTTTATGGGAAACAGGTGATGAAATGGCATTATTGAATTTTTTGAAACCGAAAAACCAGTTGGAGGAAGGCGGCCGTTCTTCTGCTCCCGTTCAGCGCGATGCCGGTGAGCCGGAGAAAAAATGCCCGAACTGCCATAAGGATATTCAGTTGAGCCGCCTTTGGGCCAATGACCTTGTCTGCCCCTGCGGGTACCATTTCCGTATGAAAGCCCGCCAGCGCATACAGATGATCGCCGACAAAGGGAGCTTTCACGAATTATATTCCGATATGAAAGCGGAAAATCCTCTGAATTTTCCCGGATATCATGACAAAATGGAAACGGTCCGCGCGGCAAGCGGTGAAAAAGAGGCGGTGGTATGCGGTACGGCCGCCATCGGAAAACAAAAATGCTGCCTGTTTGTCATGGAGTCTTATTTTATGATGGGCAGTATGGGCAGCGCCGTCGGCGAAAAAATAACCGCGCTATTTGAATATGCCGTGGAGCGCCATTTGCCGGTCATCGGATTTACGGTGTCCGGCGGAGCCCGCATGCAGGAGGGACTTCTGTCTTTGATGCAGATGGCGAAGACAAGCGCGGCGGTAAAACGGCACAGCGATGACGGATTATTGTATATCGCGGTTCTCACCGACCCCACAACCGGGGGCGTGACGGCGAGCTTCGCCATGGAAGCGGATATTATTCTTGCGGAACCCGGCGCGACCGTGGGTTTTGCCGGCGCGAGAGTGATTGAGCAGACGACGAAGAAATCTCTGCCCAAAGGATTCCAGAAGTCGGAATTTGTACAGGAACACGGATTTATCGACAGCATTGTCCCCCGTTCCGGCCAGAAGAACTATTTGACCGAGCTGTTAAAAATGCACGATGGGAGAGCGACAGTATGAGCGGAGCCCCTTACGAACGTGTGAAGCTTGCCCGTGACAGCAAAAGACCGACCGGGCTTGATTATATCAAAAACATTTTCAGCGGATTTATGGAATTTCACGGTGACCGCCGTTATGCCGACGATCCTGCCGTTGTCGGCGGTATCGCGAGGCTGAACGGCCGGCCTGTGACCGTGATCGCCATTGAAAAGGGTCACACCGCCAAAGAGCGCGCCTGGCGCAACTTCGGCATGCCCCAGCCGGAGGGCTACCGCAAAGCCCTTCGCCTGATGAAGCAGGCGGAGAAATTCGGAAGGCCTGTCGTCTGTTTCGTGGACACTGCCGGCGCGTACTGCGGAGTCGATGCCGAGGAGCGGGGGCAGGGGGAAGCCATCGCGGAGAATCTTTTGGAGATGTCCACGCTCTGCGTCCCGATCATCTCTGTTCTGATCGGCGAGGGAGGAAGCGGCGGCGCTTTGGCGCTTGCCGTCGCGGACCGGGTGTGGATGATGCAGAACGCCGTGTATTCCGTTATTTCTCCCGAAGGCTGCGCAAGCATCCTGTGGAAAGACTCCGGCAAGGCCGCGGAAGCCGCCTTAAGTCTGAAGCTGACTGCCGAGGACGCCAAAAGCCTGGGTGTGATCGAGCGTATCCTTTCCGAAAATGACATTGGCAAAAAGGTGTTCTATGATCGGATCCGCGCCCTTCTGGAAGAAGAACTGAGAGAGCTGTCAAAGGACGTGGAGCTGACTCAAAACCGCTATGACAGGTTCCGTAATCTTGGCGTAAGCGCAGTCAGTAAGGAGTAAGCATGAGCGTATATAAAGAATACTGCAGAGAAGATTTTGATGATAAAGGCAGGCTTGTCAAATTTACACTTGATTATCCCGACAGTTTCAACTTCGGATATGATGTTGTCGATAAAATCGCGGACAGGACGCCGGAGAAACGCGCCCTTGTGTGGTGCGGCGCCGGGGGAGAGGAACGCACATTTTCCTTCGCTGAGATCAGGAAATACAGCAATCAGGTGGCCAATGTGTTCCGCGCCTCCGGCATCGGACGGGGCGACCGGGTGATGCTGCTCCTGAAGCGCCATTATGAATACTGGTTCGTGGCAGTGGCCCTGCACAAGCTGGGCGCCGTCGTCATTCCGGCGACTCATATGCTGACCGTCAGCGACCTGGCATACCGGCTGGATGCCTCCGGGGTGAAAGCGGTCGTATGCACGACGCAAAACGAAGTGCCTGAGAAAGTCACCGCCGCGCTCAGGGAAACAGGAAGCACGGCGGCGCTCTGGTGCGTCCGGGGTGAGGCGGCAGGCTTTGAGAATCTGACAGAGGCCATGAGAGGCGCTTCCGGGGAACTCGACCGGATTGAGACGTCTGTCTCGGATCCGATGATCCTGTATTTCACCTCCGGCACCACCGGCTATCCCAAGGGAGTGATCCATGACCATTCCTACCCGCTCGCCCATATTGTGACGGCGAAATACTGGCAGCAGGCGGAGGACAACGGCCTGCATTTTACTGTGGCTGAGACAGGATGGGCAAAGGCCTCCTGGGGGAAGATCTACGGACAGTGGCTGGTCGGCAGCGCCGTCATGGTATATGACTTTGACAGCTTTGAGCCAAAACAGCTGACCGCCGTTATCAACCGGTATGGAGTTACTTCCTTCTGCGCTCCTCCTACGGTTTACCGCTATCTCGTTCGCAAAGGGATTCCCCATATGCCGACGCTTAAGCACGCGGCGACCGCGGGAGAAATGCTGGCTCCCGAAGTATTTCGCAGGTTTACAGAATGTACCGGACTCCAGCTGCGCGAGGGATACGGCCAGACCGAGACGGCGCTTCTGACGGCGAATTTCGGGGGCGATGACGCTGTGGCGGGGTCTATGGGGACGCCCTCGCCTTTTTACAACATTGAGCTTCGGGGAAAGAACGGGAGGCCCGTTGATGCCTACGAAGTAGGAGAAGTGGTCATCGTACCGGACAAACCGGGCCGGCAGCCGGGGGTGTTTGCCGCTTATCTGGATCAGGAAGAGCAGTACCGCCATGTCTGGCGGGACGGTGTGTACCACACGGGCGACGCGGCCTACAGGGACGAAACCGGCCATTACTGGTTTCACGGCCGGTTTGACGATATCATCAAGACAGGCGGTTTTCGCGTGGGCCCCTATGAAGTAGAAAATGTACTTATGGAGCATCCGGCAGTGGTTGAATGCAGTGTGATCGGCGTGCCGGATCCCCTGAGGGGTCAGGCGATCAAGGCTGTGGTTGTTCCCGGCGCGGGCTATACTCCGACACGGGAGCTTGAGCTGGAAATCAAAAATTTCTGCAATCAAAAATTAGCGGAGTACAAATGGATACGCTTCATTGAGTTCGTGAGCGAAATGCCGAAAACGATCAGCGGCAAGATTCAAAAAAACATACTTCGCGGCGGTAATTGCGGCGGGAAATAACTCCGGCATATACATTCCGCGGATGATTGTGCTATAATGGAGGAAGCGCGATCCCATAAGCAAATACATTCCTGTGCAAAAGGAGTTGCCATGAACAATACGCTGAACGATATCGAGGAGATCTTAAACAGTCAGATCTGCGGTTTTCATCAATATATATTGACGCCCCGCGTCCGGCTGAGTTACGTAAGCGCCAATTTATGTAATCTTCTGGGTGTCCGCAGGGAGGAACTGCCGGATGACGGGGAGGACCCTTACGCAAAGCTGGTACACCCGGCGGACCGAAAAAAGTATATCGATTTTATCCGTGCCGTTTCAGCAGAGGAGCAGCCTCTTACCTGCGATTACCGGCTCATAAAAAAGGACGGGACCGTGATCTGCGTAAGGGATACGCTGACGCCTGAAAGACGAAAGGACGGGACCCTTGCCGGGTCCTCTGTTCTGGCGGATATAACCGATGTGAAAAACGACGGGATTCGGTTTCTGAACGACACCATGCCCTGCGGATTTTTGCGGTATACCTGTGAAAAACAGCCGCGAATTACCTACGTCAACCAAAAAATGATCGAGTTTATGCGTTTCCCGGAAGCAAAGGACGGCGAGATCGACTACCTGGAAATGTACAAAAGTGATATTTTCCTGATGATCCCCATGGAGGAGCGCCGTAGATTTTCAAAATATCTCAACCGCGTCTACTCCTCCGAGGTTCCGATCGCCGGGGAGATGACCCTGCTCCGCTGTGACGGAACCCGCGCCCGCATTTTTGGCTGGGTAACAAAAGGTATCAACGAACAGGGCGAAGCAGAGTTTCAAAGCGTCTGCATGGATATCACGGAGCGCTACCTGGCGCGAAAACAGAGTGAAAACAAGCGCTACCTCCGCGCCCTCTCCGATGTATATGATAAGATTTTCGAGTTCAATCTGGATGCCGGCACCGTAACATGCCTGCACTGTGGGGAGACATCCTATTTTAAGCGCTTTGAAAATGTGGCGATGCGGATGGAGGACGCGCTGGAAAACTGGCTGATCACTTCTGTAGCTTCGGATCAGCAGGAGGATGTCCGCCGG
Source organism: uncultured Lachnospiraceae bacterium (assembly GCA_947626475.1). Taxonomy (GTDB): domain Bacteria; phylum Bacillota; class Clostridia; order Lachnospirales; family Lachnospiraceae; genus UBA3402. The sequence goes on from CANQSK010000061.1 coordinate 10,901, forward strand.
TTTTTCAGGGATTTCTGCCAAAAGAGGCTGAACGGGGCCGATGGCAGGCCGCCGCAGATTACGTACAAAGCCCGTTCTACCGATGACAGTGTCAGGCAATATACGGGGGTTTTTATTAAGGTTGATGAATCCGTAAGCTTTTATTGCTGCCGTGAGACGAAAGAGGCAGCGGATTCTGTGGAACTGAAAGCGGAAAACGACCGCCTGAAGGGGAAAATACATGATCTGGTCATGCAGTTTTCCGACGGCATCGCGGCCTTTGAGGTTACGCCGGACGCTCTGGTGAAACCGCTGTACGCGACTGAAAATGTCCGTGAGTTTTTTGGCTATAACGAGGGAGAATGGCTTCTGCTGACGGAGCGCTTTACGCCTGTGGAGAGCTTCGTCGCGTACAGTGAAGTGGATTATGAGGACTTTGCGGAGCTGCTGCGAAAAGGCGAAGCGGAGTTTTCCTATTTTGATTACCAGTCTGAGGCAGAGCGCAGGATCAAAGCGATCTGTTCCGAAAAAGAACCGAATGATAACGATTCCCGCTATATTATGCTTTACTCCGTAGAGGGCAGTTCGGAGCCTGACAGAAAGAACCTGCCGGAAAACCGCACCGTATCCATTCGTACCTTTGGCTACTTCGATGTATTTGTCGGCGGCAGACCGATCGCGTTCCGCAACAAAAAATCCAAGGAGCTTTTCGCGCTGCTTGTTGACCGGAAAGGCGGCTACGTCACTTCCGAAGAGGCCATCAGCTTTTTGTGGGAGGATGAGCCGGTAAACGCTTTGACTCTTTCCAGATACCGAAAGGTCGCTCTCCGCTTAAAAAGCATCCTGGAGGAATACGGAATTTCCGATATCGTTGAAGCTGTTGACGGAAAGCGCCGCATCGTAACGGATAAGGTGGAGTGTGATCTTTATCATTATCTTTCCGGCAAAGAGGAATATTCACAGCTTTTCAAAGGCAGCTACCTGACCAATTACAGCTGGGGCGAGGTGACCCTGGGGGAGCTGATCAATAACCAGAAGTGAAAAATGCTATCTGCTTTCCGGAAAGGATTTCTGGCAGACCAGAATATGACCCTTTCCGACGGAAGGAATTAAAGGGCTTTGCCAAGGTGTTCCTGAAAGCGGGAGAGAAAAAGACGGTTGCGGTCGAGGGAACAGAAGAAAGCCGCTTCCATGGAATAAGGAGGATGGACGCTGTTCCATCCTCCCTGCTGTTGAGAAAGGGTATCAAAATAACAATTAAGGTTCTGACAGTTGGATTTTTATGCCAAAATATGCTAACATCTACAGAATAGACAAACAGATCATCTTTGTGAGGTGAATGGGCAATGAGAAAAGTAATAGGGATTATTCCGCTTTATGATGATGAAAAAGAAAGCTACTGGATGCTGCCGGGATATATGAAAATGCTGGAGGCGGAAAACGCGATACCGTTGATGCTTCCTCTCACGTCGAAAACAGAGGAGTTGGAGTACTTTCTTGAGATATGCGGCGGATTTCTGCTGACCGGCGGACATGACGTGTCCCCGTCGGTTTATCATGATGAGAGGAAACCTTGGTGCGGTCCATGCTGTGAACTGCGGGATGAAATGGAGCAGTATATCTTAAAGAATGCCGCGGAGGCGGATAAATCGGTTCTGGGTATCTGCCGGGGCATTCAGTTTATGAATGCCTGCTATGGCGGGACTTTATACCAGGATCTGGCAGCAGAATACAGCAGCTGTATCAGTCATCATATGGAGCCGCCCTATGACAGGCCCGCGCATCAGGTCACGATACAGAAGGACACGCCGCTCTATTCTATTTTGGGCAGGGAACAAATGGGAGTAAACAGTTATCACCACCAGGCGATCAAAAAGCTGTCGCCTGATTTTCAGGAGACGGCTGTTTCTGAAGACGGCTTAATTGAGGGAATCTATATGCCGTCTCATAAGTTTATCGTGGGCGTTCAATGGCATCCTGAATTTTCTTATAAGGTTGATGAAAACAGCAGGAAGCTGATTCATGCTTTCGTGACATCCGTTTAACGGTGAGGCGAGTGTAACGGCAAATTTTCAAAGACGATTACAGAGCATAAAAAGCCCCAAAATTGTTCCGAACATTTACAAAAAGCGAGGGCTTTTATTTTGTGTGTAAAACACACCTGATCTTCGAGGAAGTGCTGCCAATAGAAAACGGTTTAACGATACCGATTTTTGCAAAATAAAAAAAACGGATGCCTTAACTTGCGTTTTTTTGTGGAACCGTGGTATACTAATACCGAAGTCATGAAGGAGGGCGTTCTATGGACTTGTTCATCAGGGAAAATTATCTGAAGAAAATACGCGGGTTTTATGATACCGACGATCTCATCAAAGTGATTACCGGGGTTAGAAGATGCGGCAAATCCAGTTTGATGCAGATGATTGCGGAGGAAGTACGGCAAAAAGGAACTCCCGAGGAAAATATTATCTGCCTTGATCTTGATACGCGCAAGTACAGGAAAATCAAAACACCGGATGCCCTGGAGCATGTGATTGAAGAAAACGGACACGCAAAAGGGCTCAAATTCCTTTTCATTGACGAGGTGCAGAATGTCAAGGGCTTCGAGGAGGTCCTGAATGGATTCCGCACGGATGGAGGATGGTCGATCTTTATTACCGGCTCCAACTCCTATCTTCTGAGCGGAGAGATCACGACCAAGCTGACCGGTCGCTTTCTGTCGTTTGAAATGTTCCCGCTTACCTTTGCGGAATATGAAGAAATGAAGCGGTTTTATCATAAACCGATTGATCCGAACATTTCTGCGGAGCTGTCGGCCTATATCCAGGAAGGCGGTTTCCCAAGAACGGTTTTGTTTGATACACTGGCAGACAAGCGCCGTTATGTGCAGGAGGTCGTTCAGGAAATCTATGAAAAGGACATCCGCCGGAGAGTAAAGATTCGGGACAAGGAAACCTTTGAAACGGTTCGCCGTTTTGTTACAGGGAATTTTGGCGCTCTTTTCAGCCTGAACAATATCTGCGTAGAACTGCATAAGCAGGGCACAAAGATTACAAAAGCAACCGTTTCCCGCTATATCAAGGCGCTTTTAGATGCGAAGATCCTCTATGAGTGCCCGCGATTTGATATCAAATCCAAAAAAGCGCTTTCGGGCGAGAAGAAGTATTATCTTTCTGATCTCGGTTTCTATTTTGCCGACAACACGGATAACAGGATCAACTTTGGCCCGGTGCTTGAAAATATCGTTTTTCTCTATGCGAGATCGCTGGATTATTCCGTCAGCGTAGGGCGATTCGGGAAATTCGAGTGTGATTTCATTCTGCGGGATACGAGCTTGAACTATTCTTATGTTCAGGTCGCATATACCATTGCAAACAGTAAAGACACGGAGGAACGGGAGTACCGTCCGCTTGAATCAGTGAAAGATAATTACCCTAAATATGTTTTGACGACCGATTATATTCTTCAGCGGAGAAATGGCATTCATCATGCAAATTTGATGGATTTTATCTTGTCAGGAAAGTCTTTTTGAAAGTCAGAACAGTTTATCTGAACGAAGGAGATGAGTGGACCTGGCGGATAATCCTATCGATATTATTATTGCGGCGCTCAAGGATGCGGGGTACGACCCGAAGGCAGCTCGCAGGATATCTTCTGACAGGCAGCGAATCCTGTATTACGCACCGTGACGGCGTAAGAGATGATCCGAGCCTATCTGGCAGAAGAGGAGAGCAAGCAGTCCTGCAGGGAGAATTTGCAGGCTGCCGCCCGTGTATCAATACCTCCAGTATCCACCTGCGGACAAAGGATGTGTTTGAGGTCTTGGCCCCTGCCCGATGATGAAAACGGGGCAAGTCTTTTACGCCGATTACGCCAAGCCCGAGGGACTTTGCAACGAGGCGTGGAAGGCAATTTATCAGTATGTTTTTGCACTGGCGCACGGTGCCGGGAAAGAACCGTTTTATTACGGCGATTGGATCAAAACGCCCGGCATTGCTATTTGCAGTTGCAACGACGGTCTGCGTCCCGTAATCTTCAAATTGGAAGCGACCGATGAAAAATCGGAAATGGATTACATGCCGATTCAAAATTCGCCAGAACACTGAGTACAGGCTTCGAGACAATGCAAGGAAACAATATGGCGGAGCCTGCTGATTTTCTGAAAGAACTGAATGAGTGGCATTACCGGCTTGAAATGAAACAGGCCGAAATCGTTCACGCTCTGTATCATCGGGTGTTCGAGCTGGAATCCGGGTATTATAACGGGTATCGACGCAGGGATGGTGATGCCGTTATAACCGATTATTTTCCGATTCCCGTCATAACCGTGAAGGGCGTATGCGATGTGGAGAACCATCCGGATCATATCGAAATTTCCACTTATCGTAATCTGCATGACACGGTCAATTATAGCTTTGATAAGTTTTCCGGGTGTACTTATACCGTTTCCGAAGCAGAGGATGCGGACGAAATTCTGTTTGACAGTAAAACGCCAAGACTGGAAAGAGAACATATTTTGCGGCGTTCGTCGGAGAAGAAAATCCTGTTTTCATTTTTCTTTGATTTTAATACGGACAGTACCGCTGTTTATGAAATAAAAATAGGACTAAATAGGTAAAAACATTGAAAAAGTCAATGCTTTTTGTGACATTAATGAAAGTGCATTATTTCTTTAGATTGCTGACAGGAAAACATTAAGAAAAAAGCAACACACACCGCCTCTGGGTGTGGTATTCTTTTATCTGTGGAGCTTTCGCTCAGAGGAGGATGATTATGAAACGAATCAGAATACTTGCATTTTTGATGGCGGCGGCGATTCTGGCCGCGGGACTTGCCGGCTGCGGCGGAAAGTCCAACGGCCCGGGGAGTGGGGAGCTATCCGCGGATACCGGTTCCGTCAGACAGCTGGCCCAGGCGGTTTATCCAACCAGGGATTACAAGACGGAGGATGAGCTTTGGGAGGCGGAACAGCAGAGCAGGAATAGGGCTACGGAAGAATTTAGAAAGGCCTATGGAGCATTTGCCGGGCTGACGGCGGATGAGCTGTTTCGCGGGTCCGACGGCAATGTGATCTATTCGCCCTTAAGCCTTTATTATGCCCTGGCTCTGTCCGCATGCGGGGCGGAAGGGGAGACCCAGGCTCAGCTTCTTGATCTTCTGGGCTGGGACAATGCTGAGTCTCTGAGGGAAGACTGCCGGAATCTGTTTGAAGCCTTTTACTGGGATCGCGGTATAGAGGGTGGTTATAAATTCCAGATGGCGGATTCCCTCTGGTATCAGGACGGGCTGCCTCTTCGGGATGAATTTCTTACGATGACCAGGGACGATTTCTACGGAGATATTTTCCAGGGCGATTTTTCGTCAGCAGCAATGAAATCCGCCATGGCGGCCTGGGTGAAGGAGCATACCGGCGGACTGATCCAGCCGGAAGCAGAGAAGGGGAAAGAGACGGAAGCCGGGGACAGTATGGAGATGCTGCATATCCTGAACACCATATATTACTATGTGGAGTGGCAGTATCAGTTTAACCCCGAAGAGACGAAGCAGGATACCTTTTACGCTTCGGACAGATTGAAGGTTCCCTGTGATTTTATGAACATGGATACCAGCGGGACCTTCTATCGGGGAGATGGTTATCTGATAGCGACTCTGGGAACAAAGCAGGGTTCCGTGGATTTCATTCTTCCTGACAAAGGGGTAGATGTCCGGTCTCTGCTGACTTCCCCTCAGGCGAGGACAGATATTTTGGGAAAACATCAGGAAGGTCTTTATGGGGATATCGTCTGGAAGGTTCCGAAATTTTCCTATGGCGCTCAGTTTTCTATGAAGGAGATTTTGACACATTTGGGGATTACGGACGCCTTCTCTGATGAGAATGCAGACTTTTCCGGTATGACGGAGAAGCCGATCTGGATCGATACGGTGAAACAGGCGGCCCATATCGGAATCAACGAAGAAGGAATCGAGGCGGCGGCCTTCACAGATCTTGGATACAGCGGCGCGGGAATGCCTCAGGACCATGCGGAGATGATCCTGGACCGGCCCTTCCTCTATGTGATCCGGGATGATTTCTGCGGGTCCATGCCGGTGTTTATCGGTATCTGTGAGAATCCGGCAGAGGATGGCGCAGAAGGGGCTTCTGCCGCGGCCGGAAAGGGCAGCGCGGTCACAAAAGAAACCGATGAAGCGGACGATGGCGAAGAAGAGACTGAACCGGCGTATGAAAAGCTTACGAGTGCTCCGGAGATCACGCTGCAGGACGCCCGGCTTTCGTCCACACTTCATGATGTTTCGGTTCAGTCAAGCACCTATTCCTGGAATTACGCGGATGAGGAACATCCGGATCAGATGACAGGCCTGACGGCCTGCGGCGAGGCGCCTCTGGATTCCGGTTCCCAGGACGTGGTTATTCATGTGTCGGAAGCTGACCGTGCGGACGGGGCGCCTTACACGGTGTTCTGTCCGGTGACGCCGGATTCCGTTACGGTCCGGGAGTGGGATGCTTCTTCGTTGGATGAAAATGAAAGGCTGGCAGCAGAGGCGGCAGAGGGAGAGTCCGGTACATACAAGGAAACGGCCGCGGATGCTTTTATCTTTCTGAGACCGGACAGAATCTATGAAATCATCCTGGACTGGAGTAAAGATAAGCTGGCGGAGCGGAAATTTTACGGTCGGGCCAGCTATGTGGTAAAGACCGCCGGCGGAGCCGGGGAGTGACCGTGAAACTAAGGAAAAACAAAGAGACAGGGAAACCTCAATTTAGCGAGAATAATATGAAATGTGCTTGATTTGGGCTGCGGCACAGGGCTTGAGCTTGAATATTACTTTGCCCTGAACGGCGGAGCGTCGGTGGTAGGGATTGATTTGTCATCCGATATGCTGGCAGCACTGAAACGGAAATTTTCAGACCGCAGAATTAAGATTTCGCGGAGTCGGAAGAAGCGGAGCATTTTTATTTTTCTGAACTGGAACGGCTGAAAAGCGAGCAGGGACTTGAACCAAATGCGTTTTATCACTATGACACGCCCCTGGCAGCGGTAAATGCCTGATTCGCGCATTGCTGATCTTTATCGTTTTGATAAGTCGGTAACGTTTTTCACATAGAAAAACCACCCTTGTAAACTTTGACCGGTTCAAGGGTGGATTTTTTATTCTTCAACAGGCCAGCCTCTTGTAGAGGTGGTTGTTCCTGTTTTTTATTATATGCCACTGCCTGGAATTTTTCAATAGCTTTCTTTGAGTTTATTGTGCGTTTATTGTGCGTTAGTTACTGTTCACACATCCCATTAAGGCTCTAAATTTTATTGTGCAAGATGCTGAAAATAAAATTTATGTTATCCAC
>CANQSK010000062.1 GCA_947626475.1 uncultured Lachnospiraceae bacterium
ACTCTTTCAAAAAATCGGCGGAGTAGCACTTTGGACAGGTTCAACCGCTTTTCTGGTGCAGTTTGCGGAAACTCAAGGATTCCTTGTATTTATAGTAATACTTGCAGACGAATGTTTGCGCCAGGCGTACAGTGCCGCGAAAACAAGCGTTTCACAGGCATATATCAGCCTGTGAAACGCTCAGGAAAACCGTCAGAACCGAGGAGGATTTACCAGGATCACTGTTTCGCCTTCTCCGAATACTGCACCGTCACCAGCTCCTCATAGGGGACCCGCGCCGGCAGCTCCCCTGCCTCCTCCAGGATGTTCTGCAGCAGGTCAAAGCTGGATTTTTCAAAAACCGTATCCTCTTTCCAGGTATCCTGCTCCTTGTACCGTTCCACGATAATGGTGATATTTTCAACTGGAGTTTCCTCAAACTGAGGCTTGATTGTCTCCGCAATCTCCTCCGCGGAATGGGAGTTTACATAATCCAGGCCCTTCTGAATGGCATTGGTAAAGCTCTGGATCAGCTCCGGGTTTTTCTCCATAAAGCTCTTCCTGGCGCTGTAGGCCGTGTATGGCACATAGCCGGAGTCGGTCCCCAGAGAGGCCACCACATAGCCGTCCCCCTCCAGCTCCAGACCTGTGGCAAAAGGCTCAAACTCCACGGTATAGTCGGCGTCGCTTCCGGTAAACGCCGCGGCAGTCAGGCCGAAATTGATGCTCTGGTCAATGGACAGGTCGGTCCTGGGGTCAATACCGTTTTTCTTCAGAATGTATTCAAATACCATCTCCGGCATACCGCCGGCCCGTCCCCCCAGAACCTTTTTCCCCCGGATCTTATCCCAGGTGAAGGCGTCATCCGGCTCCCGGCCCACCAGAAAGTTGCCGGCCCGCTGGGTCAGCTGGGCAAAATTGACCGCGTAGTCTTCCGCCCCGTTGGCGTAGGTGTAAATGCTGGCCTCTGAACCCATGAAACCGATATCGGCCTCCCCGGACACCAGGGCAGTCATGACCTTGTCGGCTCCCCCGCCGTTGACCAGGGTCAGATCGATCCCCTCTTCCTCAAAATATCCCAGCTCGATGGCGGCGTACTGGGGAGCGTAAAAAATGGAGTGGGCCACCTCGCTGAGGGTAACCGGCGTCCGCTCATTCCGGGGCGCGGCAGACCGGCAGGCAGTGAGGGAACCTGCCAGCGCCGCTGCAGTCAGAACCAGGACAGCTGTTTTTTTCATAGAAACCTCCTAGAAGCAGAAATGCTGATACTACATGATATTGCGGCAGGAGGGAAAAAGTTCACCGGCCGTCTCCGCTCGCTGTCAGTTCAAAGGCCGCCGCCATTTTCTTCAGACAGTCCAGAAATCCGGCCTTTCGGACATTTCCGTCCGCCAGAATGGGAATCTCACCCAGCCTGGTTTCTCCCAGCCAGTATTCCAGAGTCCCCACCTTCTGGCCGTCCTCAACAGGGGCCTCCACCGCGTCCGGGAGAACCAGCCTTTTCTCCACAGTCGAAAAATCTTCTCCGTTCAGCCCAAGATAAGAAAATATTCCCCCATACCGAAGCCCTGTCTGATCCTCCGCGCCGTTGTCCACCGGCATAGCCGGAAGCTGCGGCTGCTCCGTATCCTGGTAAAGGCGGCAGTTGGCGTAGCCGTAATTTAAAAGCGCGGCTGCGTCATTGAATCTGGCCTTATAGTCGGGCGCAGCCATAACCGCCGCAATCAGCCTCACCCCATCCTTCTCCGCCGTGGCGGACAGACAGTATTTCGCGGCCGACGTAGAACCGGTCTTTAACCCGGTGACTGTGAAATTAGTGGCCATTTTCAGAAGCTTGTTTGTATTGGACAGACCAAATTCCTTCGTTCCCTGATTAGTCACATGGGTGATGGTGTCCATCCAGACCGTAGAATAATTGTGAATCTGAGGATAACGGTTGATCAGCTCACGCGACATGACGGCGATGTCCCTGGCCGTAGTCAGATGGGCGGGCGACTCCGTCAGCCCGCAGCAGTCTTCAAAGTGGGTGCCTGTCATGCCAAGGCCTTCCGCCCGCTGATTCATCATTTCCACAAAGGTCTTCTCATCGCCTGCTATGTACTCGGCCATGGCCACGCTGGCGTCATTGCCTGACGCGATCACAATACATTTGATCAGCGTTTCCACAGTCTGAACTTCGCCCTCCTCCAGAAACACCTGGGAACCTCCCATGGATTTGGCGTAAGCGCTGGTAGTCACCTGGTCCGTCATATGGATTCTGCCGCTCTCCAGCGCGTCAAAAATCAGGATCAGCGTCATGATCTTCGTGATGCTGGCAGGACTCCTCTGTTCATCCGCGCCTTTCTCATAGATCACCTGTCCGGTGGACGCCTCCATCAGGACTGCCGACGGCGACAGGATTTCCGGTCCCGACAGTGTTCCGGCCGCCGCCCTGGCCACAGAGCTTCCTGCCGGAAGAGCCGGCTGCATCCCTTCCACCCTGGCAGCTGCCTCCGATGAAAGCCCCGTTCCCCACAGTACCGCCAGCGCCGCCAGCCACGCCAGTCCTTTCCTTATAATACGTCTCATCTCTTCCTCCAAAAACATTCTTTATTCATGTATATTACGGGAACTTTTTGAAATGCAGGGCCGACAGGGATTTACAAATTTCGGGCGGTTATGGTATACTGAAAAGCGGAAAATGAGTATGAGAGGTTTTCTTTATGAAGAACAAGAGATATGGGGGAAACAGCCGGCAGAAACGGCTGCGGCGCAGGAAACGGCAGCGTCTTCTGCGGCAGCTGCCGGTTTACATCATTGGTCTTCTGATTATAGGTATTCTGGCGGGAGGCGCGTTCCGGCTCAGCGGGTATGTGCTGCGCATCATGGAGAAGAACGCCGGGCAGGAGCAGACTCTTCCGGAAAACGGCGGCGATTCCGAAACACCGCCTGACGGCAGCCTTCCGGATGAATCTCTTCCGGAGGAAAGCCAGGAGCCGGAGCCAGGCGTGCCGGAGACTCTCTCCGCCGTGGACACGCTGCTCAATGAAGCCAGCCTGGCCGCTGCCGGCTACGATTACGACAAAGCCATAGACCTGCTTCAGTCCTCCCCTTTCGCCGGTACGGACCAGCAGGTCGCAGACGCCATCGCCAATTATGAAAGCATCAGGACCACCCTGCAGCCGGCCGACTACCACACCATCACCCACGTTTTTTTTCATTCCCTGATCATGGACGAATCGAAAGCCTTTGACGGTGATGCTGACGAGGCCGGCTACAATCAGGTTATGACCACTAAAGATGAGTTTTTGAAAATACTGGATTCCATGTATGAAAAGGGTTACGTGCTGGTCCGGCTTCACGATATCGCGCTGATGACAGAGAGGGAGGACGGAACCATGCACATGACGCCCCAGCAGATTCTCCTTCCGGAGGGCAAGAAGGCCTGTGTCATGTCCCAGGATGATGTATGCTACTACCCCTACATGACCGGCGACGGCTTCGCTACGCGGATGATCATCGGGGAAGACGGCAAACCCACCTGCGAGATGGTCATGGACGACGGCAGCGTATCCGTGGGCGCCTATGACCTGGTCCCCCTTCTGGAGGAATTTATCCAGGAACATCCGGACTTTTCCTACAAGGGAGCGCGGGCCGTCATCGCCTTCACCGGCTACGAGGGTATTCTGGGATACCGCACGTCCTCTTCCTACAGCGATTCCCCCACCTACGAGCAGGACCGGCAGGCCGCAGCCGCTGTCGCTCAGTGTCTTAGGGACAACGGCTGGGAGCTGGCCTCCCACAGCTGGGGGCACAGGGATATGGGGACTATTTCCTACGAGAATTTTAAGACGGACTGCGACAAGTGGGAAAATGAGGTGGCATCTCTGATTGGAGATACGGATATCATCCTGTTTCCCTTCGGAGCGGATATCAGCGACTGGCATCCCTACAACCACGAAAACGAGCGTTTTAATTATCTGAAATCCCTCGGTTTTGACTATTTCTGCAACGTAGATTCCAACCAGTACTGGGTTCAGCTGGGAACCGATTATATCCGGCAGGGCCGGCGGAATCTGGACGGCTACAGGATGTGGAAGGACATCGAGGCAGGAAGCGATACCGGCAGCCGGAAACTGGACGATCTGTTCCATGCCGAGGATGTATTTTCGCCTAATCGCCCCACCCCTGTGGAGTGGAGCTGATATCCATTATGAGACGCGGCAGATCAGACTGCCCGCTCACCTCAATCTTACAAAGATCCGACAAAAATACGGCCGCGTCAGCAGCCGTATTTTCTGTCTCTCAGTTCCTGGCAGACCCGCCCTGACGGCAGGCCTACCACGTTGTTGTAATCCCCGCGGATTCCCTTGATAAAAGCTGCGAAGCAGCCCTGAATCCCATAGGCTCCGGCCTTGTCCGCAGGCTCACCCGTGGCAATGTAACGCCGGATTTCCCGGTCATTCATAGGATAAACCTCAACCTCAGTCCGTTCTGAAAAGGTTATCGTCTCTCCAGAGGTTACAAAAATCATAGTCACTCCCGTGTAGACCTCATGGGTTCTTCCCTGAATCATGGAAAGCATCTGAGCCGCTTTCTCCTCCGATCCGGGCTTTCCCAGAATCCTGCCGTCCACAGATACTACCGTATCCGCCCCGATGATCACCGCGTCTTCTTCTCCGGCTTCGCCGCTGTCCGCCTGCACCATCTCCCCGGCTTTGCCGCTGTCTGGCCGCACCCTTCTTCGCGTCTCACCGGCTTTGCCATTATCCTCTGACAGTCTTTGCAGCACCTCTCCGGCCTTCCTTGCGGATAACTGCCGCACCAGTTCCTCCGGCGGCAGGTCCTCCGTCTTCTCATCCGCCCGGCTGGGCATGATCACGGGGTGCAGGCCAACCTGCTCCAACAGCTCTCTGCGCCTGGGCGACGCGGAGGCCAGAATGATCTTCACGCTCCTGTTCTCTCCGCTGTCCATCAGAACTGAACAACTCCCCGTATGGGTTTGGCCGGTTCCACCATATCGGCATACAGGACCGGTCCGGTCCCTTCATAATCCTGCCATTCCTCGTACTCAATCCTGGCGCGGACCCTGACCCACTGCCGTGTCTCCAGATTCCTGGCCTCCCGGGCCTTGCAGATATAGCCCAGAAACGTCATATCCGCCTCACAGCAGGTCATGGCCATCCGGCCGGGCACAAAATAATTCTTCGGGAACTTATCAGACTTCAGCACCATCCCGGTAAACTCCACTGTCTTTCCCCGGTAACGGTCCGGCTTATCCATACAGTCGATATACCAGATGCCGTAGTCCTCCGGAGCAATCTCGATTACATCCGCCGACATATCATAAGGCAGATCTGCCTCCGATATCTGTGTAATCTCTCCGTCCTCGCCCTCAAACACGATCTCCGCCTGGTTGTTCATGGCCAGAAGAGTCCTTCGGTAACCCTCCAGATCTTCAATGCCGTCACAGCGGTTGCAGATGATCAGCTCCGAGTTGCGGACCATGGCCCCCAGGAGCGGCTTCATGTTCTTCACATACAAATCGAAGGTCGAGCCGTCGATGATAGTAACCTGCTGATACACGGTCCAGTCGGTGGGAAGCTTTAATTCATCCTGATTCCACACGCCGTTCCACTCCAGAAGCACCCGCTCCGGATGATACTGCAGTTCCAGCTTCTTCAGCCGCTCCGGCGCCAAATCTTCCATGCTGTCCGCCGTAACCAGGTCCGTCCTGCTTCTTTTCAGAAGAGCCGGGTCATATTCCGTATCTCCCTCCTCGCAGACGATCAGCAGAGTCCGGCCATCCGCCTGAAAATAATCCTGCTCCATGGTAAACTGGAGGAACTGGGTCTTCCCCGCTTCCAGAAAGCCGTTGATCAAAAACAACGGCATAACATCATCATCAATCATTGGTCCCATATTCTTAACTCCTGCCGAACGCCTTGCTCAGCGCTTCCTCTTTCAGCTCCGCGCCGATCACGCATACCTTTCCGGTGTAATCCGGCGCGCCGTCACGGATTTCAATCTCATCCGGCACAATATCAAAATAGTACCACTGTCCCTCCGTTTTGCTTGGAACCATTCCCTTGGCCCGAAGCACATCACCGTAAGCGTTGCCGTTGGCCAGTTCATCCAGAATCGCTTCCAGATCCGCCTTATCCATGGCTCCTACATTCTCCAGCCCCCAGCTTTCAAACACTTCATCCGCGTCATGATCATGATCGCAGCCGCACTCCCCGTCATGGTGGTGATGGTGATGGTGCTCATGGTCATGATCGTGCTCACAGCCGCATTCCTCATCATGGTCATGGTGATGATGGTGCTCATGGTCGTGATCATGCTCACAGCCGCATTCCTCATCATGATCATGGTGATGATGGTGCTCATGGTCATGATCGTGCTCACAGCCGCATTCCTCATCGTGGTCATGGTGGTGATGGTGCTCGTGGGCCTCCCGCACTTCCTTCAGCAGATCCTCCGCCATGGTATCCGGCTTTTCGATGATTTCCAGAAGCTGGGGCCCGGTCAGCTGAACACAGGGCGTCGTCACAACAGACGCCTTCTGATTATGCTGGCGGATCAGCTCCACAGCCTGCTGCACCTTGTCCGCATCCAGCACATCCGTACGGCTGAGCACGATGGTTCCCGCGTTCTCAATCTGATTGTTGAAAAACTCTCCGAAATTCTTCATGTACATTCTGCACTTGGAAGCGTCCACGATCGTGACGGCGCTGTTCAGCGCCACTTCCACGTCAGCAGCCACATCGATAACCGCCTTCATCACATCCGACAGCTTGCCCACGCCGGAGGGCTCAATGATGATCCGGTCCGGATGGTACTTGGTCAGCACCTCCGCCAGAGATTTGCCGAAATCACCTACCAGAGAGCAGCAGATGCATCCGGAATTCATCTCACGGATTTCGATGCCCGCGTCCTTCAGAAAACCGCCGTCAATCCCGATCTGGCCGAACTCATTCTCAATCAGAACCACCTGTTCGCCGGCAATGGCTTCCTCCAGAAGCTTCTTGATAAACGTAGTTTTTCCGGCTCCCAGGAATCCGGAGACGATGTCAATCTTAGTCATTGCAATCAACCTTCTTTTCTATATTTTCTATCATTTTGTTAATATCCTATTCTGTCACAAATTCTGTCCAAAGTCAAGACAGGAAGGCCCGAACCTGTGTCCGGAAAAATGATTTTTCCTACAGCAGCGGGGCAATGGTCTTCATCACAAATCCCTGCAGCTTTACGCTCCACCGCTCGTTCCTGACCATCTCCTCCGTCACTCTCCGGCATTTTTCAAGGGTCGCCTCATAATCCCGCTCAATATCCGGGATACAGTCTGTCTGATACAGATAGGCGGCGCACTCAAAATGATGATACAGGCTCCGGTAATCCAGGTTGATGGTGCCCACTACCGCGCGGCTGTCGTCGCTGACAAATACCTTGGCATGGACGAATCCGGGGGTATATTCATAAATCTTTACGCCGGAATCCATGAGAGAGCGGTAATGACTTTTGGCCAGGGCATAGGGCATGGGCTTATCGGGAATGCCGGGAAGGATCAGCTTCACGTCAACTCCTTTCTCCGCCGCAAATTTCAGCGCGGTCTCCATCTCCCCGTCCAGAATCAGATAGGGCGACATAATATGCACATACTGTCTGGACCGGTTCAGGATATCCATATACACCCGCTCTCCCAGCTTGTCACTGTCCAGAGGACAGTCCCCGAAGGGAAGGACGAAACCTCCGCCGGCTTTCTCTTCTTTTCCGGCTCCCTGCTCCTGTCCCGCCGTTTCCGCAGGCTCCGGATTCAGATATTTGTCAAACTCCGGCTCTTTCTCCGAAATATTCCACATCTGCAGAAACATCAGGGCAAAGCTTTTCGCCGCCGGCCCTTTCAGCATAATGGCTGTGTCTTTCCAGTGACCGAACCGCTCCACATGGTTGATGTACTCATCCGCCAGATTCACGCCGCCGGTGAAGGCTACCCGTCCGTCAATGACCAGTATCTTTCTGTGGTCGCGGTAGTTGTAATGGGTAGAAAGGAAAGGCGTAACCGGAGCGAACATTTTGCACTGGATCCCCAGGCTCTTAAGCTTCTCCGGATAATTATAGGGAAGGGTGGAAAATTCACAGGTGCCGTCATACATAACCTTTACTTCCACGCCCTCCTGTACCTTTTGGGCCAGTATTTCCAGGATCTTCCCCCACATCAGCCCCTCTTCCACAATAAAATACTCCATGAAAATGTATCTCTCCGCAGAGCGAAGCTGTCTGAGCATTTCCTCAAATTTCGCTTCTCCCAGGGGAAAATAAGTCGTCTCTGTGCGGTCAAACACCGGAAAACAGCCGCTTCGGTGAATATAGCGGGCCAGGGACACTTCATCCGGATTCCTCTTCTCCAGCTCCTCCAATGTCTTCGGATCCTGAGGCAGCCGGTCTTTCGTCTCGGCGATCAGCTGTTTCAGCCTGCCCCGGACTGCCCGGTGTCCTATCTCGCTCTGGGTATACCAGTAAAGCAGGGCGCCGAATACAGGCATCAGCATAATGACGATCAGCCAGGTAATCTTCGCCGTAGGGTCTATCCTGCTGTTGATCAGGTATAGAACCATGAATACTGTAAACACAGCCGTGCTACCCAAAATATGGGGCATAAACTGGGCAAACCAGTGAAAAACACTGAACAGGAAAAATACCTGCAGCACCAGCAGCACCATCATGACTCCCACCCGGCTGAACACTGCGTAGAAAAATCCTTTCTGCCCCTTTTTCAAAAGGCTGAGCCCATTGTCTGACAGATTCATAAGTACTCCCTCCCTTTCCTAGCTGTATATTTTTTATTTCCTCATGAACCGTTTGATCCCCTGGAACGTTTCATCACTGATAATATGCTCCATACGGCAGGCGTCCTCCTCGGCGGTCTCCGGCGTCACGCCGGCAACCTTCTGAAGAAACGCAGTCAGCATCTTATGACGTTCATAGATAGCCCCTGCCTTCTCCATGCCCTTCTCCGTCAGCTCCAGCTCCCCCGCCGGCTCCACGGTCAGATACCCCTCCTCCCTCAGGATTCCCACCGCCCGGCTGACGCTGGGCTTGCTGAAATTCAGCTTTCTGGCAATA
The DNA here is from genome assembly GCA_947626475.1 of uncultured Lachnospiraceae bacterium. Taxonomy (GTDB): domain Bacteria; phylum Bacillota; class Clostridia; order Lachnospirales; family Lachnospiraceae; genus UBA3402. The sequence goes on from CANQSK010000062.1 coordinate 9,085, forward strand.
TCGATGGAGCGTACCACCCCCTGTTTCTCCTTCAGGATCAGGATCGTCTCCAGATAGTTTTCACCGGACTCATACATCATCATTCACCCCGTTCTTCTCACTCATCAATCTCCCGAATCACATCCATAATCGTTCCGTCCCGGCTTTCCACCAGAGCTACGACCCGGTCCTTAAAGGAAATTTCCTCCGGCTTCCCGGTGATGGCATAAGCCATATCCCGCAGCTCCTCTATGGTCTTAAACGGCAGTTTTGAATCCCTGTACGCCTCCAGCAGATCAGTCCGCCTGGGATTAATGGCAATCCCGTAATCGGTAATGACCACGTCCACGCACTCTCCCGGCGTTACCGCAGTCACCACCCGGTCGCAGACCGTAGGAATCCGCCCGCGGATCAAAGGCGCGATGATAATGGCACACCTGGCCCCCGCAGCCGTATCCGGATGACCTCCCGGAGCTCCCCGGACGATTCCGTCGGAACCGGTCACAACATTGACATTGAAATCCACATCCACCTCCAGCGCTCCCAACAGCACAAAATCCAGCTTATTGACATAAGCGCCTTTATTCATGGGATTGGCATATTCAGAGGTGGATATTTCAAAATGATTCGGATTGCTTCTCAGAGATTCTATGGCTCCCAGATCAAAGGCCTGAGCGTCCACAATCTTCCGGACCAACCCTTCCTCCAGAAGGTCGCACATGGGCTTCGTGATGCCTCCGATGGCAAATCCCATCCTGATCCCCCGCTCCTCCAGAATCGGCTTCAGCATGGAATTCACTGCCAGCGTCGCCCCCGCCGCTCCCGTCTGAAAAGAAAATCCATCCCTGAAATAGGGAGATTCCGCCATCAGCTGCGTACAGTAGCGGGCCATCATCAGCTCTCTCACGTCCTTGGTCATACGGACCACATTGCTGACGATCTTATTGGGATTGCCAATCTGATCCACCACGCATACGTAGTCCACATTCGCCTGGGAAATGCTGGCGGGACAGTTGGGATAAGGCACCAAGCAGTCTGTGATCACCACCACATGATCCGCATACTGGGCGTCCGCCATGGAATAGGACAAAACGCCGCAGTCACTTTTGCCGCCCAGCGCTCTGGCATTGCCGTACTCGTCGCAGGTAGGCGCTCCGATGAACGCGATATCGATGTGGACATCCCCCTCCTCGATCGCGCGGACCCTGCCGCCGTGAGAGCGGATGATCGCCGGCCGTTTCAGCCTGCCTCTGGAGATAGCCTCTCCGATCTTGCCGCGCACTCCGGAGGACTGAATCTCCGTCACAATTCCCTGCTCAATATATTCCGCCACCGGATCATGGGCCGCGCCCAGAGAGCTGGCGCAAATAGTGATGTCATGAAGTCCCATATCCGCCGCTTCCTTCATGACCATATTTACAACATAATCCCCGTCCCGGAAATGATGGTGGAAGCTGAAGACCATTCCGTCCCTGGCCCCGCATTTTTCAAGGGCCTCCCTGATGGAGGATACCATCTTGCTCTCCCGGGGATCCGCAACTCCCCTCACGACCGGAGCAGCCTTTCTGTAATAACTCCCGTTCCGATAGAAAGAGCCCTGAAAACCTTCCTTGCCGTATTCCCTCAGTATCTCATCAGGTATTTCCCTTCCAATCTTATTCCGCATCCTGTACACCCCCGTTTCTTCACAAGCTTTCGTGCCTTCTGCCTTCCGCTCTTTTTTGTATCTGCCGCTTTACCCGGCATCTGTCTCCAGCTTCTGAAGCTGTTCAGGCGTCAGCCCGGAACACTTAAGTATCTCTTCATCCGAAAATCCCAGGGAACGCAGCTTGGCCAGCATACCTTTGATGGCAGCTGTCTGTTCCTTTACCTGCTCCCGCGCCCACTCCTGAGCTTCTTTCTGCACTTCTCTCCGCGCCCATTCCCGAGCTTCTTTTTGTGCCCATTCTCGCGCCTTCTTCCTCTCCTGCATCACTATGATATCCATGTCCAGTATCAGGCCCTCTTCTACCATCGTGTTCACTCCCTCTCTCTCCAGCTCGGCATATCCGCTGTAAACATGCCGGTACAGCCACAGGGTCATCTGCTTTAAGGTCTGGCCTTCCATCGGGCTTATGTTCCCCGCGGCGACGTTGTCATTGATAACTCTTATTATATCATCTTGCACCAGCCTTTTCAATGCTTTCAGGTTCTCCTCTGTCCGCTCCCTCTCGATGGCTTTCCTCAGACGCAGCAGCTGGAATGGGATGAGCACGATCAGCTTCCTTCGCTCCAGCTCCTCACGCCCCATCCGCAGATACCGGTAAGTGGGCACACAGTATTCAAAAGAACCCTGGGTTCCGAAATTGACCAGCAGCCGTTGGGTCTCCGCGCCGTTTCCGTCCTCATACAGATACAGGATCAGCGGATCCGGGAAGTTCAACACCTCCATATCAGACTGGCTGGTAAGGGCGTGGCGGAAGCCATACTCAAAGACCCGCATGACGATGCGGGAATCCGGGTACATCTGTACCTCGATGTGGTAGCTGTCCCTGTGGTTGATAGTGATGATGGAATCCGCCAGGGTCTTCTTCAGATCGTCATCCTCATGCTCCGTCCAGTTGTAGTCCACGGTACTGTCCAGGGGATAGTCACGGCCGAAGAGACCGTTGATGAGGAGGATGGTCCCCTTCCGGGAGAAGGAGATGCACCGCTTGCAGACGCGGTCATAGATGTCAGTAAAGTTAGGTTCGCTCATAAACAACACCTCCGTTGCGCAGGATCCGCTGTCTCCAGCAGACGGTCAGCAGTTACAGTCGCTTCTTTCCTGGTGTGAACGCGCAGCGAAGGGCTGCCGGGAAAAAAGAATCCTCAGAATCCGGCGGGAAAGAAATCCCGCCCGGATGTGGTTTCCATCATAATCTGCGGAACAGAGAATGTCAATAAAACAGAAAAAATTTTATAGAGTTTACAGAAATTTTACATATTTGGCCATTGCAGTCTGTACGCAATCGGGAGCCTGCTTTTCACAGACTCCCGAACCACCTGCATTTTTTGCTCAGTCATTTCTTCCGCCCGCGCCACCCCGCCTGTGAGCGTTAGTCAGAAGGCTTCTCTTTCCCCTCCGGCTCAGTTTCGGCGGGCAGCCTTCAGGCAATGGCTTCATTCATGTCAATCCGGTACATATTCTTCCGGTGGATAAAGCCGGCCTCCTCCAGAGTTTTCACCATGCGGTAGACGGTAGCCAGGCCGATGGCGGCGTCCTTCTTGACTGCTTTATAATAAATTTCCTTGCAGCTGGAACATTCATCCTGCAGAATAATATCAATCAGCAGCTTTCTCTGACTGGTAATCCGGCAGCCGTTCTCCCGAAGCTGCGCGATGATCGCGTTTTTCTTATCCTGAACCGACATATCCCAACTCCTCCTTTTTCAAACCCGGCATGCCTCCCCGTCCAGTGACGCAGGGCACGGCCGCTGTTTTAGAAAATCAGATTGCCCACTATATTGATGAGCAGGGCCACCACATAGGCGGTGCACATCTGGAACGCGATCGCCCGCAGAGTCCATTTCCAGGAGCCCATCTCACGCTTGATCGCGCCGACAGCCGCGAAGCAGGGCATGCACAGCAGGTTAAACGCCATATAGGAATATGCGGTAACCTTGGTAAACACTTCGCTGATAGCGGGAAGGGCTTCCTCGCCGGCCATAATGGCCTCCACCGCTTCGTCGCTGACGCCGCCGAACAGCTGTCCGAAGGTCGCCACAATATTTTCCTTGGCGATCCAGCCTGTCACCACGCCCACGGAGGCTCTCCAGTCCGCCCAGCCAAGAGGAGCAAAAATCCACTTAATGGCGTTGCCGAAGGATGCCAGGAAGCTTTCTTCCATATCGCACATACCGCTCAGGTTGAAGCTGGAAAGGAACCAGATCAGCACAGTGGAGGCAAAGATGACGGTCCCTGCCTTGACAGCGAATCCCTTTACCTTCTCCCAGGCGTGGATCAGCACGCTCTTCAGCGTAGGAATACGGTACTGGGGCAGCTCCATGATAAAGTTGGACGTCTCCGCCTTGAAGGCGAATTTATTTAACAGAAGCGCCCCGATAATGGCGACAACAATGCCCAGCATGTAGATGGAGAACACCACCAGCGTCTGGTTGCTGTCCACGAACAGCGTAGTCGCGAACATCAGATAGATCGGCAGCTTGGCGCCGCAGGACATAAACGGCGTGATCATCATGGTAATCTTGCGGTCTTTGTCGCTCTCCAGGGTCCGGGATGCCATCAGGGCCGGCACGGAGCAGCCAAAGCCCATCAGCATCGGGATGAAAGAGCGTCCGCTCAATCCGAAATGACGGAAGATCCGGTCCATGACGAAGGCGACACGGGCCATGTAGCCGCTGTCCTCCAAAAAGGACATTAACAGGAACAATACCAGCACCAGGGGCAGGAATCCGGCCACGGCTCCGATACCGTCAAGACAGCTGCTGACCAGTCCCACAGCCCATTCGGAAGCACCGATGCCCTCTGCCAGACCCACCACTGCCTCCTGGAAAATCCCCCAGACAGTCTCCACAACGCCGGCCAGCCACTGGCCCGGACTGGGAAGCCCCGGTATGAACAGGAAATTCTCGCTGAAGGTACAGGCAAACAGGATATACATGATCACCGCGAAAATCGGAAGCGCCAGGATCCGGTTGGTCAGAATCTTATCCAGCTTGTCGGACGTGATCTCCTGACCGCCCTTCAGGCTTTTTTTCACGCACTCCTTCACCAGCTTTGATATGTACTGGTACCGGTAATCGGCGATCTGAGCTTCGGCGTCTCCGCCGGCATTCTTGTTGGCTGCCTGTACCAGAGCGTCTACAGCCGGTTTCTTTGAATCGGGAACGGTGGCGGCGATGATCTCGTCGTTCTCCACCAGCTTGATCGCTTTCCACTGGTTCTCTTCGTTGTCCGCGTTGCCCAGAACGTCGGCCACCGCGTGGATCGTGTCGGACAGGCCTTTATCAAATACATCCAGCTGGTTGGGCTTCTGCTTCGTGTTCGCCACGGAAATGGCCGCCTTCATCAGATCATCCAGGCCTCTGCCGTTTCTGGCTACAATGGGAACTACCGGCACTCCCAGAATCTTAGACAGCCTGGCACAGTCAATCTTGTCTCCCCGGCTCTCCACCTCATCCATCATGTTCATGGCCACAACCGTAGGAATACGGGTCTCGATCACCTGCAGGGTCAGATACAGGTTTCTCTCAATGTTGGTGCCGTCCACAATATTGATGACCGCGTCCGGCCGTTCCTTCACGATACAGTCCCTGGCAATAATCTCCTCGGCGGAGTAAGGCGACAGGGAATAGGTTCCCGGAAGGTCCAGGATCACCACATTTTTGTCCTTCTTATATACGCCGTCCTTCTTCTCTACCGTGACGCCGGGCCAGTTGCCCACATGCTGCCTCGCGCCGGTAATTTCATTAAACAATGTGGTCTTGCCACAGTTCGGATTGCCCGCAAGGGCGATGGTTATACTCATGTTCCATTTCTCCTCATTGTCAGATCTTATTGGTTAGGTCATGCTAACTCCATTCCCTAAAAAATGGGAGGCTTTCGCCTTCCCGCGTCCCCTTCTTTTAAGAGACCTGAACTTCAATCTGAGCCGCTTCATCTTTTCTCAGACTCAGCTCATAGCCCCGCACATTGACCTCGATCGGATCGCCCAGGGGTGCAACCTTTATAACCTTAATTTCTACGCCAGGGGTTACGCCCATATCCATGATCCGGCGCTTCATGGCTCCGGCCGAACCTACGGACGTCACTTTTCCCTGCTGCCCCGGTTTCATTTCCCTCAGTGTCATATCGCTTTCTCCTTCCCTGTGATAATCCCGGCAGGCGCTGCCCAATCCCGCGCCGCCGGCGGCCTCACATACTGTCGGAACCGATCAGTCTTCCACAATGATCCGATTGGCGAGGCCCCGGTTCAGAGCCAGCTTTACGCCCTTCACCATGAGGATCATCCCGCTGGGGTTCTCACCCATGACGCGGACCTTCTCGCCTCTGGTAAAGCCCAGATCCTGAAGATGGCGCTTCATCTCCTCCGTTCCCTTGAACTCGCAGATCGTTCTCGTCTCGCCTTCCATCACCATCGCTAACGGCATACTCATCGTTCCTTTCTCATTTGAGATTGATTATCATTTTCTTAGTTATCATACGCTAACTACAGGGAATTGTCAATAGATATTATTGAAAATAATTCTCAATAACAATTCAAACGGCGTGTCCCCGCTGGAAGCCCAGGCGTTAAGTGAATCACAGTCTGAGATTGCAAAATTCACAAATTCATATTATACTATAACCATTCGTCAGACTTACAAGGAGGTTTTCATGATTCTGTCCTGCAGTCACATCAGCAAGGCCTTTGGCACTGATGTAATCCTGAACGACATATCCTTTCATATAGAAGATTACGAAAAAGCCGCCGTAGTGGGAATCAACGGCGCCGGCAAATCCACTCTCCTGAAGATTATCGTGGGGGAGCTGACGGCGGACGACGGCATGGCCGTCCTGTCCAGAGGCAAGACTCTGGGATACCTGGCCCAGCAGCAGGACCTGACCAGCCGCCGGACCATTTACGATGAGCTGCTGGAGGTAAAGCGCCCTGTCATCCTTATGGAGGAACGCATCCGCCAGCTGGAAACGGAGATGAAAAATGTTTCCGGCCCTCAGCTGGAACAGATGCTTGAAACCTATACCCGTTTAACCCATGAATTTGAGCAGGCCGGAGGTTACAGCTACCGCAGCGAGATCACCGGCGTGCTGAAAGGCCTGGGATTTTCAGAAGAGGATTTTTTCCAGGAAATCTCCACTCTGTCCGGCGGGCAGAAAACAAGAGTCTCCCTGGGCAAGCTTCTTTTGTCCAGGCCGGACATGATCCTTCTGGACGAGCCGACCAATCATCTGGACATGAACAGCATCGCCTGGCTGGAAAACTATCTGCTCAACTACAGGGGAGCCGTCCTCATTGTGGCCCACGACCGGTATTTCCTGGATAAGATCGCCACCAAGATCATTGAGCTGGACGGCGGCCGGAGCATGGTGTTTAAGGGCAATTACACGGCCTACAGCCAGAAGAAAGCCCTGCTGCGGGAGGCCCGGCTGAAGGCTTACCTGAACCAGCAGCAGGAGATCAGGCATCAGGAGGAAGTGATCGCCAAGCTGCGTTCCTTCAACCGGGAAAAGTCCATCAAGCGGGCGGAAAGCCGCGAAAAAATGCTGTCCAAAATCGAGGTTCTGGACAAGCCCGCTCAGATTCGGGACGACATGCGCATCCGCCTGGAGCCGGACACCGTAAGCGGCGAGGATGTTCTGACTATCCGGGATCTCGGCAAGGCTTTCGGCGGCAATCTTCTGTTTGATCACGTGGATATCGATATCAAACGGGGAGAGCGGGTCGCCGTCATCGGCAACAACGGAACCGGCAAGACCACACTTCTTAAGATCATCAATGAAGTGATTCCGGCGGACTCAGGGGAAGTAACTCTGGGCGCCCGGGTAAAGATCGCCTACTATGACCAGGATTACCAGGTCCTCCACATGGAGAAGACACTTTTCGACGAGCTGCAGGATACCTATCCCAATCTGAACAACACCAAAATCCGCAGCGTCCTGGCGGCGTTTCTGTTCACCGGCGACGATGTGTTCAAACGGATCCAGGACTTAAGCGGCGGCGAGCGGGGCCGGGTCTCCCTGGCCAAGCTTATGCTGGCGGACGCCAACTTCCTGATCCTGGACGAGCCGACCAACCACCTGGACATTACCTCCAAGGAGATTCTGGAGGACGCCTTAAACAGCTACACCGGCACCATCCTGTACGTGTCCCATGACAGGTATTTCATCAACCGGACCGCTACCAGGATCCTGGAGCTGACCGGACAGACCTTTTTAAATTATATCGGAAATTATGACTACTATCTGGAAAAGAAAGATGTGACCGCTCAGGCGTATCTGAGAAACGGAACCGAGACAGGGCACCGGACTGCCGCTGGGGGAACCGGCCGCGGCGGCGCCTTCTTCACGGAATCCGCCGGAGCTGCCGCCAATCCTGCCCCCGCGTCCGTTGGCAAACAGGACTGGCAGGCCCGCAAGGAAGAGCAGGCCCGGCAGAGGAAACGTCAGAACGATCTGAAAAAGACTGAGGATGAAATCGCCGCCCTGGAGGAACAGGATGGCCTGCTGGACGAACAGCTGACAGACCCGGCGACTGCCGCCGACCCGCAAAAGCTTCTGGATATTCACAGGCAGAAGGAATCCATCAGGGAACGTCTGGACATCCTTTATGAGAAATGGGAAGAACTGGCGGAAGAAGCCGGCGGCTGATTCCGCCCTTCGTCAGAGAAAGGAAGTATGATCTATGAAAAAAATGCCTCTCCGGCGAATCCTGGCCATTGCCGGACTGATCCTCATCGCCGGTCTTTACGCCGCCACCATCATCTGCGCCCTCATAGACAGCCCCTTCGCCAGAAGCTGCCTTATGGCCTCCCTCTTCTGCACCATCGTGGTGCCTGCGGTGATCTACGGCTTTCTCATGATCACCAGGCAGACTCTGGGCGACAGCCAGAAGAAGATGGCGGAGGAGGAAGAAACACAGGTGAAAAATCCCGGGCAGCAAAAAGACCGGGCCCAGGATTAAACACAGGTAAGCTCAGGCGCAGGATTAGACGCAGGCAGAACATTTACTCGTACCTGAGTGCCTCGATGGGATCCTCCCTGGCCGCCCTCAGAGCCGGATACATTCCGAAGAACGCCCCCACCGCCGCCGCAAAGGACACCGACAGGAGCACCGCGGCAGGCCGGATCACCACCTGCTGATGAATCAGACTTCCTGCCGCGCGGAGAATGCCGGAGGCAAACAGTACGCCGATGGCGCCGCCAACGGCAGACAGGATCGCGGATTCAATCAAAAACTGCAGGAGAATATCCCTTGTGCGCGCTCCCAGGGCTTTGCGGACTCCGATCTCCCGTGTCCGCTCCGTCACCGACACCATCATGATGTTCATGATGCCGATTCCGCCCACCAGAAGGGAGATGGCCGCGATGCA
>CANQSK010000063.1 GCA_947626475.1 uncultured Lachnospiraceae bacterium
GAGAATACACTTCAACCTTTTCACACGTTCTGGAATTATTCTTTCTCATGAAATCATCCGTAAATTTCATCGTTTCTTTTGCGATTGCTATTAAATTTTGCCTGCTCATATCGATACCTTTTACTCCTGCCTTTAAATCATTCCCCTTACATTTTACATGCATGTTTGATTGAGATACTTTTCTCCAATCTTCACGCTGTTTATCAACGCACCGGCCAGCGCTTCCCTGCCTTCCGCAATGTTTAAGCGCCCAAACTGTACAGTGAATCTCTTCTTCTATTAGATAATCAACGTAATTTCTTCCACTATTCAGAAATTCAGTATAAAGTCTTTGCTTTATGGGGTTTTCCTTTCGCAATCCCAAAGAATCCAGCACTCCAAGGTAAGTATCCTTTCCAAGGCACATAATAACTTCCGGCTCTAGTATCCTCACCAGATCCCTGAAATACTTTTTGACAAAATCGGTAAGCCAAGCCTTTTTAAATCTGCTGATATTTTTTTCTTTTCTTCGATACCACGGGATCAGATTTGTAAAAAACAGGTCCGGCTGTTTTTTATCAAGGTCACAACTAAATCCTTCCGGATCAGCAAATAAATCTTTTAAATTTTTATCTGTAACAGGGCCATTATTAAGCGAAGAAAAGATTTGCGTATACCTTGCGGGATCTGCCAAGCATTTCAAGACGCTTCTCTGCGGTCTCGTCACCCTCCAAATAATAACTTCCCCAGTCCTGACCAACAAGCAGAATCTTCGGATGAACAGAATCATCCTGTTCGTCAAGGCTTTCCCATCCATGCCAATAAGTCCATAAATTGATTTCTTTACATGCCGGGCATGTCTCAAATACAGATTTTAGCGGCTCATTATCCGCCGCAGAAAAAGTGTAGCTGGCTACTTCCTTGCACAGTGACTGATACTGCTTTTTTCTGTCATGAATCATTTTCCCCCTCCGACTCCCAGTATTCGCTGACATCATGATGAATCTCCGTGCTGAAAAGGGCGCCGTCTTCGAGCCCGCTAAACGGCAGCTCATCTGAACCGTCTGCAATAAACGTCAGTTCCGTCTTACTGTCATTGATCCGGAACCGAAAATTCTTAAATCCTTCCGAGGTCGCGGAATCCCTCAGCGTGACAACATCCCCGTCCACATCAAAATAGCCTCTGTAAATCGTACTGCTCAGCGGCCCTTCGCACAGCTGAAACGTGTTAAACGGTTCCAGTGTAATGACAAAGTCACCGCCGAACCCAACATCTTCCCATACGAATGTGACCGGTTCCGACACGTAACTGTCCTCAGCAGCAAAACCGGTTGGCGTCGTTCCTGTTTCCGACAATGCGTCCGAAGATTCATCCGCTGAAACGCCCTCAGTTATTTTTTCGTGATCGACGTCGTTTGTCTGACACGCAGACAACAATATTGCGCTCACAAGCAACGCAATAAAAATAATCATTGCTTTCTTCTTCATAACAGCCTCCATTGTGCCTGATCATCATTTGCAAAAGCCTGCGTTATCCTCTCTGGACTATTTCTTTTTCTTGACTGTTCTGCAGGCTGTAAGCTGCAGTTTCATTTATATTCTGCAAACTCGTATGCCTGTTTTACCCAGTCAAATAATTCCTGATCGAGATCGGATACATCAGAAATAAGGATATGTGTTGTCCACCGTCCGGGATATGGCTCTGTTTTTACTGCAGCCCGCTCCGATTCCAGCGGATAGGATAATCCCAGGGTGAGTACAAAATAAGATGCCGGAAGCTCCGATTTCTTTTTTAGACGCATAAAAGAAACACAGGCGAAAACATGACGGTTAGAAAAGGTAATCTGTGTCTTCTGAACTTTCATTTTTGTCTGCGGGTACAGGTGAAGAAGCCTATTTTCAAAAGACTCGTAGATTGGAAAAACTTCTTGATGTCCGTCAAAAAACATCATCATATCCTGCTTTATTTGTGTAAGATTTTCTTCCATACAGGGGCCTCCTCCAAAAAACTCCGCTTTTTCTCTGAGGACATTATACTCTTACGGTCTGAAAAAGTATAGCGGGATATTATGAATTTTATTGCTTTTGTGCCCTTAAATCTTTTTCTCATGCGTCTTCTCATCATGCTTTTCAGGCCGGGATACAGAGCCGAAAAAAGCGTTGTTTTTGTATTCAACAGTTTCATTCCGTCTTCAGTGATCACAAACGTACCGTCCAGGATTGTCCGGCCGGATAAAAGGGGCCTGTCCCATATAATCCCTAATGAAATACACAGATGATACCAGCGCCAGGATCATCCCCGCGTATACAAATCACACAGGCGGTATGTACAAAGTGTATAAATGATACTGCTGCAGCATGTGGAACAGCGCAGGTATATACAGAAAAAGATTCGGATATTTGTTTGCCTCCTGCAAACCTTCAGGATTTCTCCGGTCAAACATCGTCCATTTCCAGTCTGTCTTGCTGTAATCTTTCAATTGAAGGGTATCTCCGCTGACAAAAACTTCCGTCGGTCCGACAAACCGGCTCAAAGTCTGCTGATAATCCCGAAGCAGTCCCTGATACATACTGTCAGGCGCGTTGCTTGTCATGATCAGCAGCACGGGAATGGGGCGCTCATTGCAGCAGGGAACTTCCGCATTATAGGTGAGATTCTGGAAGATCAACCGCTCATAAAGAGCGCGGAACGACGCGGTCATCTCACTGAGGTAATTGGGAGAACCGATGATAAGGCCATCCGCCTCACGGATCGCATCCAGAACAGGGGACAAACCATCCCTGCATACGCAGCGGCCTCTGTTTTTCTCCTTCTTGCATCCGAAACAGGAAATACAGCCTGTATATTTTTCAAGACGGAACAGATCGAACTTCTCTGTCTCCGCGCCTGCGGATTCCGCCCCTTTCATCGCTTCCGCAACCAGGGTATCCGTATTCCATCCTATCCTCGGGCTGGCATTTACCGCTATAACCTTTTTACTCATATGATGATCCATCCTTTCCCTTACTGGCTTCAATATGCACACCCTCATAGTTAAAATTTCGCTGTGACGTAAAAACAGTTTATCACGGACATTCATAAAAACAAAGCAGAAACAGCTTTCAGGATGTTTTGTTCATTCAGTTAATAAACTCCACGTTCCCATCTTCCAGATGATACAGCGCGCCGCACACCTTTAAACCATGTTCTTCCTCCTGTTGGATTTCAAGGCTTTCCTCAATAATACTCATGCTGCGACGCACATTCAGACAGCTGGCTTTATAGTCATCCTTCTCATCGCCGATGGCCCTGCAGATCTCGTCAGTAATAAACTTGATATAACCTTCCGGATCATGATTAATGGCCGCGTCTACCGCTCCGCAGCGATCATGGCCCATAACCAGAATCAGACGGCTGCCCAGATGCTCAGCGGCGTACTCAACGCTGCCCAGCTGATGATTATCCATCACATTTCCTGCCACTCGAATGACAAACAGTTCTCCAATCCCCGCGTCAAAAATGCTTTCCGGAATCACCCGGGAATCTGAACAGGTAATAACAATAGCATAGGGCGCCTGTCCCTCATGATACGTCTTCAAACGTCTTCCCGGGGAAATGTCTCCTCCGCAGGTCTTCGCCTCCAGATATCGCCGGTTGCCTTCCTTCAAACGCTGAATGGCCTCTTCCGCAGTACATGCTTTCTTCATCTTACAACATCCTCCTCAAGTTTTTGTAATTCTTATATTTATCGCAAAGCGCAGTCCATATCAGCGCCCTAAAAATGTCCCTGCAAAGATGCCATAATAGTTACCGATAACGTATCCCAGCGTGCCGACAAGGATGGCAGGTGTTACCAGTTCCCCCCATCCCTTTGAAATGGCCAGCGCCGCCGCTGTGGTTGGTCCGCCGATATTCGCGTTGGAGGCAACAATGATCTCCTCCAGACTGAACTTAAAAAGTTTGCCGAAGAGAAGGGAAAAAAGCATATTAACGCCAACAATAATAAAGTAGCAATCAGCATAGTAATTGTTGTCATGATCAGGTATTGATTTCCCAATAATCCGTTCAGCAGAGCCAGCAAAAAATTTCCTGTCGGAATCATAGTATTAAAATAATCCGCGGCATTGCTGGAAACAGCGACGATCACCAGTGAAACGCTCAGACAGGCCGCGATATCCTTTAATGAGATGTCTTTCGGCTTCCAGTAGAAAGCCGCGTGATTTGTCGCGTTGGCTGCCGCGTCTTCCTTTTCCATACGATCCATAATCGGATGTTTAAATTTCTTATAAAAGAAATTGACGAACGGCATAGCGGCCAGAACAAAAAAGTATATCACCATCAACATATTATCTGCCACAATAGCAACCGAAACAGTCTCACCTGAAGCATGGAAAGCATTCGCCATCGCGACCAGATTCGCGCTGCCGCCAGTATAAGAGCCTACCATCATAGACGTGACTTTTTCCGGTTCCGGAATATAATTATGTAAGCAGTAAAACGCGAGAAATCCGCCGCAGACCGTACCGAAACCGCTTAAAAGATAAATGATCAGCGTACGGCCGCTGCACTTCCCTATCGTCTTTAAATTTGCATTGAACAGCAGCAATGGAATCGCTGCCGGCACAACGTAATCCCAGACAAAATCATAAGCAGGCGCGTCCAACGGGATGATTCTTAAATTCGATAAAATCATTGCGCTGATCAGAGCTATAACACATCCTGACAATTTCGATGCCCATTTCCATTTCTGCTCCATGAAAATCGCAGTCGCGGCGATCGCGGCTAAAATCGCGAATAAAGCCCAACTGTTTTCCGAACTGATTAAGGTATTCATTTCCTTGTCTCCTCGCAGCCCTGTCCAATTAATATATCTGCCTCTTATCCTAATAAAAGACACTTTTATTCTATCAATGAATTGCTTTTCCGTCAATCTGCCATAAATTTTCAGAGTACCTTCCAGTGAAATGGTCTGATAGTATCCATATTTGCTCTTACTGAAAACTTAGGGGATAAAGCCCGTAACTTTTCAGTATATGCATATGATATTGAGCTGCCAGACGTTCTTGAGGAACTGACGGACGACCTGTGTTCATCCGTCGGCTCGCTTACGAACGCAAACAAAATAAAGAACACGCTGCATTCGGTCAGGAACATCCGGGTCTCCAATACGACAATCGCGAATTACCTGAATTACCTGACCGAGTCCTTTCTATTCAGCAACGCGAAAAGATATGACGTGAAAGGAAAAAAATACTTTGAATACCCGTCAAAGTATTACTGCGTGGACGTCGGCCTGAGAAACGCCCGTCTTGGATTCCGGCAGCAGGAAGAAACGCACATAATGGAAAACATCATTTACAACGAACTTTTGTGCCGCGGTTACTCAGTTGATGTCGGCGTTGTGGAGATCGCAGAATACAGGAATGGAACAAAATTAAAAAAGCAGTGCGAGATCGACTTTGTTGTAAACTTTGGCGCAAAGAAATACTATATCCAATCCGCGCTTAACGTAAATGACCCAACTAAGCTGGAGACAGAACTGCGTCCGCTGCGAAACACAAATGACTTTTTCAAAAAAATCATAATCAGCAAGAGTTCCATGAAGTCGTGGACAGATGACGAGGGCATTCTTCATCTTGGGCTCTATGAGTTTCTCTTAAACGAAAATTCGTTGGAATTATAATACAAAAACGCTTCGCTGGCGCGTTTTTTGCATACTGACGTAATACGTGCCGGGTGTCCGTAAGAAAGTTTTTATCCGAAAGGGAATGGCCTCTGCAAGAGCAGGGACCGCGTCCTTTCCCGGGAATTCTTCCTCGGTCTGTACTCCATTACTTCGTCCCGGTGAGTCTCCAGATGCCACTCGTCTAAAATCAACAGCATTTCATGACTCAGACAATATTTTTAGATTCTGATAAAACAGGTTCTTCTGCTCCTGCTCCATCTGTCCTACATATCGGCCTTCCTGGAAGCAGTTCATAACCGTTTCCTTCAGTCTGCGCCAGGAGGTCTGCTCCTGGCTTGCCAAAATCGGATAAAACAAAACTTGATTTTTCCTGGCAGCCATCAGATCTCCCGGCGCGTCACCTACCATCAGCACCTGATTAACCGGATACCCTGCCTTCAGCAGTTTCTGAATGCAGTCTGCCTTACTGCCGTTCTCCTGGGTCATCAGCACATCCACATATTCTAAAAGCCCTTCCCTGTCCCATTCTGCCTCCACGGCAGCCCGATTGGCGGAAGAAATGACCGCAATATCCGCTTTCTTATGAATCTCCCGCAGCGTTTCCAAAACGCCGCTGAAGGATTGTTTGCCGCTGACTGTAAGCTGATCGATTTTTTGATTTACCAGAATGGCCCACTCATAGGCCCTTCGGCAGAATGGGGACTCCGTTCCCGCTTCCTGCTCCATCCACTGCCTCAGGGAAGCAACAGAAAGCTCTCCCGTTTCCTCGATCCATCGTTTAAAATCCGCAAATCCATCCAGATCACGGCCCTGTCCCTTTTCCTCCATTACCATAGCAAGTGCCAGGAAACGGTTGACGCCTCTCGTCTCGGAAAAGAGATTCACTCGGTTCCAGCAGTTTTGAATTTCCTGCTGCCGCGCCTCCAATCCCCACACCTGGATCAGGGCGGGGCCAAAGCACAGCTCATGCTTGCGGTTCATGGTATCCATAGCGCATCCATCGGAATCAACACAGACCAGATAATCTTTTTTTCTCATATCGCACCTCCGGCACGCTTCATCGATCAGCGATACTCGACAGCCGTTTTTGCAGCGGCCATACGCCTTCCGGTACGATCCTACCGAACAGGACGCCTGCCGTTACTTTTACATTCTCCGGAGAAGTGGCAAAGGTAACAATAACATTCTTCCCACTCTTCGGAATCGTCAGTTCTTCATATGGCGTATTGGACACGATAATAACTTTCTTATCCTGGTGCTCCTTTATCCAGCTCTCCAGCCATTCCAGGTTGCTCAGCTTGCCACGAATAAAGTAGCTGGTAAACACGATAGTATCATATTGCTCCGCCGCGTTTAAAATACGCTCCTTATCCTGCTCATCATAGGTGTAGGCAGTTTCCAAATAAGAAACCTTCTCCCCATACCGGATACAGTTCTCAAACAAGATGCCGGAATGCCACTGCAAGGTGTTGTAATTCTTCACCTTCTGCTCTACAATCAGAATCTTCTCATCCTTCCCAAGAGGAAGCACGCCCTCTTCCTGCCTGGCAATCAGCACAGAACGCCGGGCAACCGTCGTTGCAAGTTCCTTAACTGCTTTATCCTGGATCACAGTCTCTGGTGCCTCCTGATGATTTTCACTGTCGAAAAACAGACCGTACCGATATTTTAAATCCAGCACCCGATAAACCTTCTCATCCAGCGTTTCTTCCGGAATCCTCCCCTCTGTTACAAACCGGCGGATCTCCGCTATGGTTTCCTCTACAAGCCGGTTCTCCGCCTTCATCAGCACCAGATCCGCTCCGGCCTCCAGAGCCATGGCACATGCATGGGCCACCCCATACCGGGTAGCGATGGCTCCCATAGTCATGCTGTCCGTAGTGATCACTCCCTCAAATCCAAGTCTCTCCCGCAACAGCCCGGTTATCACCTTCTTGGACACAGTGGCAATATAGTCCGGGTCAATAGCAGGGAAAATGCTGTGGGCAATCATAATGGAAGGAAGAAGATCCTTTTCAATCAGTTTTTTATAAGGAAGCAGTTCCCGGTTCATCATAGTATCATAATCCACATCGATCACCGGCACCTGAAAATGAGCGTCAATATCGGAATGGCCACGTCCCGGGAAATGCTTTCCGGTCGCAATCATCTTCCCTTCTTTGAAACCGCGGCAGCTTTCCATAGCATACTCCGTCACATCCTCTGCATTGTCCGAATAGGCCCTGGTGTAGATCTCCGGATTTCTGGGATCTGAATTCACATCCAGAACAGGAGAATGCACCCAGTTAAAACCGACTGCCTTGCTCTGCCTGGAAACTGCTTTCGCTACCTCATAGGCCATGGCAGGATCCCCTGTTGCCCGGATTCCCATTGGTTTTGGAAACAAATTGACACCGCCGAAGCAGAAATCCGCGCTGCTTCCACCCTCTTGATCATATGAAAAATGAAGGGGGATTGAGAGATGACGTTTTCTTGCGGCCTCCTGCAGGCTGTCAAGAACTTCTTTATACTCAGAAGCCGTACAGATGGGAGCTTCTGTCTTATATTTGCATCCGTTGTCTCCTTCTACTGAAACCACTGTTTTAGAACTTTTCGGATCCACATAGCTCCCAAAGGTACGCATATCGCAGGAAAGACGAAGACCGCCGCAGTGATATTTCTCAATAAACTCATAAATATGCCGACGAGGAACCGCTCCGGCAAACCCAAGCGTCAGGATTGCTCCAATCTTTTCATTCAGCGACATCTGGCTAATAAGATGATTTACATATTTATTTTTTCTGTCCATGATGAATCTCTCTTTCTCTTTTTCTTTAATGATCTCTCTTTGACACAATCGTCTTATATTCCGTAGGCGTACACCCATAAAATTTCTTAAAGCTGCTGGCAAAATATCTCTGATTTTCATACCCGCAGTTTTCTGAGATATCCTGGATCTTCATGGGAGTATCCTGAAGAAGCCGCCCGGCCCTTTCCATCCGTTTCCGTATCAGATATTCATTAAAACTTTCGCCAGTCACTTCCTTAAAGATCTGGCGCAGATAGCTGACGCTGAAATGCACCATCTCTCCCACGCTTTCAATGGAAAGGGTTCGATCTTCTAAATGATCCTCCACATAATTCTGAACCAGCCGCACCGCCGATTCCGCCCGGTTGGCAGACAGATTTTCTGATACGATCCCGCAGCAGGCATCCAGGTAACGCTCCACGATCTTCTTGACCTCCAAAAGGCTGATCACATTGGCTTTTTGATTCAGATTCATGACCTCACTCTGATCTGCCTTTTCCATCCCCATCTTGCTCATGTCATCCGCAATCCCATAAACCAACTCTCCGATAGAGATAAATACAAATTCGCTTCCCTTGCTGGTTTCCATCGCGTACATCTGCATCAACTGCTTTAACTGCTCACAGGCTTCTGACCGGTTTCCGGCACAAACGGCTCCCCGGATACAGTTCTTTAAATGGCGGATCCGATTGGATATCTCCGGCTCAGTTAAATAAGAATCTGACTGCTTTGCTCCATAAAGCCAGATCTTTTTCTGAGGATCCAGAGCCTCCTTCCAGGCAGAGCGGGCATCCTCATAGGAATCCATCAACATGGAAGGCTTCCGATAGCCCCTTCCCACCGAGCAGTACAGCACGATATCGTAGTACTGCTTCATGCTGTGAGACAGTTTCTCCATTCCCCGGATTACCTCATCCAGAAATATTTCCTTCTGCATGTCCGTCACCTGAAAGCAGAGCACCATCGTATCCCTGTCCAGTCCCAGACCATAAAAACGCAGCAAGTCAGAAAAATAATCTGTCTGAATCAGCTTTAAAAACTCCTCTGTTTGTTCTTGATCTTCAAAATTCCAGACAGCGCCGTTTACACGGATGATACAGGTAAGGAACCAGGACATGGGCTTATCGATAAGGCCGATTTTCTCCAGTTCCTCTGCTGAAGCCGCTTTCCCTTCCAGCAGCGATTTGATGATCGCTTTCCGCGATACTACCTTGTACTTATCGGCCTGCCGGCGTAAAGACTGCAGATTCTGCTTTAGGGTATTCTGGCTGTCCAGTTCCCGGATAACCTTCTCAAAAGTTCCTAACAGATCCTTCGGCGTAAACGGCTTCAGCAGATAGTCTGTCACTCCCAGAGAAATGGCAGTTCTCGCGTAATCAAACTCATCATATCCGCTGATAATAATATTTTTCGTCTTAATATCCTGCTTCTGCAGGGCGCGGATCAACTCCAGGCCATTCAAAAAAGGCATCTCAATATCTGTGATCACGATATCCGGCCGGGATTCCAGCGTCATTTCCAACGCTTCCTGTCCATCCTCAGCCACTGCTACCACCTCAATCGGAAGCTCAGAGGCCTGCAGATATTTCTTCAGCAGATTCCGCACAAAGGTTTCGTCATCCGCGATTAACACTCGATAGCTCATCACTCCACCTCCTGGCGCTGTACTGGAATCGTTAAAATGGCCTTCGTAAAGCTGCCTTCCTCACTCTCATAAGTCAAGCCGTATTCGCTGCCATAATAGAGGCGGATTCTTTCATTTACATTATAAATTCCGTAACCCTCTCCTGTACTGTTGACTCCACATTGCAGGCTCTGGTTGATTACTGTCAGCTTTTCTTCCGGAATTCCGGCGCCATTATCCCATACGACCAGGCGGAGCTCCGCTGCATGCCGGCCGGCACTTTCTTCAGCGGTAATCTTGATCATGCCCTTTCCTCTCTTCTCCTTGATCCCATGGTAAATGGCGTTTTCCACTAAAGGCTGCAGAATCAGTTTCAACACCTGGCAATCCAGAACAGAGTCGGGAACTGTAATCTGATAATTCAGCTTATCCTGATATCGGATTCCCTGAATGCTTAAATAGCTGCGCACGTGATCCACTTCATCGGCGAGAGGGATGATCTCCGCTCCTTTACTTAAGCTGAGCCGGAAAAATTTCCCCAGGGAACTTGCCATCAGACTCACATCATCCATCCCCTTGTCCGCCACCTGCCAGGTAATGGCATTTAGAGTATTGTACAGGAAATGAGGGTTGATCTGGGCCTGCAGTGCCTTCAGTTCCGCCTTCCGCTTCTGCATCTGCACTTCCGCCACATGATCGCGCTCAATCCGCAGATCAGCGATGCTTTGCTCCTGCTTCCGGATCAGTGACTGGATCTCCTCTATCATGTAGTTAAAGGATTGGGAAAGACTGCCGATCTCATCCTTGTATGGATAGAAAAACCGGACGCTGAAATCTCCATTTCTGGCACAGAGCATCTGGCGTTCCAGGCGGTTTAAGGCATCGGTCAGATGCTTGGCAATCAGAATAATCATTGCCATACTGGCGGCAAAAAGAAGGAGAATCACCTTTAAAATGTCATTTTGCAGCTGCTTTAAGCTCCTGAGCAGTTCCTGCCTGGATTTCAGCCCAAACACCTTCCATCCATTCTGTGAAAGGCTGCATCCTTCCGCCAGATATTCCATGCCGTCTTCTAAAACGATGCCGCTTCCGCCGTCCCTGCGAACCGTTCCTGTCTCTTCATCCCAGGCTGCCAGAAGGGTTTCCGGCGAAACTGTCTTCTCGCCTAAAATCATGTTTCCCTTCTCGTCAATGATCATGATATCATCAAAGAAGGACTCCTTCCCTGCCACCAGTTCCTTCAATTCTCTGTAATCCAGCTGATAGATAAAATACAGCCAGCCCTGATATCCGCTGACACGGAATCTTCTGACACAGGGGATCACCTTCCCTTCATCCTGAAAGATCAGGTTGGCCATCGTTCCAAACCATTGAACCGACTTAACCGCCGGGTCCTGATATACCGCGTAAAAGGGGGAACCCTGGAAATCAAAATCCTGCTTCCGGTAATGAACATAACTGTCAAATGTCATCTGGCTTGTCACCAGAAAGGAAGAATTGATTAACGCTTCTCCTCGTTCAAAATCCTTCATATAGTCGCTGATGTTCCCCTGAGTTTTTACGGTATTGGCAATCGTTGGCTGATTCAGATATTGGGACATGACAGCTGCAAAGGAGCTGTTGATCAACATCGAGGTTGCCTTCTCATCAATGATTCCCAGCCGCGTCTCCAGTGTGTTGTGAATCTGTCCGATAGCATCTTTTGAACTTTTGGAAAAATTATCCATTACCTGCCTGGCTGAGATGGAATAAAATGCCGCGCCGCTTCCCACGCCAACTAAAAGGAATATTAACAAAAATACTAAAATGATCTGATTGCGGAATTTTAAATTATGGATATGAAATTTCATGGCGGCTCCTCCTGGGTACGCAGCACATCTCTTTTAACAAAACAAAGAGTGTGCTGCTTTTTCTATTATATCTGCAAAGGAGCATTTATGCCATTCCTATTTTCCGGCATTAGCCCTTCACTGCTCCTGCTGTCAAGCCGGCGATAAACTGCTTATTGGCAAACAGGTATACGATCAGGATCGGGATAATAGCAATGGAAGCGCCGGCTAGCATAATATGCCACTCGGCTGCCGCATTGACTGAGTACTTTAACTGAACAACTGCCACGGTCAGGGTCTTTAATGCCGGAGCAGTGATAGTCATTACCAGGCCGGTGATGTAGTCATTCCATGCATTTCGGAAGGAAAACAGTGCCACTACCGCCAGGATCGGTTTTGTCAGCGGCAGAATTACCCGGAAGTACACCTGATAGATGGAGCAGCCGTCAATGATCGCCGCCTCATCCAGTTCTTTGGGAAGCGCCTTGGTAAAGCCCATAACCAGGAATACATTGGAGGCTTGACCGCCGGTCAGCGCAATGATCATTGCAAAAATGGTTTTATGCAAATGAAGACCGCGCAGCATCTCATAGATCGGATACAGGGTGATGGAGCCTAAGGATACGAACATCATGGACATATAAAGCGCCATCAGGATCTTCTTGCCGGCAAACTCTCGCCTGGCAAGGATAAAACCGGCCAGAGAGCAGGTCACCACTGCCAGCGCCGTAACAGAAAGGCTGATTACAATACTGTTCATGGCATATTTCATGAAATCCGCTTCCACAAAGGCCTGATAATAGTTTTCAAAATGCCATTCTGACGGCAGGAAGCTTCCTCCCTGAGTCAATTCCGCATTGGTCTTTAATGATCCGAAAATGGTATAGATAATCGGATACAAAGTAAATAAAATCATAATCGCAAGAAAGATCCATTTGACTGCCAGGGAGATCGCCTCATTTCTGGATTTTGAATGATACCTCTCCGGTTTTTGTATGTTTCTGCTCATATGCCCCTCCTTAATAGATATCATCCAGTCTCTTGGACAGCTTCAGGTAAACAATAGTTACAGCGCCGGCGATACATGCGGTGACCACGCTGAGGGCCGCGCCGTATCCATACTGGGGTACAACCTGTTCTGCTGCGGAGATTGGGAAGAAGTACCGATAGCTGTATAAAGAAGAAACCATGGTCGCGTTGTTGGGTCCTCCTTCTGTCAATACCATTACATTGGTAATGTCATGGAATGCGGAAGTGATCGCCAGCATCAGGATGATCTTTAAGATCGGTCCCAGCATGGGAACGATGATATACCAGATTGTCTGAATCTTGCTGGCTCCGTCAATTCTGGCACTCTCGATGGCATCCTCGGAAACCTGTTGGATCCCGGCGATAAAATATACCATGTAGTTGCCCACACCGCCCCAGACAGCCGTCAAAATCAGTGTCTTCATGGCATTTTCCTTGCCAAGCCAGTTAATCGGCTGACTGATCATGTGCAGCTTCATCAAGTATTGATTAATCTCTCCGTTATAAGCATTAAATAACAGGTAAAATACCAAACCCATAACTGCCGAACTCATGACCGTTGGCAAAAACATGATGCTCTGGGCGATTCCATTGATTCCCTTCTGCTTATTTAAAAGAAACGCCAGGAAAAATGCCAGCGGAATAATGATGATCACCTTGCCAAAGCCATAAGTAAAGGTATGGAGCATACTTTCCCAGTAAACCTTGTCACGAAATACTCTCGCAAGATTGTCCAGCCCTACGAATCTTGGAGCGCCGGTTCCATAACCCCCGTACTGATAAAACACATACTTCAATGCCCACAAAACCGGATAGACTGAACAGGAAAGGAACAGGATTAAGTTGGGAATCATAAAGGTGTAAGCTTCCAGATTCCGCTTGATTTGATTCTTTTTCGCCGCGTTTTTTCTCTCACTCATTTTGTCTGAC
Source organism: uncultured Lachnospiraceae bacterium (assembly GCA_947626475.1). Classification (GTDB taxonomy): domain Bacteria; phylum Bacillota; class Clostridia; order Lachnospirales; family Lachnospiraceae; genus UBA3402. The sequence continues at coordinate 13,846 of CANQSK010000063.1, forward strand.
CCTCTCATTTTTTATGAATAAAATCGTAAGATACGCTTTTTAGGGGTGCAAAAAGGGAACTGCCGGTGCAGTTCCCTAAACTTTAACTACTGCATGGTAGGATTCATCGGATCATAATTTTCAATTTTAATCTCATATCCGGAACCATTGGCAATGGCATCCTGATAAGCTTTGTTATAACGGTCCGTCAGATCCTGAAGGGTTGACTGGATGTCTGCCCCGCCGTAGTAGATGGATTCTGCCGTCTTATACATATCCTCGCCTTCCACGATCATACCGGCTGTGAAAGCGGTGTGAGGCGGCTTCGGCAGCAGGGCATCTGTTTCCGGATTAACCTGAAGCCACTTCTTCGTCTGGAAGTTCTCGCTCGGCTTTGCCTTCTCTATGATCTGAGGAAGGATGCTGACACCAAATCCGCCTTCATAGTAACCGATCAGATAATCCTCGGTGGTGAAGATATCCTTGTAGGTTTTAAATGCCTGCTCCAGATTCGCGCTGTCGGCATTGAACATATAAGCAGAGGTTGCTTCATAATACTGCTTTCCGATTTCTTTTCCGCCGGAGGTTGGAATCGGCGCTACATCCCATTTCGAAGAATCCATTGGGAACTGGTTCTCATAAACGCCAGGCTCCGCATGGGTGTAGGAAAAATACATGCCGATCTTTCCGGCCGCGAACTGGGTTCTTAAGGGATCGATATCCAGAGACTCGCAGCCGGGCAGCGCGCATTCATCGGATAACAATTCAGTCCACAGCGCCAGGTCATCTGCCCAGTCGGTAAAATCATATGCGCCTGCCGCGAAATCATATCCGTAAGGATGTCCCGTCTCTCTCTGAAGGCCGATCACCATGGAGCGAAGGAGAGCAGAGTTGGCGCTCTTCATATTCTCCGCAAATCCATAGATGCCCTCGCCCTTCAGTTCGGAGGTGATCAGCTTAGCATCCTCCACCATCTCCTCCAGGGTTTCCGGGGGCCCATCGATACCTACCCGGTCAAAGATCTCCTTATTATAGAACAGCCGGCAGGTAGAACCGGTGGTGGGAAGGAAATACAGTTTTCCGTCAAACTCGTTGTAGCCCGGGAAAATAACGCTGGAGAAATATTCCTTCATGTCATCATCCATAAACGGATATATATCCGCCCAGTTGCCATTTAAACGGTACTTGTTGAACGCCTCACCCTGGTATACCAGAATGTCCGGCAGCTCGCCGTTCTGCGCCGCCATGTCGATGGCCTGCTTGTAATTGTCGGTGTAGAGTGTGTAGACTACCTCAACGTTGTCTGTGTTGTTCTTGTTGTACTCATCCACCTTCTGCTGCACATAGTTGGCATCATGGCGGTCCTTGGACCAGATATTGATCACGGTTTTTTCTCCGCTTTGACTGGCGCTTCCGTTTCCTGTACCGGCGCTCTCCTCGGAGCTGGTCTCGGAAGAACCACAGCCAGTTAATACGGATGCCGCCATAACAGCAGCCATGGCAAATGATACGATCTTTTTGATTCTCATGTTGATACCCTCCGTTTTTTTGTTTTTCTTTATGCGCTTATTATATCTGGAATCGAATGCTTAAAAAATACAGAAATTAAGGTTTCAATGTTCAAAATCTGAGGTCGGACTCCCTCCTGTAATTACCAATATAAATCCCAGTCTTTTACCAAACGTACCAGAGCCTCCATGTAAAAGTAGTCGCCCCAGATCACACATTCTCCGGCTCCATCATCCCGGTGATACATACCTTCCTTCAGCACTCCGTCGGAATCCGCCAGATCCCTGGTGGTATAGGACTGAGAAAGGCTCAGGATTACCCGCTCCGCAATATTAACATACCTCGCGGCAGCCTCCCTGCTGACATACTTTGCTAATTCCAACAGTCCACAGGCAAAGATTGCCCCCGCCGACGTATCCCGGATATCCGGATTTTCATCTGTAAAAGTAAAATCCCAGTAAGGGACAGAGTCAGCAGGAAGATTCCGGATGAACACCTCCGCGGTCTTCTCCGCGATTTTTAAAAACTCCGGATTCACAGTATATCGGTACGACAGCGCGAATCCATACACGGCCCATGCCTGTCCTCTGGCCCAGGTAGACTCATCCGCGTAACCCTGATGGGTCTTTCCGCAAACTCCCTTTCCCGTCTCCGGATCCATCAGATAGGTGTGGTAGGAGGTATAATCCGACCGGATCAAATATCTTGCCGCTGTCTTCGCGTGGTTTTCCGCCATGTTCTCATAGGTTTCATTTCCGGTCCAGTAAAGCAGCGGAAGATTCAGCATGCAGTCAATGATGATCTTTACATCAGGATAACCGATCCCCATTTCTCCCCATGCCTGAATGTAGGATCCCTTTTCATGATACCGCTCTGCCAGCATAGCAGCTGCCCTGTTTGCAAGCTGATATGCCCTCTGATTTCCGGTTAGTTTATATAGGGATACACAGGACAGGGTGTAGAGAAAGCCCAGATCATGGGTAATGTGAACCCGATTCTGAAGGCGCTGCTCAAAGCTGTCCAGAATCTTGTCCTGATTTTTCAAAAATTTCGGTTCTCCCGTCATCTCGTAAGCCAGACAGCACATACCTGGATAGAAGGATGCCGTCCACAGACGGTTCTCCTCCGGCTGATACTTATGATCCCGGCTGACATGGGGAAAGGCATCCACATACAAATCCAAGTTCTTCTCTGTTATCTGGATTGCCTCCTGCAATGCCCGGAGGTAATGTTCCTGATTGGCACGCGCTCCCGCTCCCGGCCGGAAGGTCATTTTGATTCCATTCATATTGCACGCTCCTTTTTTTGATTTTGTAACTGTGCTGTACCTTCACAGTTAAACGATGTTGCCCACATTTCCATAAGATCTTTCAAATTTAAAAAAGTCTATCATATTTAAGAATAAAGAAAAATCTAATTTCTTATGGACTTATGTTTAAAATTTGGCGACTGCTGTCATTAGCTTTTTGCGAAATCCGACATAACTATAGTAATCGAGCAGACTAACTATTAAAAGTCAAATTAAAAAGATTTTGTTATGAATTGCATTTCAGACATATTTGAATTTTGAAAACTGTATGACAATTAGAGCATCTATAAAGGTACTCTAAAAGAAGACTTGTTATATGGAGCTTGACAAAACAGGGAGGTTATATCACTAATTCAGACCATGCCGCCTGTGTGGCTGCTAACAAAAGAGAGCGCTCCCTCACCATGCCCTCTCCTACCTAATCAACCAGTTATAATCCTTTCTGCAGTCAAGAATATATTCAACATACACCACATCATCTTTGATTTGATAAAGCACCAAATACCAGTTCTCTATAAACATTTTATGGTACTTGTTCGGCGGTATATATGGCTCATTAAAGAACGGAAAACGATCGGGTATTCTGCTAAGCGACCGTATCGCCGCCATGATTTGATCTTTCTTTGCTTTCGCGGTTTCTTTGTTAACCTGAGCCATAAATAGGATGTGTGCTCCCAGCATTCGCCTGGCCCGGTCGGAAATCATAATCTGATACTGTTTTTTCTCCATAAAACTATACCCCGGCCAGCACTTCATCCAGATAAGTATCCAGTTCATCCACTGTACAGCCGTCCCGTCCTGCCAGTCTGTCCTCTTCGACTGCCAGCAGCTCTTCACGGAGCTTCAGCATCTTTTCTCTGCGGTTGAAGGTCTCTATATCCATAACGACCAAATCCCCTTCTCCGTTCTTCGTAAGGAAGATCGGTTCCTCGGTTTTCCGGCACAGATCAGCTATTTCATTATAATTCTGCCGAATCGCGGCAGATGGGCGAATATTCATTATCACATGTCCTTTCTCATTTTTATAGTAGTATTCTATCTAAATTATATATATATCATACTACAATGTCAAGCGGCCTAATCTGGCCTTTTCAAAATTTACTATTCAATTTCCAAAAAGCTACCCGGTCTGGCTGCCGGATAGCTTTTCTATCAGAAATACCCAAAAAGCACGAAAAAAAGAGGCCAGCCGGCAGGCCCGCCCCTTCTGAATTGCTTGATTTTACTGCATTTCTGCACTTTTATCCTTGAATTTCTATTACTGTCACTCAGACAGTGCAGCCCGTGCGTAAAGGCAGTAATAGAGACTTGAGCTAATGAACAAGATTATATCAATCATTTCTTCGATT
>CANQSK010000064.1 GCA_947626475.1 uncultured Lachnospiraceae bacterium
ACAGTGCACTGCTATATGGCGGAAGGATTCATAGCGGCGGATGCCAGGGCGTCGGGCACCACCAGGGCGGCGGCGTCCATGAGGTTTGCCGCCCGGATTCATCCGGATGCGGTGTTTGCCGTGGGAAACGCCCCCACGGCGCTGCTGGAGCTGTGCTCTCTGCTTCAGGAGGGGCTTCGCCCCTCTCTGATCATCGGCGTGCCCGTAGGCTTTGTGAACGTGGCGGAAAGCAAGGAGCTTCTGGCCGCCGCCTGCGAGGAATGCGGCGTCCCGGCGATACTGGCCATGGGCCGCAAGGGCGGCAGCAGCGTGGCGGCTGCCGTCTGCAACACTCTTCTCTATATGGCCGCCGGCATGGCGGACCCGGACAGACGCTGACCGGCCGGATATCCTTCTGTCTCGGAATGAAATTTCCGGAAAAATAAAAATTTTCGGGGTAAAATATCGATTGAAAACCGGTCCTGCCCGCGTTACAATAGGAAAAAGAGAAACAGTTCGGAAGTTTAGCAGCGGAAAGGCAGGTAATCATCATGTTAGAAGAACTGAAGCAGAAAGTGTACGAAGCCAATATGGAGCTGCCCCGCCGGGGCCTGGTTACCTACACCTGGGGAAATGTCAGCGGAATCGACAGGGAGAAGGGCCTGTTTGTGATCAAGCCCTCCGGCGTTGAGTATGACCGGCTCAGGCCGTCGGACCTTGTGGTAATGGATCTGCAGGGCAATCAGGTGGAGGGAGAGCTGAACCCCTCCTCGGACACAAAGACTCATCTGGTCCTTTACAACGCGTTTCCGGAGCTGGGCGGCATCGTGCATACCCACAGTCCCTACGCGGTGGCGTGGGCTCAGGCGGGCCGCGCCATTCCGGCCTACGGGACGACCCATGCGGATTACTTCTACGGACCGGTGCCCTGTGCCAGAAACCTGACGCAGGAGGAGATCGAGGAGGATTATGAGGCCAACACGGGCAGGGTGATCGTGGAAACCTTCCGGGAAGGCGGCATCAATCCCGCTTATGTGCCTGCCGTTATCTGCCGGAACCACGGCCCCTTCACCTGGGGAAAGGACGCGGCTCAGGCCGTTTATCATGCCGTTGTGCTGGAGGAGGTGGCCAGGATGGGGTTGTTTACGGAGCTTCTGAATCCGGAAGCGGGCCCGGCGCCCTCCTGTATCCTGAATAAGCATTTCATGCGCAAGCACGGACCGAACGCCTACTATGGCCAGAAGGGAGAAGAGTAAGCCTGTGAACGATCTGATCCTGAGAGAAGAGAACTATGAGCAGACCATGCTGGATGTGGCGGTGCCTTATCTGACCGCGCGGAAGAGGGAACGTTACCTGAGCCGGGCGGAGGGAAAGAGGCTGTACTGCGCCAGCTATCTGGCGGATGACGCCGTGGGGACGGTGGTGATGTCCCACGGCTTTACGGAGACGGAAGAGAAATATCAGGAGAGCATCTACTATTTTCTGAAGAATCACTACAATGTCTATATGCACGACCACTGCGGCCACGGCCGCAGCTACCGTCTGGTGAAGGACCTGGGAATGGTCCACGTGGACAGCTACGGCCGGTACGTGAGGGATGTGCTGGCCGTAGCCAGGCTGGCGAAGAAGGAGCATCCCCGGCTTCCCCTGTATCTGTTCGGACATTCCATGGGAGGCGGTGTGGCTGCCGCCGTGCTGTCGGTGCGGCCGGAGCTGTTTGATAGGGCGATTCTTTCCTCGCCCATGATCCGGCCTCTGACCAACGGCATTCCCTGGACTGTGGCGTCCAGTCTGGCGGCGCTTCTGTGCCGGATGGGAAGAAGCGCCAGGTACGTGCCGGGAGGGCATCCCTTCGACGGAAAGGAGACCTTTGAGAACAGCCCTTCCACCAGCTGGGAGAGGTACGAGTACTATCAGAAGAAGAGAGAGACGACGCCCATGTTTCAGATGACGTCGCCCAGCTGCGGGTGGCTCTACGGGGCCGCGCGGCTGAACCGGTATCTGCAGAAGACCGCCTGGAAGAACATTCAGACGCCGGTTCTTCTGTTCCAGGCGGAGAAGGATACTTTTGTGTCAGGCAGCCAGCAGAAGATCTTTGTCAGGAAGATCAACAAAGCCGGCCTCACGACTGCAAGGCTGGTGCGGATGCCGGGGACCAAACATGAGATTTTCAATTCATCCACGGAAGTGCTGGAGCGGTACTGGAAGGAGATCCTGGATTTTCTGGCGCCGGCCGGGACGGATTCGGAAAAATGCGGATGACGGGGAGGAAACGGGATGAACCATGAACAGCAGGGAGCAGTCTGGAAAAAGCTGAATCTAGGCGTGTGCTATTATCCGGAGCACTGGCCGGAATCCTTCTGGGCCGGCGATTTAAGGCGCATGAAGGAGAACGGGCTCGGCACTATCCGGATCGGAGAATTTGCCTGGAGCCGGTTTGAGCCGGAGGAAGGGCAGTTTACCTTTGAGTTTTTTGACCGGTTCATGGAGTACGCGGCGGAGGCGGACATGAAGGTGATCTTCTGTACGCCCACGGCCACGCCGCCCGCCTGGCTGACCCAACAGTATCCGGAATGTCTGAACGGGGATAAGGAGGGCAATCTGTACCGGCACGGGGCGCGCCGCCATTACAACTACAATTCTCCCAGATACCGGGAGTTTTCGGCCCGCATCGCGGAGATGCTGGGCAGGCATTACGGCCCTCATCCGTGTGTGATCGGGTGGCAGATTGACAACGAGCTGAACTGCGAGACGAACGAGTTCTATTCTGACAGCGATCATCAGGCCTTCCGCCGGTTCCTTCAGGAAAAATACGGTTCCCTGGACAGGCTGAACGAGGCCTGGGGCACGGATTTCTGGAACCAGACCTACACGGACTGGCAGCAGGTCTACGGACCGAGAAAAACCATACACGACACGGTGAATCCCCACCAGCAGCTGGACTATATCCGGTTCGTGTCGGAGAGCGCCGTCTCCTTCTGCCATCTGCAGAGCCGGATTCTGGAGAAGTATAAAAAGCCGGGAGACTTTATTACCACCAACGGTCTGTTCGGCCATATGGACAACCACCGGATGGCGGACGAGTGCCTGGACACCTACACCTATGACAGTTATCCCGATTTCGCCTTCGCCCTGGACGCGGATCCGGTCCGTTCCGTGGATCTGAATGACCGGAAATGGTCCCGCAACCTGACGGAAAGCCGCTCGGTCAGTCCCCACTTCGGCATTATGGAACAGCAGTCGGGGGCCAACGGGTGGAACAACCGGATGGAGGCCCCGGCGCCCAAACCAGGCCAGATGATGCTCTGGACCATGCAGAGCATTGCCCACGGAGCCGATTACGTAAGCTACTTCCGGTGGCGGACCTGCCGGATCGGCACGGAGATCTACTGGCACGGGCTGCTGGATTATGACAGCCGCGACAACCGCAGGATCGAGGAGCTGCGGCGGATCAGGGACCGGGTGAGCCGGATGGAGGATGTGGCGGGGGCGGACTACGTATCGTCCTTCGGCCTGATAAAATCCTATTCAAATCAGTGGGATGCGGACGCGGACATCTGGCACAGGAGGGTGGACGCTTTCAGCGAGAGAGAAATCTTCTGCGGGGCCCAGCTGTCTCATATCCCCTACGATGTGCTGTATTTGAATGTGGAACGCCATGAGAAGGCCATGACCCCGGAGCGCTATCCGCTTCTGATCTATCCTCACGGGACGATTGTGACAGACCATGAAAAGCAGGTTCTGGAAGATTATGTCCGGGCGGGAGGCATTCTCTGCATCGGCTGCCGCACCGGTTATAAGAACGAGTACGGCCACTGTGTGACGGAACCTATGCCGGGACTTCTGAGAGAGCTGGCAGGAGGCACAGTCAGGGATTTCACCTGGGTCCGTCCGGAAGAGAAGACCTCCATGGAATGGCAGGGCAGGACCTTTGACATGCCGGTGTTCAACGATGTTCTGGAGGCGGAGGGCGGCCGGGAACTGGCCGCATTTTCCGGAAGCTACTATGGAGGAAAGCCGGCCCTTCTGGAGCATATCCTGGGACGCGGAAAGGTGCTGTATCTGGGCGGCGTGTTTACCCGGCAGCTGACGGAAGCGGTTCTCCGGTATGCGGGCGTTGTATCGCCTTATTCTTCCCTGGTCCAGGCTCCGGAGGACTGTGAGCTTGCCCTGCGGCGAAAAAATGGGAAGACCTGGCTGTTTGTTCTCAATTACATGTCCGGATCGCGGACTGTGACGCTGAAAAGACCCATGGCGGACGCTGACAGCGGGCAGACGGTGTCGGGAGAGGTTGTTCTGGAGGCCTACGGGACCAGGGTATATCTGACAGACGGAGAATAAAGGCCGGAAAATGGACAGGGAAAATGAGATTTCGCGGATAAAAAAGGAACTGAGAGGGGAGCTTATAAGGCAGCGGCAGCAGCTGGAGGAGGCGTACTGCCGGGGGGCGGACCGCCGGATCGCGCAGGCTGTCCGGGAGCTGTCCCAGTACCGCCGGGCCGGGCTGATATTTGCCTATGTCAGCGTGGGCCGGGAGGTGGACACGCGGGATATCATCAGCCGGGCTCTTCGGGACGGAAAGAGGGTGGCGGTTCCCCGCTGCGGGAAAGAGGCAGGCAGGATGGAAGCTGTTGAGATCCGCTCCCTTAAGGATTTGAGGCCGGGAAGGTTCGGCATACCGGAGCCGCAGGGGGAGTGCGCGCCGGTGGAGCCGGAGGAAGTGTCCTTCTGCATTGTGCCCTGTCTTTCCGCGGACCCGGAAAGCGGAGCGCGTCTGGGCTACGGCGGCGGATATTACGACAGATATCTGGCGCGGGTCCGGGCTTTTAAGGCTGCGCTGTGCCGGGAGGAGGCCCTGCGCCTCCATCTTCCGAGAGACGCCCATGATCTGCCGATGGACGCGGTTATCACGGAAAACCACGTGATTTTGTACGAAACCCAGGGATGAAACCCGCGGTTTCACAGGTAAATGGTAGAATTTCCTGAGGACATTTGACAATTCCGGCCGCTTGTGATATAAAGTGGTCGTGGGAATTTATTTTGTTTAAAGGAGTCTTGAGAAATGATGAAACAGAAAAAAATCATGTTGCCTACTTTGGAGGACGCAAAGGCATTTGTTGTGGCGGCAGCCCAGTGTGATTTTGATGTTGATGTATTTTATAACCGGGTTGTGATTGACGCGAAATCCATTCTCGGCGTGTTGAGTCTTGACCTGACGAAGGTGCTTACCGTCGCCTACAACGGCGAGAATCAGGAGTTTGAGGACTTCCTGGAGAAGAAAGCGGCGAAGCGGGTCGCGTAACAGAGTCAGAAAGAGAGAAGGGAATTGTCAGATTCAGGTCCGGCAATTCCCTTTTGTGGTATAGACGGGCCGTCAGGAACAGGAGGTGGGACCGGTGGAGGCAAAAACCACAACTGAAAAACGTTGTATCCGCATATCGGTCCGCAGCCTGGTGGAGTTTGTCCTGAGAGGCGGAGATATTGACAACAGGCGTCTGGCCGGGGCGGAGAAGGACGCCATGCAGGCCGGAAGCCGGATCCACCGGAAGATCCAGCGGCAGATGGGCGCCGGATACCAGGCGGAAGTGTCCATGAAGCATCTGGTGGACGAGGGCGAATTTCAGCTGCTGGTGGAAGGCCGCGCAGACGGGGTGATCACAGGAGATACGGTAACTATCGATGAGATCAAAGGCGTTTACATGGATCTGGAGCGGCTGGAGGAGCCCGTGCCGGTCCACCTGGCTCAGGCCAAATGCTACGGCTATATCTACGGCGCGGACCACGGCCTGTCCAGCCTCTCCGTCCAGGTGACCTACTGCGGTCTTGAGACAGAGGAGATCCGCCGGTTCGTAAAGGATTATACCTTTGAGGAGCTGGAGGAGTGGTTTCAGGGGCTGATCCACGAGTACGTAAAATGGGCCCGGTACCTGTATCAGCATCAGCTGAGGCGGGACCAGTCTCTGCGGGACCTGGAGTTTCCCTACCGGTATCGGCCGGGCCAGAAGGAGCTGGCCGTATCTGTCTACCGTGCCATAGCCAGGAAGAAAAACCTGTTTATCCAGGCGCCTACAGGCGTGGGGAAGACCCTGTCAGTGGTGTTTCCCGGCCTGAAGGCCATGGGAGAGGGACTTGCGGAGAAGATCTTCTACCTGACGGCCAGGACCATCACCAGGAGCGTGGCGGAGGAAACCTTCTCGATTCTGAGAGAAAGAGGCATGTACTTAAAATCCGTGACCATCACGGCCAAGGAGAAGCTGTGCTTTCTGGATACCCCCTCCTGCAATCCCGACGACTGCCCTTACGCCAAAGGGCATTTCGACCGGGTCAACGACGCAGTCTATGAGATCATCCGCCGGGAGTTCGGGATCACCAGGGAGACCGTTCTGGCCTATGCGGAGGAATTTCAGGTGTGCCCCTTTGAGTTCTGCCTGGATATCAGCAGCTGGGTGGACGCCATTGTCTGCGACTATAACTATGTGTTTGACCCCAATGTGCGCCTGAAACGGTATTTTGCCGACAGCGCCGCCGGTCAGTACCTGTTTCTGGTGGACGAGGCCCACAATCTGGTGTCCCGCGGCCGGGAGATGTACAGCGGGGAATTATATAAGGAAGATGTGCTTTTGGCGAAACGGGTCCTTCGCGGGCGGAGCGCGAAGCTGACCCGTCTTCTGGAACGGACCAACCGCCAGCTTCTGGAGATGAAGCGGGAAGGGGCAGGCTGCATTGTCCGGGAAAATATCAACAGCCTTGCGGCGGTTCTCCAGTCCCTCTACGGTGAGCTGGAGACCTTCATGGAGGATAACCGGCAGTTTGAGGACCGGGACCTGGTTCTGGATTTTTATTTTGAACTGCGGAATTTCCTTCTGGTGTTTGAGGGGCTGGATGAGGCCTACACCATTTACTCGGAGCTTTTGGAGGACGGAAGGTTCATGGTGCGGCTGTTCTGCATGAATCCTGCCGGACACCTGCGGGAATGCCTGGAGAAGGGAAGGAGCACCGTGTTTTTTTCCGCCACCCTTCTGCCTGTGACCTACTACAAGGAGCTGCTCAGCGGTAGCCCGGAGGACTATGCCGTCTATGCGGAATCTCCCTTCCCCCGGGAAAACAGAGCCCTTCTGGTGGCGGAGGACGTGACCAGCCGGTATACCAGAAGAAACGCCCGGGAGTACGCAAAAGTGGCGGACTATATCCGCAGGACCGTGACGGTGCGGCCTGGAAATTATATGGTATTTTTTCCCTCTTATTCTTACCTGAGGGAGGTTGCCGCCCTGTGGGAGAAGGAGGGCGCCGGAGCCGGGGTCACCCTGCTGTGTCAGGACAGCCGCATGAACGAGCGGCAGAAGGAGGAATTTCTTCAGACCTTTCAGGAAGACCGCCGGGATACGCTGGTGGCGTTCTGCGTCATGGGGGGAATGTTCTCCGAGGGAATAGACCTGAAGGAAGACCGGCTGATCGGTGCCATCATAGTGGGAACCGGCCTGCCCATGGTATGCACGGAGCAGGAGCTTCTCAGGCAGTATTTTGAAAGCCGGCAGAAGAAAGGGTTTGATTATGCCTACCAGTATCCGGGAATGAATAAGGTGATGCAGGCCGCGGGCCGGGTGATCCGCACCATGGAGGATAAGGGTGTGATCCTTCTGCTGGATGACCGTTTCCTCAGAGAAGAGTATCAGGCGCTGTTTCCCAGAGAGTGGTGGCCCTTCCAGGTGGTGAACAGCCGGAATGTGGAGACCGCCGTCCGCGGCTTCTGGGACGGCATGGAGAAAGGATGACTTATGGAGAAAGAGATCGATGTTTTTCAGATGTATATCCGCGAGATGGAGGGTATCAAAAGCTGCGACAGGGAGGAAAACGCAGGCCTGGTGGCAGGCGTGCTGTCGGGGGACCGGACGGCCAGGAGCCGCCTGATCGAAGGCAATCTGAAGTATGTGATGGGCATCAGCCGCGATTATGTGGGGCGGGGCGTCCCGGCGGCGGATCTGGTGCAGGAGGCCAATGTGGCCCTGATGATGGCGGTGGAAGAGCTGGAGGAGGCCGGCGACGGCGGCTTTGAAACCTTTGTGGAGCAGAGAGTCAGGGAAATGCTCCGCCTGGCCGTGGACCGTCAGGAGGCGGAAGATCGGACGGGAGCGCGGATAGCGGAGCGTGTGAACCGGCTGCAGGACGTATCGAAGGATATGGCGGAGGAGCTGGGCAGGGAACCCAAAGTGGAGGAGCTGGCAAGACGTCTTCAGATGACGGAGGAGGAGGTCAGGGATACCATGAAGGTAGCCCTGGACGCCGTCAATATTCTGGGGGAATAACGCAGGAAAAAATCCTTCCTTTCTGATATTTCTTATGGTATGATACAAGGGTCAATTGGTCGTGGCAAACTTACGAGGAGGAAAAACATGAGTGTAAAACGCGTATACGTGGAAAAGAAACCGGCCTTCGCGGTGAAGGCGAAGGAACTGCGGGAAGAGATCGGCAGCTATCTGGGAATCGGTACTGTGACCGGCGTGCGTGTTCTGATCCGCTATGACATTGAAAATCTGTCTGAAAAGACTTACAGGGCAGCTCTGGGAACGATCTTTTCCGAGCCGCCGGTAGATGAGGTGTATGAGGAAACATTTCCGGCGGAGGCCGGGGACAGGATATTCTCCGTGGAATATCTTCCGGGACAGTTTGACCAGAGGGCGGACTCGGCGGAGCAGTGCGTAAAGCTGCTCAGCGAGGAGGAAGAGCCGGTCATCCGCTCCGCCACTACCTACGTGATTTCCGGAACCGTGACCGACAGTCAGATGGCGGCGATCCGCTCCTTCTGCATCAACCCGGTGGATTCCCGCCAGGCCGGGGAGGAAAAGCCTCAGACTCTGGTGACGGTCTTTGACACGCCGGCGGATGTGGCTGTCTTCGACGGCTTCTGCCGGGCGGATGAGCAGGAACTGAAAAATCTTTATGATTCCCTGAACCTGGCTATGACCTTCAAGGATTTTCAGCATATTCAGAACTATTATTCCGGGGAAGAGCACAGGGATCCCACAGTGACGGAGATCCGCGTGCTGGATACCTACTGGTCCGACCACTGCCGCCATACCACGTTCTCCACAGAGCTGAAGAATGTGACTATCACGGACGGGCAGTACAAGGCCCCCATTGAGGCGACTTATCGTCAGTATCTGGCGGACCGGGAAGTTCTTTATAAAGGAAAAGACGGCAAGTTCGTCTGCCTTATGGATCTGGCCCTTCTGGCCATGAAAAAGCTTCGGGCGGAGGGAAAGCTTCCGGATCTGGAAGAGTCGGAGGAGATCAATGCCTGCAGCATTGTGGTGCCGGTAGAGATTGACGGGGTTGAGGAAGAGTGGCTGGTGAATTTTAAAAATGAGACGCACAACCACCCCACGGAGATCGAGCCCTTCGGCGGAGCCGCTACCTGTCTGGGCGGCGCTATCCGCGATCCCCTGTCCGGCCGTACCTATGTGTATCAGGCTATGAGGATTACCGGGGCGGCGGACCCCACCAGGCCGATTTCGGAGACTATGAAGGGAAAGCTGCCTCAGAGGAAGCTGGTCAACGGTGCGGCCGGCGGCTACAGCTCCTACGGCAACCAGATCGGTCTGGCCACCGGATATGTGAAGGAGATTTATCATCCCAATTACGCGGCCAAGAGAATGGAGATCGGCGCCGTCATGGGCGCGGCCCCCAGAAAATATGTGAAGCGTCTGACTTCCGACCCGGGAGATGTCATTGTCCTGCTGGGAGGCCGGACCGGCCGGGACGGCATAGGAGGAGCGACCGGTTCCTCCAAGGTTCACACGGAAGCCAGCATTGAAGTCTGCGGCGCGGAGGTCCAGAAGGGCAATCCGCCCACGGAGCGGAAGATCCAGCGGCTGTTCCGCCGTCCGGAAGTGTCCGGGATCATCAAAAAGTGCAATGATTTCGGCGCGGGCGGCGTGTCCGTTGCCATCGGCGAGCTGGCCGCGGGCCTACAGATCGATCTGGACAAGGTGCCGAAAAAATACGCGGGCCTGGACGGCACGGAGATCGCCATCTCTGAGTCCCAGGAGAGGATGGCCGTAGTTTTAGACCCCGCCGACGTGGACAGGTTCCTGGGCTACTCCGCCGAGGAGAATCTGGAAGCCGTTCCTGTGGCTGTGGTGACGGAGGAGCCCCGTCTTAAGATGACCTGGAGGGGCAGTACCATTGTGGATATCAGCAGGGCGTTTTTGGATACCAACGGCGCCCACCAGGAGGCGGAGGTCGTCCTTGAGACGCCGCCCAGGCAGGGCAATCCCTTTGAGGCGGCCCAAAACGGCGTTTCCGATATCAACGACGCGGACGGAATCCGGAGGCAGTGGCTCTCTGTTCTGGCAGATCTGAATGTCTGCTCCCAGAAGGGACTGGTGGAGATGTTTGACGGCTCCATCGGAGCAGGTTCTGTCTTCATGCCCTATGGCGGTTTGTATCAGCTGACGGAGACTCAGACCATGGTGGCCAAGCTGCCGGTCCTTCAGGGAAATACCGACTTAGTGACCATGATGAGCTATGGTTACGACCCGTTTTTGTCCAGCTGGAGCCCTTACCACGGAGCCGTCTACGCCATAACGTCCTCTGTGGCCAAGATCGCGGCCAGCGGCGGCCAGGTCGACAAGATCCGCTTTACGTTCCAGGAATACTTTAAGAGGATGACCGAGGACAAGACCCGCTGGGGCACGCCCTTCGCGGCTCTTCTCGGCGCTTACAGCGCCCAGCTGGGATTCGGCCTGCCCTCCATCGGAGGCAAGGACAGCATGTCCGGAACCTTCAACGACGAGCATCACGGAGAGATCAATGTGCCACCTACGCTGGTATCCTTCGCGGTGGATGTGGCCAGCAGCAGGGACATTATCACGCCGGAGTTCAAGAAGGCCGGAAGCCGGATCGTAGAGTTTAAGATCGAGAGAGACCGGTACGACCTGCCGGTATATGAGCAGCTGTTGGACGGCTACCGGAAGATTTATCAGGATATTAAGGCGGGAAATATTATTTCCGCTTACGAGGTGGAGGGCCGCGGCCTGGCGGAAGCGGTCAGCAAGATGGCGTTCGGCAACAAGCTGGGCGTAAAGATAGAGCACAATGTGGACCCGAGAGATTTCTTCGCTCCCGGCTGGGGCTGCATTGTCTGCGAGGTTCCCGACGGGAAGCTGGGGCAGCTGTCCATCCCCTACACGGTGATCGGAGAGGTCACGGGAACGGGAGTCCTGGAGTACGGGGCGGCGGTCATCCCCATGGAGGAGGCCCTGGACGTATGGAGCGGCACCCTGGAGGATGTGTTCCCCACGGTTTCCGGCGTGGAGCAGACGGAGGTTCCCGACCGGCCCTACGACGGGGGGCAGATCTGCGTCTGCCGCCACAAGACGGCGAAGCCCCGCGTGTTTATCCCTGTGTTCCCCGGCACAAACTGCGAGTACGACAGCGCGAGAGCCTTTGAGAGGGCGGGGGCCCAGGTAAGCACCAGAGTGTTCCGCAACATGAGCGCGGCGGATATCCGGGATTCCGTGGAGGAGTTCAGGAAAGAGATTTCCCAGGCTCAGATCGTCATGTTCCCGGGAGGTTTCTCGGCCGGCGACGAGCCGGAGGGCTCCGCCAAGTTCTTTGCCACTGTCTTCCGCAACGCGGTGATAAAGGAAGAGATCGAGAAGCTGCTGAATGAGAGAGACGGGCTGATGCTGGGCATCTGCAACGGGTTCCAGGCTTTGATCAAGCTGGGACTGGTCCCGGAGGGCCGGATCGTGGAGCAGCACGCGGATTCGCCGACACTGACCATGAACACCATCGGACGCCATGTGTCCAAGATGGTCTATATTAAGGTGATGACCAACAAGTCCCCCTGGTTGGCTCAGGCTCAGCTGGGCGGGGTCTACTGCAATCCCGCTTCCCACGGAGAGGGCCGCTTTGTAGCCAGTAAAGCGTGGCTTGAAAAGCTGTTTGCCAACGGTCAGGTGGCGACCCAGTATGTCAACGACAAGGGCCAGCCTACCATGGACGAGTTCTGGAACCCCAACGGCTCCTACATGGCCATTGAGGGCATCACCAGTCCCGACGGCAGGATTCTGGGAAAGATGGCCCACTCGGAGCGCCGCGGCCGGTCGGTGGCCGTAAACATTTACGGCGAACAGGATATGAAGATATTTGAGTCCGGCGTAAAATATTTCTTATAAGCAATGCAGCCGGAGCTGCATGTTTTCCGGCAAAATGGAAATGATAATTCCGCAGATGTTTTCTGTATTTCAGGGCGCATGCCCGGCAGAATCTCATTAACAGGAGGAATTATCATGACCAGATTAGAGTGTACGGTTACCAATTGTCTTCACAACGCGGAGAACCGCTGCTGCAAGCAGGCGATCGTGGTCGACGGAAGCGAGGCCCAGGACAATTTTGAAACCTGCTGCGGAAGCTTCGACCAGAACCTGGAGGGCTCCTACAGGAACCTGTTCAAGACACCGGAAAACCGCCTGGAAATCGACTGTGAGGCGATAAACTGCGTGTACAACAGCGACCGCCGCTGCGGGGCCGAGAGGATCGGAATCGTAGGCGACGGGGCGTCGGAGCCAGGCCATACGGAGTGCGCTACATTCACACTGAGATGACAGAGAAAAGGGTATCTGAAAAGATACCCTTTTTGGAGGAAAAAAGATGACAAAGCCGGTTCAGATCATTGTAGTCGGTATGGGGGAACGGTCTATGATTTATGCCAGGGAAGCTCTGGCCCACAAAGACTGGTTCCGAATAGTGGGGGTGGCGGATATTGTGCCGGAGAGGGTACGTCTGGCCAGGGATTTGTTTTCCATCCCGGAGGAGCATTGCTTTTCATCGGCGGAGGAGCTGGCGGAATATCCCAGGTTCGCCGACGCGGTGATCAACGGCACCATGGACCGGCAGCATGTGGCAACGTCGGTGCCGCTGCTTAAGCGCGGTTACGATATTCTGCTGGAGAAGCCTTTCGCGGTAAATCAGGAGGAGGCGGAGGAACTGCTCCGCTGCGTCCGAGAGACCGGAAGGCGTGTTATGGTGTGCCATGTCCTTCGGTATGCCCCCTTTTACCGGACGATCAAAGAGATCGTCTCCGGCGGGGAGATAGGCAGGATCATCAATATCCAGATGTCGGAGCAGGTCAGCTTTTTCCATGAATCGGTTTCCTATGTGCGGGGAAAATACGCCTCCCCGGAGCTCTGCGGTTCCGGCATGCTGCTTTCCAAGTGCAGCCACGATCTGGATATTATGGCCTGGCTTATGAGCGGTACGAAACCGGTCAGCGTGTCCAGCATAGGATCGTTGTTCCAGTTCCGGCCGGAGATGGCGCCTCCCGGCAGCGGAAGCCATTGTTTTCTTGACTGTGCGGCCGAGCGGGAATGCGTCTATTCCGCCAGACGGCTGTATCTTGAGCATCCCCAGCGCTGGGTCAATAATATCTGGCATGAATGCGGCTGCGACGGCTGCTCTGAGGAGGAAAAGAGGCGGATTTTGTCGGGGAGGGACAATCCCTACAGCCGCTGCGTTTACGGCTGCGATCTGCAGATCGTGGATCATCAGTCGGTTCTCATCGGATTTGAGGACGGAGCTACAGGGACCTTTTCCATGACAGGCGGTGCTGCAGCTTCCGGCCGCCATATCCACATAACCGGTACGAGGGGTGAGATTGACGGCATCTTTGAGGAACAGCGCTTTACGGTATCCCGCATTGTTCCCTGGGAGGCAGAAGGAAAAAACGTCCGCACGGTGGACGTTTCGGCGCAGCAGAAGGGAAATGCTCATGGAGGCGGCGACCAGGCTATTGTCCGTGATTTTATCGCCTTGCTGTCCGGCGGCAAGACATCGCCTTGCTGCACGGCGCTGGAGGATTCCATGACGGGACATCAGATCGTCTTTCTGGCGGAAAAATCCCGGGAGAGAAACGGGGAGACGCAGTACATAGATTGACGGGAGGCCGGTCATTTATTATAATAGAAGCAGCTTTACTTGCAGGAGGAAAAATATATGAAAAAGCGTCTGAAATGCCTGGCGGCGGCCGCGCTGGTCCTGCTGGGAAGCGCCTTCCCGGCCTGGGGAGCCGCCGTATATGAGAAGGAGGCGGCCTCGCCGGAGCATGTGACTCTGTCCTTCGCGGGGGATATCAGCTTTGCGGAAGGATACGCCAACATGGGCTACTATCACAGCGTGCAGGATGACATTACCCGCTGCATCGCTCCGGAGGTGATTGCCAGAATGAGCGGAGCGGATATTATGATGGTGAATAATGAATATACATACAGTAACCGGGGCAGCGCCCTGAAGGGAAAGACCTTTACTTTTCGGGCGAAGCCGGAGACGGCGGCCAATCTTCTTACCATGTCGGTGGACATCGTGTCGGTTGCGAACAATCATGTCTATGATTACGGGGAGACAGCCCTTGTGGATACGCTGGATACCCTGAGCGCCTACGGAATCCCCTACGTGGGGGCGGGGCGGAACCTGGAGGAGGCCAGGGGGATCGTATATTTCAAGATCAACGGTATGACCGTGGCCTACGTGAGCGCGACCCAGGTGGAGAGAAGCTATGTGTGGACGAAGGAAGCCACGGAGACGTCTGCGGGAGTGCTGAGGACCTACGATCCGGCAAAGTTTCTTGAGGTGATCCGGCAGGCGGAGGCCACCAGTGATTTTGTGGTCGTTTATGTCCACTGGGGGACGGAGGGAGTCAGCCGGTTTGAGGCGGACCAGCAGAGTCTGGGCCATCAGTACATTGACGCCGGGGCGGACCTGGTAATCGGCGACCACACCCACTGCCTTCAGGGAGTGGAGTATTATAAGGGAGTTCCCATTTTCTACAGCCTGGGCAACTTCTGGTTTAACAGCCGCACTCAGGATACCTGCCTGGTGGAGGCAGATGTTACGCCGGAGGGCGTGAAGGAACTCCGTTTTGTGCCCTGCCTGCAGAAAGGATGCAGGACTGTGCTGGTTGAGGATGAGGCTGCCAGGCAGCAGAAGTACCGGTATCTGGAGAGTATTTCCGGCGGCATTGCCATAGACGCAGGCGGCGTGATCCGCAGCGCGGCCGGTGAATAAAGGAGGGAAGGATTTGAAAAACTGGAGAGAGCGGTTTGCCCGCTTCATGGTGGGACGCTACGGCAGCGATGAGCTGAACCGGTTTCTGGTGTACCTGACGATGGCCCTCGTTGTGCTGGGCCTGCTCCTGCGCTCAGGGGTTTTGATCGTCCCGGAACTGATCTGCGTGGCGCTTGTGTATTTTCGGATGTTTTCCAAAAATATCAACCGGCGCTTTCAGGAAAATCAAAACTATCTGAACAGGCGCTTCCGGCTGTCCGAGGGCTGGAGAAAAGGAAAGTTCCGTTTTCAGGAGTTTCGGAATTATAAGATATTCAAATGTCCTAACTGCGGACAGAAGCTGCGCATCCCCAGGGGAAAGGGCAATATCAGCATCCGCTGCCGGAAATGCGGCCATGAGTTTCCCGGAAAAAGCTGACAGAGTCTCTTGTCGGAACGGGCTAATTATGTTATACTCACAGATGGATTACGACTTGAAGGGAAGCGATTATCATAGCGGCAGAGAGGGAACGAAAGCAAAGGATTCTGATAGCGGACGATTCGGAGATGAACCGTTCGATCCTGGCGGATATGCTGGGAGATGATTATGAGATTTTTGAGGCGGAGGACGGCAAACAGGCAGTGGCGCTGCTGTACAAGCGGGCAGCCGAGATAGACCTGGTGCTTCTTGATATCGTGATGCCGGAGATGGACGGGTTTGAGGTCCTGGCCGCCATGAATGAGAACGGCTGGATCGAGGATACGCCTGTCATCATGATCTCGGCGGAGAGCGCGCCGGCCAGAGTTCAGAAAGCCTACGAGCTGCGGGCCGCCGATTTCATCAGCAGGCCCTTTGACGCGACCATTGTCCGTCACAGGGTTGTGAACACCATACTTCTTTATGCCAGGCAGAAAAAGCTGATCAACATGGTGGCCGATCAGATCTACGAGAAGGAAAAGCAGAGCGCCATGATGATCGACATTCTCAGCCACATTGTGGAGTTCCGAAACGGCGAGAGCGGCCAGCATGTACTGCATATCCGGACTCTGACGGAGCTTCTTCTGAAGTATCTTCTGAAGATGACGGATGAGTATGAGCTGAGCGTTTCCGACATTACCACGATCAGCACGGCGGCTGCGCTTCACGACATCGGAAAGATCGGGATTCCCGGCGAGATCCTGAATAAACCGGGGCGTCTGACCGATGAGGAGTTTGCCATCATGAAGACCCACTCCATGCTGGGGGCCGACATGCTGAGGGGAATGCAGGTGCATCAAAATGAGCCGCTGGTGAAGGCGGCCTATGAGATATGCCGGTGGCACCATGAAAGATATGACGGCCGCGGATATCCGGACGGGCTGAAGGGGGATGAGATTCCCATTTCCGCTCAGATCGTGGCTCTGGCGGACGTCTATGACGCCCTGACCAGCGAGCGTGTCTACAAAAAGGCATATACTCATGAGGTGGCGGTCCAGATGATCCTGGACGGGCAGTGCGGCCAGTTCAATCCCCTTCTCATGGAATGCCTGAGAAACAACGAGAAAAATATCAAGGAAATTATGGGAACCTCCAGCATGCGCAAATGGTCTGACGAGCGGAGCCTGAGGAATGTGAAGGAAGCCATGCTGCGGCAGCATGAGAAGTATTCCGCCTCTGAGAGGACGCTGCAGCTTCTGGAGCATGAGCGGATGAAGTACCGGTTCTTTGCGGACATGTCCCAGGAGGTCCAGTTCGAGTATACGACCACGCCTCCTATGGTTACTCTCTCCGAGTGGGGAGCCAGGCACCTGGGCCTGGATGAGACCATTATGAATCCGCTGGAGAACGCCAGGGTTCAGAGAATGATCGACAGCAGCAGTATGGAAGAGGTCAGAGAAGAGCTGCACCATACCACGCCGGACAATCCTGTTATCCGCCATGACTGCCGTGTGCACCTCAACTGCGAGGACAGGTGGATGAAGCTGATTGCACGGGCTACCTGGTCTGACAATGAACCGCCCCAATATACGGGAGCTATCGGCAAAGTTATCGACGTACATGAGAGCAAGGTCCGCATGGATGAGCTGCAGATGATGGCGTCCCATGATACGCTGACCGGGCTTTACAACCATAAGTTTGCCAGAGCCCGCATTGAGGAGATGATGGCCGACAGGCCGGACAGCCGCTTTGCCCTGGGAATCTTCGATCTGGATTACTTTAAGCAGGCCAACGATACATACGGACATCTGTTCGGCGACGAGGTGCTGAAGCATATGTCCCAGACCCTGAAGCGGATCATGCGTGAGGGAACGATCACGGCCCGGGTGGGCGGAGATGAGTTTTTGCTGTTTTTCGAGTATCACGAGCATGTGGATCTGGCCATCCGGAGAATTTACAATTCTCTGATCGGGCAGTACGGGGACTTTAATATTTCCGTCAGCATGGGCGTGGCAAAGACCGATCTGGTGGGAACGGATTATGACACGCTGTTCCATGCGGCGGATCAGGCGCTGTACGCGGCCAAGCGGGCCGGAAGAGGCAGGTTCTGCTTCTATGATGAGACGACCAATGAAATACTGTCCGCGATCTCACCGATTGACAGCGAAAATGACTGCTCCGGCAAAGCCGGAGAGAAAGGGGAAAGAATAAGATGACATTAAAGGAATGTTATGATGCGATCGGCGGCGACTATGAGGCGACCATGGGCCGCATGCTGAACAAGGAAAGCCTGGTGAAGAAGATTGTTCTGATGTTTCTCAGGGATCCCAACCACGACAAGATGGTCAGCTGCCTGGAGGCCGGTGACT